>NZ_FXTU01000004.1:0-303538 GCF_900182735.1 Laceyella tengchongensis | reverse complement strand
CCCCGAAGCTTATCGGAGTTCGTCCCGTCCTTCATCGGCTCCTAGCGCCAAGGCATCCACCGTGTGCCCTTAGTAGCTTAACCTACTAGGTTTATTCGGCATATCGCTATGCCGCTCGGTATCTCCTCGGTGATTTGCAACATCGACGATCAAAGAAGGATTTTCCTTCTTAACCTCGTTGCTTTATTCCATATCTAATTTTCAAGGTGCGGATCTTTGTGATCACCGCATCGCGGCGACAAGAAACAATTTATCACATACATAAAAAATCTGCAAGCTTTTTTTATAAATTTTTTTCAGGGTACAAAGTTATGGGACTTCCGCAAGCTCACCCCGTCGCAAAGCATCGCCCAATCTGCGCATGATAAAAGCCACAACCTTTGAAACAGAAAAGGCTGTGGCCCGCCCACCTGACTGAACCTCGCTTAGAGGTTATTCACCACACTATTGGCTCCGCCACTTTCGATGAGTCTACCTCTTCCACCTCTTCGCCTTCTTCTACACACCAAAATGACGGATTCCCCTCGGTTCAACCGAATTGTTTGGGTGGACCCGCTTCCGCGTCCGCAAGTGACATTGGCGGAGCTGTTTCCACATTGGATCCTCACTGTGTCCCCGCGCCGCAATCCAACGATTCTTGGACGGAACCTCAACCGACCGCATCTCACAAACGCGATTTCGCCACGGCGCAAACGAACGTCAAATTCCTCTCTCCGGTTTGGACGCAAAAGAATATGCCTCACTTGGGAGTGAGTCAGCTCAGAAGTTCTGATCATTTCCATTTGGCCTCCTTTTATATGCTCTACCTTACTCTATAAAAGGAAGCAGGAATTTGACTCCGCCATACGGCTATTTAAATGGAAAAAACGTAAAAATGGGTCACGGCGACTCATTTCCAAGCATTTGGGACACAGTCAGGCAACTAAACGCCGCCAACTCCAAGTCAGGGCCGCCTCTCTCCCTGCAAATAGCGCTTGTCTTTCATAAACAGCCTCCAGAAAATGATGAATCCGGGCAACAAAATGGCCAGCCCCATCGCAAACACTTTTAGCAACGAATAAAAAGTGTTGATTTGGGTGAATGCCTCGTTAACAGTCAAATACGGATAAATGATATAGGGCAAATGTGCCGCTCCATAAGCGAAAGTGGCAATAGCATATTGGATGGCAACGGCGATGACCGCCACTCTCGGCCGGCCCACCTTTCCCCCCGGCGTCTTCCACCATAGCGCCAAGTACCCGATCAAAAATGCGAGAATCGACCACACATACCATACCTTAAATTCTTGCAGGCGCTTCAGCAGCCAAAATGCTTCCGGCTCCAATGTGTACAGCGTGAAGACAGCCACCAACAACGTGATCGGCCCGAACACAATCGCATGCTTGCGGTACGCGGCATAAGCTTCCTCATCTCCCGATTCTCTCGAGTAGTCGGCCAAAAAGA
This sequence comes from Laceyella tengchongensis, assembly GCF_900182735.1. NCBI lineage: Bacteria > Bacillati > Bacillota > Bacilli > Caryophanales > Thermoactinomycetaceae > Laceyella > Laceyella tengchongensis. Next base: position 302,095 of record NZ_FXTU01000004.1, on the reverse strand, counting down.
GCGCCGCCAGGAACAATTCCGAAGTCAAACCGAACAGGATATACAGATATACAGACGGGCTGGTTACCAATTTGTCAAACAAAAGCAGTTCCCGCCCATCTGCCCTTTGGACAAAACCGCCTTGCGTGACAGGCAACGCACTGATTAACAAGGCGGGGATGAACAGCGCGGTGATCCCAGACACCGCTTGGAGCAGCCGTTGATATCCTTCTACATAATAAGCGAAGACCATAAAGGAACTGCGGATGGTGATCAATAGCAATATGACACTGACCGGAACAATCAAAACGTTGCCTAGCATGTAGGCCGCGCGAGGAAAAAAGCCAACGCCCATGACCACCAACAAAACTAAGATGGTGTTGGTCACTTCCCATGTCGGCGACAGGAATCGATTGGCGATTTTACCCGCTTGCGTTTGTTGGTTTCCGTATACCATCGCCCAAAAACTGGCGCCAAAGTCAATGGAGCCTGCCATGCTGTAGATATAAAGTACAACCCAGACAGCAAGAATGGCGACAGAGGGTTCAATGGGTTGAACCATGAGCATTCACTCCTAACTCCCGGTTAAGCCGGTGTAGATCTTGTGCCAAGGGATGGCGACGGAAATAGCGAGTCATTACCACTGCTACGATCGTGGCCAAGAAGAGATAGACCAAGGTGAAAAGAACAAACAACACACCCAAATTTTCCGCTTTGGTAGCTGCTTCGGCCGTGGTTTGAATGCCGTAAATGGTCCATGGCTGTCGGCCACTGCAACTGAAAATCCAACCGAATTCGATCGCGAGCATGGACAGTGGACCAGCCGCGACTAAACACCTGAGCAACCACTCCGGCCAATTCCTTGTACCGCGTTTCCGACGCCAATAAACATACAATCCCAGCGCGGCCAACACTAGCAACAACATGCCTAATCCCACCATCACATTGAACAGGGTGTGCGTGTAAGCCGGCGGCCATGTCTCACGTGGAAAATCATTTAATCCCTTCACTTCCGTATCAAAACGATCGCCCGCCAGCACGCTCAGCATGTAAGGAATCTCCACTCCATAACGAATTTCTTTCTTTTGATAATCGACATACCCACCCACAGCCAACGGCGCATAGCGCTGGGTTTCAAACAAACCCTCAGCTGCGGCCAGCTTTTCCGGGCTATAACGGTGCAAATTTTGTGCTGAACCGTGTCCGGACATAGCCGTAAGAAAAGAGAAAATGAAGGCGACGACAAGTGACAAGAGCAACGCCTTGTGATGAACGCTCTGCTCCTCTTCCCGCCTGTCTTTCAACAAACGATACGCGGCGACCGACACCACGACAAATGCCCCGGTCATCAGGGCGCTGACCACGACATGATAGGCGCTACCGAAAAAGCTGGGGTTGAAAAATGCTTTCCACGGATTGACATCCGTAATCGTGCCGTCCGCTCGCATGGTAAAACCGGCGGGCGTGTTCATCCACGTATTGGCTGAAGTGATCAACACGGCAGAAGCAGTGGCTCCCAATGCGACTAGGAACACGGAGACCACTCGAAACGCCGGGGGCAAGCGATCAGCTGCGTACACATAGATGGATAAAGCCAATGCCTCTAGGAAAAAGGCGAAAATCTCCACCTGAAACGGTACCGAGATGACCTGGCCCACGATCTTCATAAATCCGGGCCACAACAAGCTAAGCTGCACAGCTACGATGGTTCCGCTGGGGATAGCCACGCCTAACAAAATGGCGACCGATTTGGTCCAGCGTTTAGCCATGACACTGTAATGAATATCTTTTTTCCACCAATAAAGAAATTCGCTAAGAAACACCATCGCCGAAATCCCGATTCCCAATGTGGCGAAAATGATGTGAAATGCGAGGGATGTCCCAAAAAAAGCGCGCGCCAGCGTAACTGTATCCATTGGCATAACCGCCCTTCCTGCCAAATAATGTAACCTTATTCTTGGCAGTCCGCTCGTTTTTATGCAAAAGCGGACGGCAATTCATGTCCTTTCTGATGGAGTTGACTGGCGCGCCTTGGAAGTCACCTTGCAATCACCTCGCCCGCGTAGAAACTAGACGGAGAAATGCGACCGCATTGTCTCAATGCCCGGATCGATGACATGGTTCGTACAATACGCGAGGAGTGTAGAAGTAGGCATTCCCTTTGCTCCTTCGTTGCCCACGCGATTGCACAACGCATCATGCATGCAAAAAACACCGCCTTCGCAGATAAGGCGATGTCCACACGATAACAAATTCGATTGTCATATCAGCTCTTGCAACAACCGTCCGGGGTCTTTCGTAAACGTTTCAAGAGTCTGGGTGAACCGGATGGCATCGGCCCCATCGACCACACGATGGTCAAAGCTCAAGGATATGTTCATCCGCCAGCCCACGGTCAATTGCCCCTCTTTCACAAACGGCTTTTGTTCAATCGGATGAAGCGCCAAAATCGCCACTTCTGGGGGATTAATAATGGGAGTGGCCCAAGTCCCTCCTAGCGCCCCTGCATTGCTGATCGTGAAAGTGCTCCCTTTCATCTGCTCCGGCAACAGCTTCCCTGCCCGTGCTGCTTGAGTCAATTCATCAAGCTCCCGCGCCAATTGCTCCATCGTTTTCCGTTCGACCTGTCGCAATACGGGAACCAGCAACCCTTTGGGCGTGTCGGCCGCAATACCCAAATGAACGGTATGGTGCTGCCGAACCATTTGCGTCTCTTCTATGAAGTGGGCGTTAAATTGAGGATGGCGCTTTAGAGTGTGCGCGACCAACTTGCTGATGATGGCTAGATAGGAAAGACGAGGTGAGCACTCTTCTCGCTCTGCCATGCGGCGCTGGCGCCACTCCACCAAGCCATCCACCGCCAATTCGGCGAAGTGCGTCGCATGCGGCTTGCGAGTCACAGAAAACAGCAAGCGCTCCGCGATCACCTTTCGCACCGGAGACAAGCCGGATTCGCTCCACTCGCCGGTTTCCGCTGGGGTCGGCATGATGGATGGTGGCACCATCAACGAACTCTCCGCCTGTGCGACCTTCACGCTTGGTTGTTCGCCATGCATAGCAGCATGGTTGCGCACATCCGCGGCAGTAATCCTCCCATGGGCTCCCGTCCCTTTGACTTCAGTCAGATCAACACCCAGCTCACGGGCAAGCCGGCGTGTCGAAGGAGCAGCCAACACGCGCTTTTTCTTTTGCGGTACGGGTGGCGATGCGTTGGCGTGGGAATCATTCGGTTGGTGCGGAACTTCCTTCGGTTCCTGTTCTCGCCCCGCTTCCGTCCCGATCACATACAGCACCTCCCCGACAGGGACGACATCGCCTTCTTTCCATTTTAATTCCGCCATTTTGCCGCCTGCGGGTGCCGGCAATTCTACCACAGCTTTGTCAGTCTGAACTTCTATGACAGGTTGGTTTTCTTCCACTTCGTCTCCTTGTTTGACCAGCCAGCGGACCACCTCGGCTTCAGCCACACCTTCACCGATGTCCGGCAAGCGAAAGGCTAACGACATCCAAGCTCCCTCCTTCTATTCAAACGCCAACACTTGTTCAATCGCTTGGGAAACACGTTTCACATCAGGGCGGAATGCATCTTCCAACGCATACATCGGCACCGGAACATCATAGCCTGTCACCCGCGCAACAGGAGCTTCCAGATAGAGAAAGGCCTGTTCATTGATTAAAGCGGTCAATTCCGCTCCCAGACCCGCCGTTTTCGGTGCCTCGTGCACGATCACTACCCGGCCCGTCTTTTTGACCGATTCAATGATGGTTTCTTCATCTAGCGGATACAAAGAACGTAGATCAATCACGTCACAGGAGACACCTTGTCTCTCCCACTGTAGAGCCGCTTCGGAAGCGACTGGCACCATCGCACCCCAGGCGATCACGGTGAGCTCATCACCTTCGCGCACTTTGCGTGCTTTGCCCAGCGGCACTTCAACCCACCCCTCGGGCACTTCTTCCCGCACCGACCGATACAGCCTCATCGGTTCCAAATAAATGACCGGATCTGGATCGTTGATCGCCGCCAGCAACAATCCTTTGGCATCTCTCGGAGTGGCAGGAGTCACCACTTTCAATCCCGGAATATGAACAAAGAGGCTCTCTGTAGAATCGCAATGTAATTCCGGAGCACGAATCCCACCGCCATACGGAGCGCGAATTACCAGCGAAGCCGGATGGTTTCCTTGCGTGCGGGTACGAAGCCGGGCGGCATGGGTGATGATTTGTTCAATCCCCGGATAGATAAAACTCAGAAACTGGATTTCAGCCACTGGCTTTAGCCCGTTGATGGCCATGCCGATCGATGTACCGACAATGCCTGCTTCAGCCAGCGGTGTATCGATAACGCGATCATCGCCAAAAGTTTCCCATAGCCCTTCTGTTGCTCGGAACACTCCGCCGTTGCGACCCACATCTTCGCCAAGCACAATCACCCGTGGATCATGCTCCAAGGCCACCCGCAATGCATCGTTGATCGCCTGCACCAATGTTAATTGCTTCATCCCACTTGCCCACCGCCTTGCTCGCATTGTTGCCGTTGCCGTCGTTCGTTGGGACCCATCTGGGCGTAAACATGCTCAAACAAATGGGTTGCTGGGGGCGGAGTGGCTGATTCCGCCTCACGAATGCCCAAGTCGATGCGCTCTTTGCATTCCGCCTCCCAGGCCAACTCGTCCGCATCGGACAACAACCCTTCCGCCTTGAGCAACCGCACATAACGCTGGAGCGGATCTTTTTGCTCAACCCATTCTTTCACTTCGGCTTCAGGCCGATATCGTTTGGCATCATCCGCCGTGGTATGGGAGCCTTTGCGGTATGTGACCGCTTCGATGAGCGTCGGCCCACCCCCCGTTTTCGCTTTCGACACGGCTTGCCGCATCGCGTCATATACGGCCAAAACATCATTGCCATCCACACGGACGCCTTCAAATGCATAGGCTGCCGTTTTTTCTGCTACGGTTTCGGTCGCTGATTGCCTAGAGAAAGGTACGCTGATGGCATACCCATTGTTTTGGCAAAACAAGATGACTGGCACTTGAAACACACCCGCAAAATTGCACCCCTCATGAAAATCCCCTTCAGAGGTCGCCCCATCGCCGAAGTAAGCCACAGCCACACTTTCTTCCCCTTTGAGCTTGGCGGCCCAAGCTGCACCAACCGCCTGCGGAATCTGGGTCGCAATCGGAACATACGGCGGCATCAAACGGACTCCTTCCGGCGCTTCACATCCCTCCACCCGCCCCATCCAGTACAGGAAGATTTGGGACAAAGGCATACCGGCGACCATTGCCACCCCATGCTCACGATAACTGGGGAAAATCCAATCGGCTTGGGTAAGGGCCAAGGCGCTACCCACTTGGGCCGCCTCCTGCCCTTCCAACGGGGCGTAGGTTCCGATCCGGCCTTGTCGTTGCAACAGGACGGCGCGGCGGTCAAACAGCCGCACCAGTGTCATCCAACGGTAAAATTGAAGCTTGCTTTCATCAGGGAGCGCCTGCCAGCAGGAGCGGCCCTGCTCGGTCAAATGCCCTTCCGGCATCAGATACTGCACCATCTCTTTATTTAATTGACCGATCACCCGCGTCCCACCTTTCTGTTTTGATTGCGGTCATAACCGAGAATCATTCTGCGCAAATCCGCAATGTTTTCCATCCGCTCCACGACGATGCGATCGGCGGCACGACATGTTGGAATATTCTCTCTTTTGGAACGTTCGCATATTTCAAGCACCATGTCGTAAATTGCTTTGGTTTTGGCCAAGACGCGCTCCGCCTGGTAGCCTTCCAACTCATCAGCCACTTGGATCAGGCCTCCTGCGTTCACCAAATAATCAGGGGCGTACAAAATACCCCTCGCATGCAGAAGATCGCCATGTCGATCCGCCTCCAGCTGGTTGTTGGCGGAACCAACTATAGCTCTACACTGCAATTCATCAAGGGTGCGGTCATTGATGATCCCACCTCGGGCGCAAGGCGCAAATATATCACAGTCCATCTGATGGATGACATCAACCTGACTGATCTCAACCTCTTCTGGCGCCCGCTGTTTCCACTCCGCGCAACGCTCTTCGCATAAATCGGCAATAACCACCGACGCGCCTTCCTCCAACAACATCTCCACCAACTTGCTCCCAACTTTGCCGATCCCCTGCACAGCCACTTTCTTCCCTGCCAGCGACGGCGTTCCCCACAGATGCGCCGCAATGGCCCGCATGCCCTGCAACACGCCCAACGCAGTCGGTATCGAAGTGTCTCCGCTTCCCCCATGGGACTGGGGCAGGCCGACAAAAGATGCTGATTCTCTGGCAGCATGAATAAAATCTTCTGGTTCGGTACCCATATCGGTTCCCGTGAAAAACCGGCCGTTTAACCCCCCGACAAACCGGCCGACCGCTCGGAACATCTCCGGAGACTTATCTTCTGCGGGATCACCAATGATCACCATTTTACCCCCTCCAAAGTCCACATCAGCCAAGCCGCATTTATAAGTCATTCCTTTAGACAGACGCAGGACATCCTCCAACGCCTCATCTGTTGTTTCATAAGGAATCATCCGACATCCACCAATGGCCGGCCCCAATGTCGTGTTGTGAATGGCAACAATCGCTTTCAATCCCGTGCGCGCATGCCGGCAAAATACCACCTGCTCATGGCCGTGTTCCTCCATCAGAGCGAAAATATCACGCATCTGGGCGATTTCCGCCCGTTTCTCTTTTAGCTCGAGGTGATCCATTTTCAGACTCCCCATGATCAACCATCTCCACTTTATTATTCAAAGTCATGCATGTTGATTAACCAGGAAACGAAGGCGGTTTCCCATGCGAAAATGACCGGGAGTGCTTTATTCAAGCGGCATTGCTGAATGCCGGGAGAAAGCGGGCCATGATTCTTCTATCCCTGGTTGCCCGCTTTCTCCGTCCAGCAAGCGATACGACTCCCAGACAAAGGCTTAGAAATGCAAACGCAAAACTCGCCTCCGTCAGTATGTTGAATATGGGTAATCAACACGCCCCTTTAAAAGTTTTTTGTTGATCCATCATATGACACTGTGCTGGCAAAGGGTTTATTTTCCCTTGAATTGTGGCTTTCTTTTTTCCGCAAATGCCTGCACACCCTCAAGGAAATCGTGTGTGCGCCCGGCCAATTCTTGCACCTCGGCCTCAAACTCCAGCGCCTCGCTAAGGCTAGACTCCATCCCACGGATTATCGCCCGTTTTGTCAAACCGATTGCCACAGTGGGACCTTCAGCCAATTGCCGAGCAAACGCGAACGCCTCATCAAACAATTTGCCCTCTTCCACCATCCGCTCGGCCAAGCCGATGGCGAGCGCTTCTTCCGCTTCCACGTCACGGCCACTCATCGCCAGTTCCAATGCCTTGCCCAAGCCTACCAAACGCGGCAGAAAATAGCTTGAACCACTGTCAACCGCCAAGCCAATGCGCACAAACGCTTCAACAAATCGGGTTGATGGAGTGATAAAACGAATATCGCAAGCCAAAGCCAAACTACAGCCGGCTCCCGCCGCCACGCCGTTCACTGCCGCAATCACTGGCTTGTCCAGTCCCGACAGCGTTTCAATCAAAGGGTTGTACCGCTCACGCACACTGTCCCCCAAGGCGAAATGGTCTCCCTTTTTCTGCATGGCGGACCGATCCCCTAGATCCTGTCCTGAACAAAACGCTTTGCCGGCCCCCGTGATCAGAACGGAACGGATGTCGTCATCTTGGGCTACTTGTTGTAGCACTTCCACCAATTCCCGGCTTAATTGCTGGTTGATCGCATTGTACACCTTCGGCCGGTTGAGGGTGATCACCCCTACGCCGTCTTGTTTATTCAGTAACACCGTCGCTTCACTCATGATTTGGTTCCTCCCTTATTTACCCTTGAATTGCGGCTTGCGCTTCTCCATGAAAGCTTGCATCCCTTCCTGCTGGTCTTCCGAAGAAAACAGCAAGTAAAACGCGTGCTGCTCAAATTGCAATCCTTGTTCTACGGTCAATTCTTGCGCTCGGTTGACCGCCTGCTTGGCCAATCGGACGGCGATGGGAGGCTTTTGGGCAATCTCCCCGGCCAAGGCCAACGCTTCCTCCTCCACCTGCCCATCCGGCACAACGCGGTTGACCAAGCCCCAAGCCAGCGCCTCGTCCGCCGTCAACATCCGGCCGGTGAGAATCATCTCCATGGCCTTCGCTTTGCCAATTGCCTTGGTTAACCGCTGAGTACCGCCCGCTCCCGGCATTACGCCGATGTTGATTTCCGGTTGGCCGAACTTAGCCGACTCTCCTGCGATGATCATGTCACAGCACATGGCGAGTTCATTCCCACCGCCCAAGGCATATCCCTTCACTGCGGCGATGATCGGCTTGGCGACCCGGCGAATACGCTCCCAATCGGCAAAATAAGGCCGGTTGACAAAGTCGACCGCATCCATGCCGGCCAACTCCTGAATGTCGGCGCCAGCGGCAAACGCTTTGTCTCCTCCGGTCAAGACAATTGCGCGCACCCCGTCTTTCCGATCCAACTCTTCCAACAGATCGGCCAGCCGTTTCACCAATGCTTGGTTCAAAGCGTTTAACACATGCGGCCTGTGCAAACGGAGCAATGCGACTTGGTCTTTGGTTTCAACCATTATGCGCGCTTCACTCATTTTGTCCCTCCTCCATCTTTCATTCATCCCAATCCGATGTTTACCCAGCTCAGATATGTTGGAAGCGATTACAAATAAACTATTTTAAAAAAACTCTCTTTTCTGATGATACGATTTTATTTTACCAAACAAGCGATTGTTTGTCAGTTTGTTACACAACAGCTGTCCAGCATCACAGCACAAAAGCCTAGCGCTTCTAATTACCATAAAAAAAGGCACCCCTTTCAAGGGTGCCTTGCCAGTTATCTTTGCTCTCCGGATGCCAACACATATTTGGCGGTTTCTTCAACGCATTCTTCGCAAATGATTTTTTCTCGGAAATAAAAGAGTTTATCGGCGTTTCCGCATAAGACGCATGTGGGGTTATATTTTTTTAAGACAATACTATTATTGTCAACATATATTTCCACCCCGTCATGGGGATTGATGTTCATCATATCCCTAAGTTCTTTGGGCAAAACGATGCGTCCTAGGTGGTCTACTTTCCGAACGATCCCGATTCCCTTCATAGGTTGGCCCCTCTCTTTTCTGTTGAAGCTGGTGGGAGGTGTCAGCTTGCAACTGAAAATGCGAGCCTTGCCGTGGACTAGGCTGGTATCGGACGGTGTAATGTACTATGGCGTCTTTTGCGTCGATCCAGTGTTCGTGTCGGTGCTTTGTGATGTTTCCGTATTGGTATTGTTATCCGTTGGCGGTTGATTTGTCCCGCCTGTGTCACCCGTACCCGAATGATCTTGCTCAGGCTGCTCGTTATTCGGCTCAGGTTGCGGTTCTTGTGTTGGTTCATCCTGATTGTTCGGCGTTGTGGCCGGTGGCTTCGGCTCATCTGTCGTGCGCGGTTCCTGTTTAGGTTCGGTTGCCTTCGGATGCTCTTTCTCTATGATGTCCACAAGCTCCGGCAACACCTCTGGTTTATTCAACATCTCAGAAACAGGCGGCACTTCCAACGCCAGCTCTGTCAATGGCGTTTCTTCCATCTCTTCAGCTTCCAATTGTTTGCCTTCTTTTTTAGCTATCAGCCAAGCGGTGTACTTCACAGGAGACAAGCCAAATTGGCTTGCTTTGCTTTTCACTTTTTTGGGAACGACTAACGAACGCACTTCCAATTGCAAATTTTCCTGCTTGCTTTTGTTGTCCAGGATCGTTTTGAGATGATCCAGCGTTTCTTCACTATTTTTCTCTTCTTTATAACCGGACAACACCACTTGGTCTTTTTGTTGCACATAGCCGTGTTGCTTGGCTTTTCCCAAGAAGTCGATGACGAATTGGTTAAGGCTCTCTTTTTTCCATTCTTCCCCATCCAATAATTGTTTAGCTGCCTTGTTCAGCGGATGGAGTTCCACTATATTGCGCTCTTCATCTATGCCGATTTCCACACTCGGATTCACATCAACATAAATGTATGTTTGAGCATCGACCCGATCCGGAGCCATCTGCGGCAAAATGAAAAACATCCCCAGTACGGCGGCGGCTGCAACGGAGACAAATGCCGGGACAAGCCTCCGGCGATTGCGCTTCGTCGCTTGGAAAGTGATTTCCTCCCCAACCACTAAGGAAGGATTGGTTCTTGGTACTTTGATAAAATCGCCTTCTGGGGTGAGCACAATCCAATGCCGTGATTGCACTTCCATTATAATTCCTCTGTGCATAGGTCCGCCCCCCCTTTCTCCCCGTCACAATCCAATATAACTTCGCAACAAACCAAGATCCTCCACTCGAACAATCGTCAACGCGATCAAATAATCGCGGTGCCTGCTTAGCGTTCGGCGATGCATGCCTAAAGCTTTAGCCAATTCTTTGTCAGGTCTTTTTTGTGTATAAAATTTATGTAGCAAGCTTTGATCCGCTACAAGCTGTCTGGCTATCTGGAAGAGATTTTCACGCGTGTCACGATGCTTGGGCTTTTTCTTGGCCAAATCATTCAAGCTGATGTCGAATTTGGCTAGAGCTTTGATGAAAATTTCAATTTCCATCCTGCGCATGCGATCCAACTCTTCATTGTTATGCCTTTCAAAGGATACGGATACAAGTTCTTGATTTTGGTTTTCATCAGCCCGTGTGCCAGTCCCGCCCATCGGCAACACTCGATGATGCTTGCCCTCTTGACGGAAATAATCGACTAGGCGGCGCTGGATTACTTTGTAAGCGAAGGATAAAAATGAAGCGTTAAAATCAGGTTTAAATTTCTCCAACGCTTCATCCAACGCCCGATAAGCAATCATATACTCATCATCTTGCTGCGTTATCACTCTCCGGCATACCCGGGAAGCGATTCGACGAACGTGAGGTTCCAATTCACGCAACAAATCGTCTCTCTGTTCAGGAGAGTGAGCAGTTTGCACCTGTAACACACGTGCTTCTAAATCTGTAGTTCCCCGGAACATGCAATACCGACACCTCTCCCTATCTATTTATTCGCATCGTCTCCCTTTTTTTGTGTCTCTCTTCGCGGAAGCAAAATCATTTTACCATGTTTGCCCACATATTTGACTAATTAAAAGTAAGATTTTTTAAAAACATAAAATAATCAACCCGTTTATTTTCGGGCATGATAAAAGAAATTGGTTCCCTTTAATAGGAAACCAACGATTTTTACAAATTATTTAAAAATGAGTCGAAAAAGCACCCCAGTGTCCAAACATTCTGCCCCTATAGATCGATCTTCAGTCTATGTGATTATCTCCCATTTTTCGTATGATTTCAACAGCTGTATGATTCTCCAAAGACGATAAATCCCCAGTCTCCCGCCCCAGATAGGCGCTTCGGATGACGCGGCGCAAGATCTTACCGTTTCGTGTCTTCGGCAACTCGTCGACGAAAAGAACGCGTTTCGGCTTCAATGCTTTCCCCATCTTCTCGCCAACAAAGTGAATCAACTCCCGTTCCATCTCCTCTCCCGTGTCCGGCTCCGCTTTCAACACGACAAAACACACCGCGCATTCGCCTTTGACCGAATCTGGAACACCGATGGTGGCCGCTTCTAAAACAGCTGGATGATCCACCAGTACCGACTCCATTTCCGCAGGTCCCATTCGTTTGCCGGCGATGTTGAGGGTGTCGTCTGAACGCCCCGTGATAAACCACTGCCCTTCTTCATCAATGGCCACCCAATCCCCATGCACCCATGTTTGGGGCCAACGCCGCCAATACGCCTCTTCATAACGGTCGTCATCCTGCCAAAAGCCGCTGGTCATGCCGACCCAAGGCTGGCGCAACACCAACTCGCCCACTTCGCCGCGCACCGGTTTTCCCTGTTCATCCCACACATCGGCATCCATCCCTGGCAATGGGCCAGCAAAACCGCACGGTGCAATCGGCTTGAAAAAGTGATTGCCCAAGATCCCCCCTGACACCTCTGTTCCGCCTGAGTAGTTGAAAATGGGGATTTGCTTTCGTCCCACTTGTTCAAACAGCCACATCCACGGCTCTGGATTCCATGGTTCGCCCGTGGAGCCAAACACCCGGAGCGAGCTCAAGTCGTTTCCTTTCAGCCACGATTCCCCTTCTTTCATCAAAGAACGGATCAAGGTCGGGGAGATGCCCAAGTGCGTCACCCCATGCCGCTCGACTAATTGCCACAACCGATTTGGCTGGGGATAGTTAGGAGTGCCTTCGTACAACAGCATGGTGCTACCCATCAGCAATGAGCCAAACACCATCCACGGCCCCATCATCCAACCCATATCCGTCACCCAGAACAGCACATCTCCAGGCCCCACATCAAAAGCGTACCCCGCATCAAATGCGGCCTTGAGCGGGAAACCGCTGTGGGTGTGAACCGTCCCTTTCGGCTTGCCCGTGGTGCCAGAAGTAAAGATGATCATTAACGGCTCACTGGCATCGGTATCGACGGGTGGAAGCGGTTCCATCTTTTTCATCAACTCATCCCAACTTACATCCCGGGAGTCATGCCAAGGACACGCTCTCCCCAGCCTCCGCACCACAATCACCTTTTCAATCGATGGAGATAATTGCGCAGCCCGGTCAGCTTCTTCTTTCATCGCCACTGTCTTTCCGCGGCGCTTGTAACCGTCCGCCGTAATGAGCCACTTCGCTTCACAGCCTTGAATTCGAGTCGCCACCGCTTCCGCGCCGTAACCGGAAAAACACGGGGTGAAAATCGCGCCGAGCCGGGCAATCGCCAGCATCGCCACCACATTCTCCACGATCATGGGCAGATACAACGCGACCCGGTCACCCCGTCGGACGCCCAATTCACGTAACCCGCGAGCGCAACGGTTCACCTCACGCAACAATTCGCGGTACGTCAGTTTCTCCGTCGAGCCGTCGTCGCCTTCCCAGATCAGGGCAAGCTGGTGGCGTCTAGCTGGATCTTCCGCAAACCGATCTAGCGCGTTGGCAGAGATATTCAACCTCCCCCCGACAAACCAGCGCGGCCAAGCGATGCCTCGCTCCAAATCGACTGCTTTTGTGTAAGGTACCGTCCAAGCAAGCGACATGTCTTTGGCTACTTCATCCCAAAACCAACCAATATCCTTAATTGACGCTTGGTAAAATGCATCATAATCTTCATACCCCAACTTCTGCATCAGACGATATAGCCTTGTCTGCTCGATCATCTCCCGCCTGGGAAACCAAACCGGTTTATACATGGTACCACTCCATTTCCCGCATGAAATATCAGGGCTCGTTGTACATTCATTTTAACTTTCCAATTGAAAAATCACAATATTGAATGATTTTAGTCTTTAATTGCACAAAAAAAACACCCCCTGTCTGTATACCAGGGAGTGCTACGCATTGGAAAGGCGATTTGCCTAATCAATTTATTCGGTTACCCGCTTTTCTTGCAATGCGGCGAATTTTTTTCTGAAGAACAAGAAATACACAATGTAGCAGATGATGATCGCCGGCACGCCGAAGGTGATCGCACTGCGGGTGGCAGGATCAAACCACTGGCTCACCAAGACCACCAAGTTGATCACAAAGGCCAAGATCGGCACAATCGGGAACAGCGGAGTCTTAAATTTCAGATCTTCCACTTTCCCACCTTCTTTCACATATTTGATGCGGAAGAAGAATTGGGATGCGGCAATCGACATCCAAGCTAGCACCGCCGTCACTCCGGCGATGGAAAGCAAGCTCATGTAGATGGTGTCTTCTGCGAAACGGTAGGACAACAGGGACAGACAGGCAAAGCCCATGCTGAGGATCAACGCATTAAGCGGCACACCCTTCTTGGTCACTTTGCCGAATATCGGGCTCGCCATGCCATTGTGTGACAAGGAGTACAACATCCGGGTCGTCGCGTACAATCCGGAGTTGGCAACAGACAACAGCGCCATCAAGATGACGAAGTTCATTACATCCGCAGCATAAGGAATGCCCAGCTTCTCAAATGCTACGACAAACGGGCTTTCCATCACACCGGCTTCTTTCCATGGAATCAAGCCAGCCAACACAAAAATCGCCAAACCGAAGAAAAGAATCGTACGCCAGACGGTTTGATTGATTGCCCGTGGGATGGTCTTATCGGGATTCTCACTCTCTCCCGATGCGATCCCGATCAATTCGGTTCCTTGGAATGAAAAGTTTACCGCCAACATGGTCATCAAGACCGCACCAAATCCATTGGGGAACAAGCCGTCTTTCGTAAAGTTATTCAGCATCGGAGCAGCTTCTCCGCCTTTCAACGTGATCAAGCCGAACATTGCCGCTCCACCCAGGATGATAAAGACAATAATCGTTAACACTTTAATGCTGGAAAACCAAAATTCCGTCTCCGCGAAGCCCCTTGCAGAGAAAGCGTTTACAACGAACAGAATAATTCCGAACACCAAACACCATACCCATAGGGAAACATCAGGAAACCAACGATCCATCAACATTCCGATTGAGATCAATTCGAGCGCCACAGTTACCGCCCAGCCGAGCCAATACAGCCAGCCGATGGTGAAACCAGTCGCTGGATTGATAAATCTTGTCGTATAATCTTGGAATGATCCCGCAACAGGATAAGCGACGGCCAACTCCCCCAAACACAGCATGATCAGGTACATGCTCAAACCGCCGATAAGGTAAGATAATACCGCGCCAAATGGACCGGCTTGCCCCACGGTATATCCCGTGCTCAAAAAGAATCCGGTTCCAATCACGCCCCCAAGGGCAATCATAAACAAGTGGCGGCTTTTCATTGTCCTTTTCAATTCTTGCTGCTGATTAATTTCCTGCATTAATCCTCCTCCTCGTCAGTGCAACGCAATCTATCATATGTCGATATTATAATTTTTTTCAAAAAAAGAAAAGGTTCATTTTTATCCAACTCCAATAATCCCTTCATTTTGCCGTTATTATACCCTTTCGTAGGGAATATATTATATTAAAACTTTATTGCTTCATAGTATAAATATACACGACAACCAAATAAATAATCAATAGGAAATCACTTCAAAAATAGGGTATAGTATTGAATACATATAGCGATTAAAGCTATTTTGACACGATTTATTGGATAAGAACCTGTATAAAATCAATGCAGAAAAGGGCGGAGACAACATGGCAAAACGCACCATTAAGAAAGAATTGGTAACGAGCCGCTGGCTGAATGAAACCAAAGAAATCCTCATCTATCTGCCTCCCGGCCACGAAACATTGACCGACTTGCCGCTGTTGGTGCTACACGACGGGCCCGATTATTTCAACTTGGGCCGCATCGTCACCCAAGCGACGCCATTGATCGAAGCCGGAGAACTTACACCCTTCGCCATGATGGCGATTCCGGTGAACAAAGAGCGCCGCACCAGCGAATATTCACCGATCGGAGAGCGGCAAGCGTCGCATATGAGCATGGTGGTTGAAGAATTGCTTCCCTTGGTGCGGAGCCGTTACCCCATCAGTCCGAAACGGGATGACCTGGTGATAGGCGGCTCCTCTCTTGGCGGCACCGTCTCATTGCATTTGGCGCTTCAATATCCTGATGTCTGTTCCCGCGTTTTATCCCAGTCAGGAGCATTCCTGCAACAAACCATTGATGAAGTGATGCGGCAACCCAGCCTCTCACACCTTCAGATCTATCAATCGATCGGCTTGTCGGAGATTGCGGTTCCCACACATATGGGCACCCTTGACTTGGTCGCACGCAATCGCGAAATGAAACGCCATTTGCTTGAAAAAAATGCAAAAGTGGCCTATTACGAGGAAGAGGGAGACCATACATGGGGGTTCTGGCAACGTGAACTGCCCCGTGCCTTGCGCCTATTTTTCGGGCAATAACAAAAAATCCATGACAAGTTTGCTCACTTGTCATGGATTTTTGTTTATGATGAGCTACCGCAACTAGAGCTGGAACAGCTGGAACTGGAGCAACTAGAACTGGAACTTGAGCAACTGGAGCTCCCAGAATCAGAATCACCAGAACCACCAGAATCTCCCCCGTCGTCGATGCTGGCACATCCAAATTCATCCGAACCGGAGGTCGAATGATTGGCTTTCGCGGACTGTGATTGGAGCCGTGCCAGTTGCGTTGCAAAGTCCTCATCATGATAAGCGGATAAAAACAAGACGCTTGTCAACATGAGCAACGCCTCATTCGATTGCGGTACCAAGCTCTTTCGGTAGCGCTTGAATTTCGTCACAGTGTGTCCTTCTTTGGCGACCGCCCCATCAATTTTGGCCAATTGCCCTTTCAGATACGCGATCAAGGATGAAACCAGCTTAGCCACATGCGGTACCTGTTCTTGAGTACGAGTATTGAAATAGCGGCTCGCAATCTCTTCCACATCATCTTCCTTTAACGCCCAGATCAGCTCACGGCGAAGCGGGTGACGCAAAAAGGCGCCCCATGTTTGCGAACTGTATTTGGTCGGTTTGAACAGGCAGACATAGATCACATCAAACCATGCCCGCTCGTAGGGGTCAGGCGCTTGATCGCCATCATTTGGGGAGTGATGCAAGGTGGTTCTTAAGAAACGGCGTGAGAAATCTTCGTATTCGCGGGTGAACATCAGCATCTCATGCCACACTTCATCCACTTCCCGGCTGTACATGGGAACACTCTTCAACAACGCGGTCATCACCAAGTACCGTTTCCACTCAAACCAGCGGTTTTCCCATTCGGTCAAACCCACTTTATGCTCGCGGAAAACGCGTTCCTTTACGCGCGCCACATAGGTTTCATCTAACGCGTTGTCCAAGTGGCCGATGAGCGCTTTCAATTCTTGCGCAAACTCTTCACTGTGCTCTTGCATCCCCAAGTCGGGTAAAATATACGACTGGCTGGGGCGGGGCTTTTTAGCTGAGCGGTACAGCGCATTGACCAAAATGATAATCGCAATGAAAAAGGCCAGTAAAATAAACGCTACTACCTCCACGTGAACCACCCTTTCGCTTTCACTGTCAAGGCTCCCTCGTCCTGGGGCTTTCAAAAAAGAGAGCACTCCCCGAAAAAACAGGGGAGTCCTCACATCAATCGCAATATTTGTCGTAAGCGTTGGTCAGATTGGCCGCAATCTGTTCAAGCGGCACATTCTCAATCTCATGACGGTGAACCATATGTACCAGTTGGCCGTCTTTCAACAACGCAAACGACGGAGATGACGGCGGTTGACCTACCAAATAGGAACGGGCCCGCTCCGTCGCTTCGCGGTCTTGGCCGGCAAACACCGTATACCAATGATCGGGAACTTTATCATGCTTCAACGACAGCGCGACGGCAGGACGAGCCAAACCGGCGGCACAGCCACACACCGAGTTGATCACGAGCAAGGTGGTTCCTTTGGCCCCTTCCCCTTTCAGCGCCTCATCCACTTCTTCAGGGGTGCGCAACTCCTTCACACCGATCGAAGTCAACTCATCGCGCATATGTTGAACCATTGTCTGCATTTGTTGCAAGTAGAAGTTTTCAGTCACTTATTCTTCCCTCCTTTGCCCTTATTGTATCCCATCCCAGCTGGAACTTAAATCCCTTTGATCACTGCCATGGGATGACATTTGGCCACGACCGACGCCAAACCTGCGCCAACGACGGAATCGATGATTTGATCCACATCTTTGTACGCCTGGGGGCATTCATCCAAGATGTCGCGCAACGTGCGTTGATTCACCATAATCTCCTCTTCCGTACCTACTCTCATCGACTGGGCAAATTGGTCGATAGTAACCACCTGTTTGGTCGCTTTGCGTGAGCGGACACGGCCCGCTCCATGGCAAATCGAATAGAAATTCTTTTCTCCCGCCTTTTCCCCGACCATAATGTAAGAAGCCGTTCCCATCGACCCGGGGATGAGTGCAGGATGACCCGTCTCTTTGTACGGTTTGGCGTTGAGGAAATGACCGGCCGGCAAAGCGCGGGTCGTCCCCTTGCGATGTACCAGCATCGCTCTGTTGCGATGAAACTCTTGCAAGGCATAATTGTGCATCAAGTCATACAGAACCGGCATCTCAAGTGCGGAGCCAAACACATCTTTCAAACCTTGACGCACACCAAACGCGATCATGTGACGGTTGACGACTGCATAATTCAAAGCCGAATACATCAGGTTGATGTAGCGTTGCCCCTCAGCGCTCTGGATCGGTGCGTATACCAAGGTAGGATCAGGATTTTCAATTCCCCATAAATCCATCGCGTTGCGGAAGTCGCGGGTGTACTGTTTCCCCATCATCCCACCCCAGGCACGAGAACCGGAATGGATCATCACCACCACTTGCCCATCAAACATCCCCCACTTGGCGGCGATGTCACGCTTCGCTTCATTGATTTCCAAGGTTTGAATTTCGACGAAATGGTTGCCGCCCCCTAATGTCCCAATCGTTTGCCAAGCGCGTGCCCACACCTTGTCCGAGACGTCGGACAAGTAATCTTTGTCAAACTTGAACTTGGCATGTTCCACATGGGTGAGGGATCTGCTTTTTTTCGACGGCTTTTCGTCGGGGATGTAGGAGACCGGCAGGCCTTCAATCCCCTCGGTTACCACCTTTTCCACCTCTATATCGCTATAGGACGAAGATTGCCGTTCATTGACGGGTACGTATTTCTCGATTGACTCAATCATTTCACGCCGCAACGACTTCGACTGGATGTCGGCCTTGGTGAGCGGTGTCAGATGCACCCTCATGCCGCAACCGATATCGGACCCGACGATGGACGGAGAGACAAATCCATCCTTCATGTTCCAGACTGCCGTTGTTCCGATGCACGTGCCCACCCCCACGTGGGCGTCGGGGGTGTAGCTCATATAGACATTGCGCGGAATGCGCAAATTGTTGTCAGCCATGTCGTAGACGCGTTGTTCCAAGGATGCGAATACTTCATCATTGGCAAACACATGTAATGTGCCGTGCGCCAATGACAGTTCGCGATGATTGTTTCCATGATGTTTAATCATACCTTTTCCCCTTTGCACCAGTTGCCGCTGCGACCAGACGGGTGAGAAACACCCCTGGCCCGGCTTATCGCGTAAGGGGCAACCGGTGATTTGAATAATTATGCGTGAGCTTTTGTAAAGAACGATATTTTCCGATGATTTTTTTAAAAGTAAAATAGCCGGCGAGTCAAAAAAATTTTTTTTCAAAAACTACGATTACCCATGAAGAACGTCCACATGTTCCCCTCTGGTTTTCCACGTGCATCCACTTTTGAAACGTCTAAAGCAAAAACAAAATCACACAAAAAACCCCCGAAGCTGGCTCGCTCCGAGGGTGACATCCTCACCGGTTATCCACGCGTTCAGGATAGAGATCATGTTGCGCCAATCGTTGTTCGGCGATCCGTTCCCACCGCGTCCCCGGTTTGCCGTAATTGGCATACGGATCGATGCTGATCCCGCCCCGCGGCAGGAATTTTCCCCACACCTCAATATATTTGGGGTCCATTTTCTTAATCAAGTCTTTCATGATCGTCACGATGCAATTTTCATGAAAGTCTCCATGGTTGCGATAACTGAATAGATACAGCTTAAGCGATTTGCTTTCAACCAGTTTCTGGTCCGGCACGTAACTAATATAAATCGTAGCGAAATCCGGCTGGTTGGTAATGGGGCACAAGCTGGTGAATTCCGGGCAATTGAATTTCACGAAATAATCCGTGTCCGGATGCTTGTTGTCGAAGGTTTCCAACACATCCGGATTGTATTGGAACACATAATCGGTTTTAGCGCCGAGGGCATGGAGCTGGAGCTCCTGTCGCTTCTCACTCATCTAGTTGCCTCCTTACACCCGTTCATAACGGGCAAACGCTTCATTGGTTTCTTCTACTTCCACCCATTTCACAATGGGGCGATTTGATTTTTGCTCGCATAATTCTTCAATCGCTAAAAAGAACACTTCCGCCACTTTCTCCGTGGTCGGGGCATGTCCCCCTTGCGCGGGGTCAAACTCAGGGAACTCATTTAACAGATGATGATCATATTTCTTCTCGATGGCGTGTTTCACTTGACGAAAATCAATCAACATCTGCTGTTCATCCAATTGCGTCCCTTCTACGCAAAAAGTGATTTTGTAATTGTGCCCGTGCAATCGATCACACTTGCCCGCACCAGGCACGCGGTGGGCGCAAGAAATCCAAAAGTGCTTGACCAACGTATATTTCCCAGGCATGATTCTCACCCGATCTTCGTTTTATATGGGATAGGATCTTGTACGCCGTTCTCCTTAAAGCCCTTCAATCGCAAGAGACAGCTGTCACACTCCCCGCAAGCCTCCGCTTCCCCTTGGTAGCAGGAGGTGGTCAATTCATATGGGACGCCTAGTTCCAGGCCCCGCGCGATGATTTCGCCTTTGGTCAGCGAAATGAGCGGCGTCGCGATCCGCAATTTCTCATCTGAGGTGACGCCCAGCTTGGTAGCCAGGTTAATGGTTTCTTCCATCGATTTGATGAATTCCGGACGGCAATCGGGATAGCCGCTATAATCGACGGCCGTGACGCCGGTGTACAGCACTTGCGCACCGATCACTTCCGCATAAGCCGTCGCCAACGACAAGAAGATCAAATTGCGGGCAGGCACATAGGTGGACGGAATCCCCTCACCCACTCCCTCCGTGGGCACTTCCATCGCCGTGTCGGTCAGGCTGCTTCCGCCGATCTGGCCGAGGAAGGAAACATCCACCACCTTGTGGCGTTCTGCCACCCCATAGTGCGCCGCAACTTTGCGGGCATGCTCCACTTCCTTGTCATGGCGTTGGTTATAATGAAACGTGATGGGGTACAGCTCATATCCTTCCGCCAAGGCTATCCCCATGCAAGTGGTGCTGTCTAACCCCCCGCTCAACACGATGACCGCTTTTTTGCTCATTCCTGCTCACACTCCTCTAGCATTTGGGTCCCAAATCACTTTATGCAATTGCAAATTCAATTTCACTTGCGTCAAACGCTCTGCTAACATCCGCTCGACCAAGCGGGCCGGCGGCATGCTCTCCCACACCGGGCTGAACAGTGGGACGCCCCGTTCCATCCGCCGTCTCACCACTTCAACCGCCACGTCAAAATCCGTATCGTCGGCGATCACAAACTTCACTTCGTCCGTATCGCGCAAAAAAGTGAAGTTTTCTTCGATCATCTTGTCCTGTTCCCCGCTGGCTGGCAGTTTATAGTCGAGGACAAACCGCACCTTTTGCCCCCACTCGGGATTGGCTTCCCGCCAGGCATGAAACGGAGCCAAATGAATGGCGCCATTGGTCTCGATGTGGATGTCCACCACTTCTTCTAGCTGCGCCAACGCCTCAATGAGCAAAAGCGATTTCTCCCCGTAGATGAGCGGCTCCCCGCCAGTCAAGCAAATACGGGGGTGACCGTACCTTTTCACTTCTGCCACAATCTCGGCAATGGTAGCGAAAAACTCCGGCTTGGCCGGCGCATAACTGTAAGGCGTATCACACCACGTACAGCGCAGGTTGCAGTTGAACACCCGCACAAACGTCGTCGGATACCCAGCCTGTGTCCCTTCCCCCTCTACGGTCTCAAACAATTCCACCATAGGGATTTTCACTTCATCTATCGTTTGATGCGCTTGTGGCACGAATGCACCTCTTCTCTTTTACAACAAAATGGGGCAACACCCTGCGGTCGCCGCTATGAAAAACATCTACTAGCCATGCTAGCAAAAGGGCTTCCCTCTTAGCAATAGGAAGATGATTGGCAATGCCAAAAAAGAAAAACAGCGGGCCGTAGCGATCTCTCGTCATACATTAAGCAAACTATACCACTTGCTTCAACACGCGAGCGATCTCTTCCTCCGGTGGTGTGGAAATACCGGACAGGAGAAACATCCCTGGCACACGGGTAGCCGCTCGGATGCGCTCCAACAGTTGAAATCGATTTTGCTCGCGCCTGGGGGAAACGAGCGGCACATGAACCGACAATCGCGGATTAACCACCGTACCATGGCGGGGGGCGGCTGATGATCCAATCTTCCTCTTGCAAGATGCGGTAGGCTTTTTGCACCGCTAGAGGAGGAAAGCACATGAATCCCAATCGGTCTACTTGCCCCTTTCACGCGTTGCTCAACAAAGAAACAAGCCGCCCGATCCGCCGCAAAACCAAACGTTTGCATGACGAAGAGCGGGTGCGGCAACTTCTTCATTCCACCCGCGTCGGCTATCTGGGCCTCGTCGATGCGGAAGGGACGTATGTCGTTCCGCTCAACTATGTCTGGTATCAAGATGCGATTTATTTTCATGGAAGCGAAATCGGTCGGAAGGCGGATGCGCTAAGCACCGCCGCCGGCCCGCTCTGTTTCACCGTAGCCCAAGAGTACGGAACCATCGTGTCCACCGTCCCGGCCAAGACCGGCACGTCTTACACCAGCGTCATGTTGTTTGGAAACGTTGCTCCCGGCATCGATCTCGCCAAAGCCACCGCGGCGCTGAATGCCATGCTAGCCAAATACGTGCCGGGGTATTTCCCAACTCCCTTGCGTGAAGCCCATGTGGAAAGATACCGTTCGACCATGGGTAGCAAAACCATCGTCTACCGCCTCGTACCAGACAAAATCATAGCCAAGCAAGACGTCGCAGAACCGGAAGCGCTTTTCTACGGCGGTCGTACCCAGCGAGATGACCTGAAAAAATCTTGACCGGCATGGCTAACTGCCCACTTCCTTGTCCAGACTGAAAAAGAGGAGGGAGTCAGGTGGAAAAAACGACCGATGATATGTATACATGGACTTTTACCGCCGATGAGGCTGAAGTGATCAAGTTCGCCTTGGACCAAACTTACAAACAACTAAAAGACCATCGTGATGAATGGCACCAGCAACAGTGCCAGCGCATAAAGCAATTACTGTTAAACCGGTTTGAAGCCGAGCTGTAACGATGATAGGAACGCCGCTTTGCCAGGCGTTCTTCTTTTATTTTTACGTGGAATCGCGCCATGCCCATGGCTATCTTCCTCAGTCATCGTCGTTGTCATGCTTGCGCTTTTTTTTATTCTCATCTTTATCGTGCTTGTCGTCATCCTCAAGATCATCGCTAGCCGACGTCCCTTTTGCGTCGATATCCGACTGGGAAGCGGGTGGATCAGAAACAGCCGGTTTTGCTTTGCCGTCATCCATCCCTTTGGCCGCTAGCAACGCGATAATGAAAATACCAAGAAACACAAAAGATGAGACATACATTTTACGGTATTTGGCCTTGCTCAAGGAAGGAAGTTTCCCATGTTTCGCTTTTTCCACTTGGGACCTGTACAAAGTGAAAAGAAAAGTGAAGATAAATCCCAAAAAGCATCCCATCGCCGCCACTTTCATAACGCCATGTTCCCCTTTCCCTTTTGCTCTCTAGTTTTTATATCACAATCGAAGCGCCTCTCTTCCCATTTTTCACGAACCCTCACCACACTGTCACAAGTGCGTGAGGCCCCTTTGTGTTTTTAAGGGGCCTCACGCACGCACCAACTTGCCCATCCGCTGGGCTGACTCTTTGAGACTGGGAACACACTGCACCATTTTTTTGACATTCATGCGGGAAACAGGGCCGGACACCGCCAGCGCCGCCACCAATCTCCCTTGCCGTGAAAATACAGGCACACTGACCGCCGCGGTGCCCGCTTCCCGCTCTTCAACACTGATGGCGTAGCCGTCGTCGTGGATGCGCTGCAATTGTTCCAAATACACTTCCTTGTTGACGCTGTCGGGCCAATCGGGATCGGCCAGCAACTCCTGTAGCTCTTCCTCGCTGGCGTAAGCCATCAGCACTTTGCTGGAAGCCCCCACATACAATGGCAACCGCGCCCCGACCGGCGCCACGCGGCGAATGGCTTGTTTGCTCTCGATCGCCTGGACGCGGACTCGCTCTTTGCCGATACGGTAATACAGGCTAACCGTTTCATCCAACTCATCTCGCAACCGTTCCATCTCCGGTAAAAACAGAACGGCCGGCTCGTCTGATTGGTTGAGGCTAGTGGCTAGTTCCCACACGCGGAAACCGAGCTGATACTTGTCCGTCTCCGAATCCCGCTTCACAAACCCCTTACCTTCCAGCGTCGCCAGCAAGCGAAATACTGTGCTTTTATTCAATCCGGTACGCTCGGCGATCTCCATCATGCCCAGGCTCCCTTCATCCACAAAGCAGAGAAGGATATCCAAAGCTCGTTCCGCCGCGCGCACGGTTGACTTTTTCTCATCACTCACCGTTTACCCCTCCGGTTTCACTCTACGAAACAACTTTTCACCCATTATACCAAAAACGCGGGATAAACCTACAAGCATGTTTAAGACCGCAAACAATCTCCTCAAACGGGCAGGATAATTGCGAAAACCCTTGTCAATACTGCATTCCGACCTTCTGAAAATAAAGGCCGCTCGTCGCTTGCACAAAGATTCCGGGATTTTTCAATGAAAGCACTCTATACAACTTTTCAAAACCGTTGTATAATGAAAGCGAATTTAGAAACTGAGTTTCACTAGATGAAACTCGCCTGCATCATTTTGCGTTCGCTAAAAGGAGGTTCCACGATGACAAACGACCTGTTTCACGTTCGTTCCAAACTGAAAGTCGGGGAGCAAGAGTATGTTTACTATCGTCTGAACGGATTGGAAGAGCAAGGAATCGGCCCTGTCTCCCGCTTGCCTTTCTCCATCAAAGTGTTGCTGGAAGCGGCCGTGCGTCAATACGACGGCAAAGCTGTAACCAAAGAGCACATCGAACAATTGGCCACTTGGGCCGACAAGCGCTCCGACAAGGAGATCGCATTTAAGCCTGCCCGCATCGTATTGCAAGACTTCACCGGTGTTCCGGCCGTGGTGGACTTGGCCGCGCTCCGTTCGGCTATGGCGCGCGTCGGCGGCGACCCAGAACGCATTAATCCGCTTATTCCCGTTGACCTGGTGATCGACCACTCAGTCATGGTTGACAAAGCGGGAACCCAAGACGCACTTGAGTACAACATGAATTTGGAGTTTGAGCGCAACGAAGAACGTTACCGCCTGCTCAGATGGGCAGCTGAATCGCTTGACAACTTCCGCGCCGTACCGCCGGCAACCGGGATCGTGCATCAGGTCAACTTGGAATACTTGGCCAATGTAGCAGCTACCCGTGAAGTCGACGGTGAAACTGTCGTTTTCCCTGATTCCCTAGTCGGAACCGACTCCCATACGACGATGATCAACGGCTTGGGCGTCGTCGGTTGGGGTGTAGGCGGAATCGAAGCAGAAGCTTGTATGTTGGGGCAACCGCTGTACTTCATCACTCCGGAAGTCATCGGTTTCAAACTGACCGGACAATTGCCAGATGGTGCCACCGCCACTGACTTGGCACTCACAGTAACCGAAATGCTGCGTAAAAAAGGAGTCGTTGGTAAGTTTGTCGAGTTCTACGGACCGGGACTTTCCAATCTCAGCCTAGCAGACCGGGCCACCGTCGCTAACATGGCTCCTGAGTATGGTGCGACCATCGGCTTCTTCCCCGTCGATGACGAAGCGTTGAACTACCTCCGCAACACCGGCCGGGATGAAGAATTGGTCACCTTGGTGAAAGAATATTACCAAGCGCAAGGCTTGTTCCGCACCGACGATACGCCAGACCCAGTCTTCACCGACACCGTGGAACTGGATCTCAGTACCGTCGTCCCCAGCTTGTCTGGACCAAAACGCCCGCAAGACCGCATTGAACTTACCGCTATGAAAGAAGCTTGGAATGAAACATTGCGCAAGCCTATCGATCAACGCGGCTTCGGCTTGAGCGAAGAAGAATGCGCCAAATCAGCGCAAGTCAGCCTGCCGGACGGTTCCACCTATCAATTGGATCAAGGCGCAGTTGTGATCGCTGCGATCACCAGCTGTACCAACACCTCCAACCCGTCCGTAATGGTCGGCGCCGGCTTGGTGGCGAAAAAAGCGGTTGAAAAAGGACTCACTGTTAAACCATTCGTCAAAAGCAGTTTGACACCTGGTTCCAAAGTGGTAACCGATTACCTCGATAAGGCCGGTTTGATCGAACCATTGGCCAAATTGGGCTTCACTGTCGCTGGTTACGGTTGCGCCACTTGCATCGGCAACAGCGGCCCGCTGTCTGATGAAGTGAGCAAAGCGATTGAAGAAAACGACTTAACTGTGGCATCGGTCCTGTCCGGAAACCGGAACTTTGAAGGACGGATTCATCCGCTGGTCAAAGCCAACTATCTGGCATCCCCACCACTGGTAGTTGCTTACGCGCTCGCGGGAACGGTCAACATCGACTTCGCTACGGAGCCCATCGGCCACAATGACGCGGGTGAAGCCATCTATCTGAAAGACATCTGGCCAAGTTCGCACGAGATCAGTCAAGTGATGAACTCCGCTATCAGCGCCGAGCAGTTCCGCAAACAATACGCGCAAGTCTTTGACGCCAACGAACGTTGGAACCAGTTGCCAACCCCCAAAGGCGTGCTGTATGAATGGGATCAAGATTCAACTTATATCCAAGAGCCCCCATTCTTTGTCGACATGTCCGCCGATGTGGAAGAAATCAAGCCGATCACGGGTGCGCACATCCTGGCGCTGCTCAACGATTCCGTGACCACCGACCATATTTCTCCCGCCGGCAGCATCGCACCGACCAGCCCAGCTGGACGCTACTTGCAAGATAAAGGCGTGGCCATCAAAGATTTCAACTCGTACGGTTCCCGTCGCGGTAATGACCGGGTAATGACACGCGGAACCTTCGCCAACATCCGCATTCGCAACCAAATGGTACCGGGGTCGGAAGGTGGCGTAACCAAACACGTGCCATCCCAACAAGTCATGTCCATCTACGATGCAGCGATGGAGTACAAAAAGTCAGGCACGCCATTGGTCGTGATCGCGGGCAAAGAATACGGTACTGGCTCTTCCCGTGACTGGGCCGCCAAAGGTACCAACTTGCTCGGGGTAAAAGCCGTCATCGCGGAAAGCTTTGAGCGGATCCACCGCAGCAACCTCGTCGGCATGGGCGTGTTGCCGTTGCAGTTTGCCAACGGAGCTAACTGGCAATCGCTCGGCCTTGACGGCACAGAGAAAATCGATATCGCCGGCTTGAACGACGAAGTGACTCCAGGTCAAACGCTCACCGTGACCGCAACCAAACCGGATGGCTCTTCCGTCCAATTTGATGTGACTGTGCGCCTGGACAGTGTTGTGGATATTGAGTACTACCGCAATGGAGGCATTTTGCAAACGGTATTGCGCCAAATCCTGGCCAACCAAGAAGGAAGCAAAGCGTAACCATGGAGATTCGCGATCTTCACCACGCGCAAATCACGATTCCCAAAAGCGGGGAAAAAGATGCCCGACACTTCTACTGTGAAATCCTCGGACTACCAGAACGCGCCAAACCAGCTTCCCTTCAAGGACGCGGCGGCTTCTGGCTTCAGGTTGGCTCCAAAGAGGTACATGTGGGCATCGAAGAAGGGGTGGATCGAAACCGCACCAAAGCCCATCTCGCTTACCTTGTTGACGATTTGGCCGCGTGGCGCGCGCATCTTGAGCAACACGGGGTCAAGATCTTGGATTCAATACCCATCCCCGGGTGCGATCGTTTTGAGTTTCGCGATCCATTTGGGAATCGCGTTGAGATGATACAAATGCTATGATAAAAGCAGTGCCGACATGGCACTGCTTTTTTCTATATGCAATCCATTTGAGATGACAGGTGATAACCATGGATTTTTTGTCTTATTTCTCAGCCACGCTCAATCAATTGCCGTTTTTGCTGACAGCGGTATTGATCGGGTTAACCGTGCATGAGTTCGCTCACGCTTTTGTAGCGACCCGCTTCGGGGATCCAACCCCCCGGAACGATGGACGCCTAACTCTGAATCCGGCCGCCCATCTCGACCTGATGGGAACATTATTCTTCATCTTCTTCCATTTTGGTTGGGCTAGACCCGTCTTGGTCAACCGCCGCCACTTTCGCCGACCGCGACTGTACAGCATTCTCGTCACCTTTGCTGGCCCATTCAGCAATCTTCTTGTCGCATTGATCACCATGGCGCTCTGGATGGTAGCCACCGCCGCGGGCCTAATAGAAGGGATGTCTGCGCAAGTCGGTTATATCGTCAACACCCTGTTCGGCACCATCGTCCATATCAATGTGTTGTTGTTCTTCTTCAATCTATACCCGTTCCCACCGCTGGATGGCTATCGCATCGTGGAAGACTTGGTCTCTCCCCGCCTACGAGCCAAGATGGGACAATATGAACAGTGGGGCATTTTTGTATTTCTTATCTTGGCCATCACACCGCTAGGTCAATTTGTCTTCGGACCTATGTTCAACTATGCGATCCCCATGACCATCGAGGCGATGGGTAATCTCCTCTCATTGCTGTTCGCGTGAACAACCTTCGCTATGGAAATCCAGCTTGCTTTCTAAAAAACAAAGCCTTGCGCGAGCCAATTCACCAGTCAAAAGGCAACCCTCCCCCCCTTCACGCACACCGTCAAGTGGGGGCGTTGCCACACCTTGCATATTCGCCGTCACCATGCCTTCGCCAGCTCTAACTCATCGCGCAAAGGAATCCCATGGTGCCCGATGACCGGAATGGTCGGCTTCATCCGGCGTGCGGCATCGACAGCCCCTGGAAACAGGCGCACCAACCGATAGCCCTGCTTTTGATAAAAAGCAAGCGCATGCAGATTGTCATTGGTGGTGATCAGGTACAGGCGCGTCGTCCCCATGGATTTCACTTCCTGCTCTGCGCGTGCCAGCAATGCCCCGCCGATGCCTTGACCTTCCCGAAAGGCATTGAGGCTCATCAGTTCGGCATCTTGTTCGTCCATGCGCCAAGTGACCGCTCCCACGGGTTCCCCGCCACTGTAGGCGATCACTGCCTGCACATCCGCCAAAGCGGTGCTACGCCCGCGCGTGATCATCGTCGTTCCGCCCCATTCCTTTTTCCATAACGCTTCCAGCCACTGTCTTTCCTCATCCGTCTCCGCCAGCCTTAATTCCAATTCTGCCATGCTGGTTCCCTCATCCCGTTATCGTTCTTGTTGATAGGAAAAAGTCTGCATCGTCCGATACCATGCACTAACCGTGCCTTCCTTAACACCAGCAGTCAGCCATTTTCGCTTGCCGTGACGCCGGCATTGGCCACATTCCATCAAAATCAATTGATCGGCCAGTTCAGCCAAAGCCATATCCCGTTCTGTGGCGATCAGCGTAATCCGGCCTTTGGACGGGTGCCGCAATTCTTGCCACAACAATGCCCGCCCCAAAGGGTCCAGCCCCTCTGTAGGCTCGTCCAAGATCCATATGCGCGGCTTGCCGATCAATCCGTGCGCCAATAAAAAGCGCTTCAGCGCCCCACCGCGCAGTTGGTACAACGGCGTATGGCGCACACCGGCCAATCCCCAACGCGTCAGCAGTTCCATCGCCCGTTTGCGAGACCGCAACACCCGCTTGCTCCGCGCTTGCATGATCAGCGACTGTTCCACGGTCATGTCATTGTCAAGCTGCTTAGCATGCGGAATATAGCTAATGATTTGTTTGAGCGGCGACACACTGGATATTCCCGATGCCATCAAGCGTCCCCGCGACCATTCCACCGTTTCTTTGTCCGTCAGTTGATACAGCACATTGCCATCATCCGGCACCATCACTGTCGCCGTCACCCGGAGCAAAGTGGACTTGCCCGCTCCCCGCGGCCCTAGAACCACTGTGATCCCTTCACTGACCGATGCTGAAAAATCAAGTAAGCCGATGTTTTTCATTTGGTTCCGAGCTGGGCGGGTCCGTGTATCAGATATTTCATAACATTTTCTGACATGAGACCATTCAATCCGCATGATTCACCCATCCCTTCCTAACCCAATTACGCTGAAATTCCATGTATGATTGTGTATGTTTATGTTCTAATCCCAGAATAAATTTCACTCTCCAACCAAACACTTACAATTTAAGTATAGCTTGATAAAATCAGGCACCAACCCGCTTTTTTCGCAAAATAATGACAAATATGTGAACGGCATACCTATTCTTTGTTGACAGAAAATTATTGTCATGATACTTTAATTTTGGACACCTTCATATGTGAAAGACGGGAGCTTGGAGTAAGCCAGGCTGAGAGGGCGGAGCACTCTGCCGCCGACCGGTTAACCTGATCTGGGTAATGCCAGCGTAGGGATGGGTTGGAACCGCTTCATTGTGGGATCCTTGTCGGGACAAGACCGCTTGTCGACGGATTTTCCGCTATGATGCGCTCCTTCACACTTTGACCATTCAAGTCATACGCGCTGGGCGTATGGCTTTTTCTATGCACACATACACACCACCGCATTCTCCTCACGGCGCATCGACTCGCCGCACAGGTCGGATGCGCTTGCACGCACCGCCATTTCCAATCGCCCCCCGACCATCGCCTCCGTTTGCCCCTGCGCGCCAAACTCCTGTCCATATGACCGTCCGAACAAGAGCGCAAGGAGTGTTGTGATATGGAACGATATTTTTTTCCAAATAGCCGCAAGGTATATGTGCCCGGTTCACGCCCGGACATTCAGGTGCCAATGCGGGAGATTCGATTGTCACCGACCGCCCATGCCCAGGGAGAAACCCCAAATGAACCGTTGCGCGTCTATGATACCAGCGGCCCGTACACCGATCCAGACGCTCCGATCAATTTGGAGCAAGGTTTGCCCAAACTGCGGCGGCAATGGATTCTGGAACGCGGGGACGTGGAAGAATACGAAGGCCGCAAGGTGCAACCGATTGACAATGGGTTCAAATCCGAGGAAAAAGCGAATCTCTTCCGCACCTTTCCCCAAACGGGTTCACACCCATTGCGCGCGCGCCCTGGCCAAAGCGTAACCCAGATGCACTACGCGCGTAAGGGCATCATCACGCCGGAGATGGAATTTATCGCTATCCGTGAAAATGTGACGCCTGAATTCGTTCGGGAAGAAGTGGCTAGCGGACGCGCAATCATTCCGAGCAACATCAACCATCCAGAAGCGGAACCGATGATTATCGGCAAAAATTTTCACGTCAAAATCAACGCCAACATCGGTAACTCCGCCGTAACCTCTTCCATTGAAGAAGAAGTGGAAAAAATGACTTGGGCTACCCTGTGGGGTGCTGACACGATCATGGATCTATCCACAGGGAAAAACATCCACAACACCCGGGAATGGATCATCCGCAACTCACCCGTGCCAGTGGGCACCGTGCCTATTTACCAAGCGCTTGAAAAAGCGGGTGGCGATCCGGCCAAGCTCACTTGGGAAATGTACCGCGACACGCTGATCGAACAAGCCGAGCAAGGCGTTGACTATTTCACCATTCATGCGGGTGTATTGTTGCGATACATCCCGCTCACTGCCAACCGTACGACAGGTATTGTGTCTCGCGGCGGTTCGATTATGGCAGCTTGGTGTCTCGCCCATCACCAGGAAAACTTCTTGTACACGCATTTCCGGGAAATCTGCGAGATCCTGCGGAGCTATGATATTTCCGTCTCTCTCGGAGATGGATTGCGTCCCGGATCGATTGCGGATGCCAATGATGAGGCGCAGATGGCTGAACTGTATACCTTGGGCGAACTGACCAAGATCGCTTGGGAATACGATGTGCAAGTGATGATTGAAGGGCCTGGCCACGTGCCGATGCATAAAATCAAAGAAAATGTGGACATTCAACAAGAAGTGTGCCAAGAAGCTCCCTTCTACACGCTAGGCCCATTGACGACCGACATCGCGCCAGGCTACGATCACATCACTTCAGCCATCGGCGCGGCAATGATCGGTTGGTTCGGGACAGCCATGCTTTGTTATGTCACCCCGAAAGAGCATCTGGGGTTACCTAATAAAGAAGACGTCAAAGAAGGGGTAATCGCGTACAAAATCGCCGCTCATGCCGCCGATCTGGCGAAAGGCCACCCTGGCGCCCAAAAACGGGACGATGCCTTGTCCAAAGCGCGGTTTGAGTTCCGCTGGCGCGACCAGTTTAACCTCTCTCTCGATCCCGTACGGGCGCAGGAATACCATGATGAAACCTTGCCAGCGGAACCGGCCAAGACGGCCCATTTCTGCTCCATGTGCGGCCCCAAGTTCTGCAGCATGCGGATTACGCAAGATATTCGCGAATATGCCGAGCAAAACGGGTTAAGTCTGGCCGAAGCAGCGGAAGTAGGCTTGAAGGAAAAAGCGGAGGAATTTAAAGAGAAAGGTTCCTCTTTATACCAGTAACCCTGCCAACAACAAAGAAGAAACGCTGATCACGGCGTTTCTTCTTTTTTATGTTCAAATGGATACCAGCCGATTGCCTCATACATGGGAATGCGACCCAAGTGGGAGCGGTACAAGACCACGCCCTCTACCAACCAAGGCTCTTCAATCTCTGGCGACAAGCTTATTTCGTTCAGGCGATCATAGGGAAACCGACTTTGTCGGTATTTACGGGCCAAGGTGATGTGTGGGCGGTATGGACGATCATCGGGCTTAAAGCCGAGTGGACGCATTCTAGCTGTCACCAGCGATTGCAGAGCATGCAAGCGCTCCAGCTCACCTGTTGCACCTACCCATAAAATGTGGGGGCGATCTGGACGCCCAAACGTTCCGATCCCCTCCATTGCCAGCCGAAACGGAACCGTTTCCCGTGCCAACAGCGTTAACGCTTCTTTGACTTGATTTAGTTGCTGCGCAGCAACATTCCCCAAAAACTGAAGGGTGAGATGATAATCCGCCTCGTGCACCCATTTGGTAAACGGCCATTCTTCCTTCTTTTCGTATACCCACGCCTTCAATCCGGCTCGTTGTGCCGCCGGGATGGGCAAAGCCACAAAATACCGCTCAGTGGATGCTTCCTTCATCGCTCTTCCCTCCTGTTTAAAAACAAAGCCCAGCTATGCGGGTAGCTGGACTTTGGGTGCATATGTAGATTATGCATTTAATGCTTTTTTAGCCGCCAACACAGGCGCCTCATAATCAGGATGGTTGGTCACTTCTGGTACATACTCCACATAAACGATCTGATCGTTGCGGTCAACGACAAATACCGCGCGAGCCAACAGGCGCAGTTCTTTAATCGCTACACCATATGCGGTACCAAAAGAGAGGTCGCGATGGTCAGACAGGGTTTGGACGTTTTCCACTCCAGCCGCACCGCACCAACGCTTTTGGGCAAATGGCAAATCAACGCTGACGGTCAGCACTTTTACCCCATCCAATTTGGCGGCTTCTTCATTGAAACGGCGTGTTTGCATATCGCACACGCCCGTGTCCACAGAGGGAACGACACTGATGATGCGCACAGAACCCTTGCTGCTGTCCAGCGTCACCGGGCTCAGATCATTGGCCAACACCGTGAAGTCCGGCGCTTTGTCACCCACTTTTAATTCCGGTCCCAACAGGGTCACCGGGTTTCCTTTAAAGGTCACTGCTGCTTGGCGTTCAATCGTCATGGTATATAGCCTCCTTTTTTTTGGCTCGTCTCCATCTTACCATGAGGCCGAGATCAGGAAAATCCCCCACCCAAGGCGGATAAGCCCACCCCACTTGAATTCATCTACAGGATATCCACTTTTCCTTTGAACATGCCTGTTGCGCCCCCATTTTTCATTCTTCTTCATCCATGCTATAGTGACAAAGAAAATGATCTAAAGGGGAGCGATACCGGAATGAATATCCAAGTGAGCGAATTGGCATTGGCAAAGATGAAATGGCTGATCTGGCAAGAACAAAGCACGGCGCCGCTGGTGTTCCGGGTCATTTCCCTGACCTCGGGTTGCGGTGCACCAACGTTTGCCTTGGAAATGACCGAACCCACACCTGCCTTTCACACCAAACGCATCGACGGCGTCCTGTTCGCATGGTTGCCGCAAGACGCCAAGTGGATGGATGGCTTGGTCATTGACCTCAATCGGGAAAACGGCAAATTTTCCATTTATCATCCCCACCCTTCATTCATGTCTTCGTGCCCATTTGAATGAAATAAATAGAAAGGGAAGCGGCCTAGTCAACGAATCGCTATTCCCCGTCAACAGATGTCAAATAGGAGTGGATAAAAGATGCTGGCCAATAAATGGATGATCAGCGGAGCGATTACGCTCATCGTCTTACTCATCCCATTTTGCACTTTGTGGAACCTCGTCTCGCGTTATGACCATTCAGAACCGAGTGCAGAGCATCACCGCATCGCCATTGTCCTAGGAGCCGCCCTTTGGGATCAACAGCCCAGCCCCGCCCTCAAAGAACGGTTGAACCTGGCACTTCGCTTGTACAAAGAAAAGCGGGTTGATTATCTCTTGCTATCTGGAGGATTGGGCGTGGGCGGGATCACTGAGGCGGAAGGCATGAAGCGTTACCTCGTCGCACGCGGAGTGCACGCTGACCACCTCATATTGGAAGACCGATCTAACAACACCAAGGAAAACTTAAAGTACGCCGCCGAATTACTAAAACAATCAAAGGGGGAAAAAATCGCCCTCATCACCCACGATTACCACATGTACCGAGCCCTCAATTATGCACGGCAAGCGGGTGTGCGCGCCACTCCTGCACCGGTTCATTCCCAAGTGCTGTTCACACCTTACCACAAAGCGCGTGAATGCCTGGCCTTAATTAAGCAGAAACTGCTGCGGATGTAAGCTTGGCGCGGGTTCCACCATAACGGGGAACCCGCGCTTTTTCACATTCCGCGCTCGGCTGTAGCCTTCCGTCACTCGCCTTCCTCCGCCATGAAACGTTGCCTTACTGCGCTCCGCAACCTCTCATCAACGATGCGGATTTGCATCGTGCCACATGTGCCAGGACGTCCTTCTTTGATAGCCGCCAACCGCGCTTCGGTCTCTTTTATCACCCCGGCCATATCAATTCCCATCCACTCCGGCTCAGGGTACGCCGCCAGCTTTTCCAGCGCCGCCGTCCACAACTTAACCGCCCCTCCCAGATTTCCGTTGCGTTGGTGGTACAAACCGACAGCCACTTGCAACAACCCTTGGTAAAAACGTTCCCGTCCTTCCTCTAGCCAAAGCTCTTCCAACACTTCATGACACTCATAATAATCTTGTTCCACGTTAAAATAATAAAGAAAATCAACATACAATCGCGGATAAGCCATCTGTTCACCTCTCGTGGGAGCAACCACCAATTGCTCCTATGTTTTTGCCCACGCTTCCGCTAGAATAGATAATAAGCGAACGACAGAAAGGATGGCGTCTACGTGAATTTGGAAACAGCCACGCGCGAAAATCTCGAACACATCGTTAAGGAGATCAAAGACAGCCTGAAAATCGTCAACGCCGCAATCATCACCGCGGATGACTTTAAGCTGGAACAATACGAGGAATTGCTAGACATCTATCGCATGATTGAAAAAAAACAGGGCCGTTTAACCATGATGGAAATCGAAGGCGTCTTGGACGAATTGCGAGATCTCAAACAAAACGGATAGCCCTGCTTTTCACACCATTGGCGCGCGAGCCGTTAAGAAAAGCCCCTCTCCAACCGCTGACCGGTTTGGGAGAGGGGTTTATTTCATCTATTTCATTTAGGCAAAGCATTGCGCCAAGGCATCCGGCAACGGCACTGCCTTACGCTCTTTCAAGTCGATGGTGCAACTGATCACTTCCGCATCAGCAACCAATTCTTCACGCTCATTCACAATCTCGTGCTTCAGCACAAAGCTGGTGCGCCCTTTGCGGATCGGCTCAGTGCTGACAGTCAGTTTCTGGCCCAACCGCGCCTCTTTTCGATAATTGATGTTGATGTTGACCGTGACCGTGCCCACGTTCTGCTCCGACAAAAGATCAAAGGGCAAGCCCGCCCGGTTGTACCAATCTTCCCGGCTCCACTCCATGTATTCCAGGTATTTGGCATTGTTCACATGCCCCATCACATCAATCTCCGTTGGACGAACTTCGATTTGAATCACCGTTTTCATATCGCATGCCTCCGCTTTCTCGCTTCTCACTCGTATCCGGCCTGTTCCAACGCATCCAGCAAATCAAGCAATTCCACCCATCCTTGCCGGTCGCGATGTGCCCCCATCTTTTCCGTCAGGTGTTCTTGGTTCCACAAAAAAGCCCGCAAAGTGAAAATGTTCATTTCCAACCCCACTTCATGGTACTCCTCATGGAAACAAGCCTCAAATAGGCCGGCCAGCTCCGCATACGCATCATGCGGCGCCAGACGCTCCAAGTAGAAAGCCGTTCGAATCTTGCGCCAACCATGCAGTAGCCGTTGCTTCAAAAAGCTTTGCCGATAGCGCGACCATTCTCCATGCAACAACATGTCCGTCTCAGGTTGGTGGTCTGCGATTTCATTGATGATGTGAAAAACGGTGTGCATTTGGTCAGGATTTAATTCCATTGTGCTGATTGATTGTACTTTAATATTCAACTTCTTCAACGATGGAATCAATTCCCTCATTTTCATTATGGATGCCCCCTATAATAAAACCGAAAACCATGTCACCATTTGCTTCATCTCTTGCGAATGCAATGTGCGGCTGCCAAGTCGGCCCCGGATGAATGAAAATGACAAATACAAGGGACGCCGACGGCAACCGCTTTATTCGCCCTGACTTTTTGCCTCAATATCCGCTTCGCTTATTCGTTCCGATGTATTCGTTGTTTTCGTTGATTTGCGTTAAGTTGAAATGAACAGGGAAGCTGAATTTTTTCCCTGTTCAATTTATTATTATATCTGAAAACCTTTCCAATAAGAGGAACGGGGGATTATTTTTAAATTTTCGTCAAATGTGCAAAGGAAAAAGCCCCCAAGACAGGTTGGGGGCTTGTTTTGGCGCTGTGCGTTACTTCTTGTTCACCATGTGAATAGCGTGTCCCAACACACCTTCCGCCGCTTCCATGATCGTCTCTGGCAGGGTCGGATGAGCATGGATGGTCAGCGCGATGTCTTCGGCGTTTGCACCCATCTCCACCGCAAACACAGCCTCGCCAATCAAAGTGGACGCTTCTGGACCGACAATTTGCACACCCAAGACTTGCTTGGTTTCTTTGTCCGCCACGATTTGCACGAAGCCGTCCGCATGGTTCATGGACAGAGCCCGACCGTTAGCCGCAAAGGCGAAACGGCTTACCACCGGATCATACCCTTCCTCCTTGGCTTGTGCCTCGGTGAGACCGGTATAAGCGATTTCCGGATCGCTGAAAATGACAAACGGCATCGCTTGATAATCGATCACGCTGTTCATTCCGCACATCACTTCCGCCGCGATTTTCGCTTCATAGCTCGCTTTGTGAGCCAACAGCGCGCCACCTGCGCAATCGCCAATCGCGTAAATGTGCTCTACATTGGTGCGGCATTGTTTGTCGATTTTGATGAAGCCGCGTTCGTCCGTCTCTACTCCCGCGAATTCCAAACCTAATTCATCGGTGTTGGGTTTGCGGCCGACGGCAACCAAGCAATAGTCAGCAGAGAATGTTTTTTCTTCGCCATTCACGGTTGCGCGGACAACAACTTCGTCGCCAGTGTTTTCCCCACCTTGCACCATCGCTTCGGTGATCACGGTAACACCCAGTTTTTTCAGCTTGCGGGTAACCATTTTGGTCAAAGCTTCATCCGTGCCAGGCAACAACGATTTGGTTCCTTCCAGAATCGTTACCTCTGCGCCAAGTTTGGCATAAGCGGTACCCAGCTCCAAACCGATGTAGCCGCCACCCACCACGATAAAGCGTTTTGGCACTTCTTGCAGGTTGAGCGCTTCGGTGGAGGAAAGAATCCGCTTGCCGTCAAAAGGCAGGATTTTCAGTTCGGCTGGACGGGAACCGGTAGCGATGATCACATCATTAAACTTGTATGTTTGGCTAGCATCTTCGCTCACCACGCGCAGGGAGTTAGGTCCGCTGAAATAAGCTTCCCCGCTGATGATCTCCACTCCATTGCCTTTGAGTAGGCTGTTCACGCCGCCGGTCAATTTTTTGACCACGCCGTTTTTCCACTCGATCAATTTCGGCATGTTGACGTTGACGTCGCCGGACACTTCAATGCCCATCTCACCCGCTTCTTTGATCCCCATATACCGCTCAGACGCGGAAATGATCGCTTTGGAAGGGATACAACCGCGGTTGAGGCAAACGCCGCCAACCGTATCTTTATCTACAATCGCTACAGAACGTCCCAGCTGGGCCGCACGAATGGCCGCAACATATCCTCCTGGGCCGGAACCGATGACGAGAACATCCACTTCTTGTGCCAAATCACCTACTACCATCTTATCTCATCTCCATCATCAAGAGTTTTGGATTTTCCAAGAGCTGTTTCAAGCGGCTTAAGAACCGGGCAGCGACATCTCCGTCGATCAGGCGGTGGTCAAAGCCCAAGGAAACGTGCAGTTGCGGACGGATGACGATTTCTCCGTTATGCACAACCGGCTTTTCTTTGATCGCTCCGACACCCAAGATGGCCACTTCCGGATAGTTGATAATCGGGGTGAACAATTGGCCCCCTAGATTACCCAAGCTGGAAATGGTGAAGGTGCTTCCTTTCATCTCACTTGCATCCAGCTTCATTTGGCGCGCGCGGCTCGCTTTGTCAGCCGTTTCTTCCGCCAAGTCAAACATGGATTTGCGATCCACATCTTTGATGACTGGCACCAGTAGCCCATTGTCGGTCGCCGCGGCCATACCGATGTGGTAGTAATGCTTAATGACGATCTCTTGGTTTTCATCATCAATCGAAGCATTTAAGGTCGGGAACTCGCGCAGGGCCGCAACGACCGCTTTCATGATAAACGGCAGATATGTCAATTTGATGTTGCGCTCTTGCGCGATGCTTTTGCCCCAGCTGCGCAACTCAACCAGTTCGGTCACATCAAATTCATCCATGATGTGCACATGCGGTGCGGTGTGCTTGCTTTCCACCATGCGTGTCGCGATGGTGCGACGAATACCACGCAATGGGATGCGCTCTTCTGTGCCGACGGTTTCGATGGCTGTTTTGGACGGTGCCACACCAGATGCCGCTTTGGTCGCAGGCGCTTCAGCAACTGTTTCCGCCGGAGCAGCTGCTTGTTTGCCGCCAGCCGCAAAGTTGCGCACATCTTCAGCCGAGATACGTCCATGTTTGCCCGTTCCCGGCACTTGTGTGATGTCTACGCCCAATTCGCGCGCCAGCTTACGCACGGACGGCATAGCCGACACATTGCCGCGTTTAGCCGGTGTTTCCGTTTTGGCCGACTCCACTTGAACCGGTTCAGCCGGAGCTTTTTCCGCTTGCGCCGCTTCCTCTTTAGCAGGCGCTTCGGTTGCCGGAGCCGGTTCGGCGCCTTCCACATCGATCAGAGCGATGGTAGAGTGAACGAGGGCAATATCCCCTTCTTTCACTTTCAGTTCGCGAACCGTGCCCGTGACTGGTGAAGTGATTTCCACTACCGCCTTGTCGGTTTGCACCTCAGCGAACACGTCAAACTCTTCGATTTTGTCTCCCACATTGACATGAAGCTTTACTATCTCACCTTCGTGGATTCCTTCACCAACATCAGGCAATTGAAATTCGTATGCCACGAGAGCAACCTCCTATCTGACTCAGCTACTTAGTTTTGTTCAATCTCGTCATGAAAAAGAAGGCGGTGACCCGACCACTGATTTCGTGGCGGGTATGACCACCGCTCATTGCTATGTACCATGCCAAACATGCAACAGTACACAGGTTGTCCGTTCCAATCTCATCAGAAGTCGAGCACTTCGTTGATCGCCTTCACAACGCGCGCGGCATCCGGCACCCACTGATCTTCGATCAATTGGTAAGCCAAATGCGTATCCGGCGGTGTCACGCGTTTTACCGGCGCTTCCAATTTGAGAATAGCGTGCTCGTTGATCAGCGCAATCACATCTGCGGCCACGCCAGCAGAGTATGGCGCCTCTTGCAAGACGATGGCACGGCCGGTTTTTTCAACCGAGCTGACGATGGTTTCAACATCCAGCGGGCTCAGGGTGCGCAAGTCAATCACTTCTACTTTCGTGCCACGCTCTTTTTCCGCTTGCTCTGCTGCTTTCATCGCAGTATGCACCATCGCACCGTACGTGATCACGGTGATATCTGATCCTTCCCGCACAACGTTGGCTTTGCCAATCGGTACGGTGTATTCGCCTTCTGGCACTTCACCTTTCAATGCGAAGTACAATTTCAAATGCTCCATGAAGAAGACCGGGTCGTTGTCGCGGATCGCCGAGATCAACAATCCTTTGGCATCATAAGGGTTGGATGGGCAAACCACTTTGATCCCCGGAGTTTTGGTCAACCACGCTTCCAAGCTGTCGGCATGCAACTCTGGCGCCTTCACACCCGCGCCAAATGGCGTGCGGAATACGATTGGAGCGGAATAACGGCCACCGGAGCGGTAACGCATCCGCGGAGCTTGCACCGCGATAGAGTCAAACGCTTCTGGAGTAAAACCGATGAACTGAATCTCAGCAATCGGACGGAAACCTTGGACAGCCAGGCCTACAGCCAGACCGCCGATGCCAGACTCCGCCAGCGGGGTGTCAAGCACGCGGTGTTCACCAAACTCTTTTTGCAAACCGTCGGTTGCACGGAAAACGCCGCCGTTGGTTCCCACATCTTCACCAAATACCATGACGTTTGGGTCGCGCTTCAGTTCCACGCGCATGGCATCATTGATCGCTTTCACCATTGTCATTTGTGGCATGGTTTATTTACCCTCCTTTGCGAACTCTGCTTTCTGTTTTTCCAGATGCGGAGGAGTAACTTCGTACATCGCATCGATCAATTGATCCACCGTCATCTTCTCATAAGACTCGGCTTTCTTGATCGCATCTGTTACAGCTTGTTTCGCTTCTTCAATCACTTGGTTTTCATCCGCTTCCGTCCACAGACCTTTGGATTCGAGGTAACGGCGGAAACGAACCAACGGTTCTTTCTCGTCGTACTCAGATGGCTCATCTTTGGCGCGGTAGCGGGTTGGGTCGTCACCCGACATCGAGTGCGGTCCAAGGCGGTAGTTGATCGCTTCGATCAATGTTGGGCCTTCACCGTTGCGGGCGCGTTCTGCTGCATCGTGCACAGCTTGGTACACAGCCAGCACGTCAAACCCGTCTACTTGAATGCTGCGAACGCCGGCGGCTACCCCTTTTTGCGCAATAGAAGCAGCATTCGTTTGTTTCTTGAACGGTGTGGAGATCGCATAACCGTTGTTTTGCACCACGAAGATAGCAGGTAGCTTATAGACGCCAGCAAAGTTCATTGCTTCATAGAAATCCCCTTGCGAGCTACCACCGTCTCCGGTGAAGGTGATGGCCACACGTTTCTCACCGCGCTGTTTGAAAGCCATCGCTACGCCGGAGGTTTGCACGTATTGTGCACCGATGATGATTTGCGGCATCAGCACATGCACATCTTCAGGGATTTGTCCGCCGTGGATATGCCCTTTGGACCACAGGAACGCCTGGTACATCGGATAACCGTGCCAGTACAATTGCGGAATGTCACGATAGCCCGGCAGGATGAAATCGTCTTTGTTAAGCGCGAATTCACTACCGATCATCGTCGCCTCTTGACCCGACACAGGCGCATAGAAACCAAGACGCCCTTGTCGAGCCAGGTTGACCGCGCGCTGATCCCAGACGCGGGTAAACACCATGCGTCTCATCAATTCCCGCAGTTGCTCGTCGCTCAACTTTGGCATTGCATCTTTATTCACCACTTTACCTTCTACAGACAGAACGGCAAACGGCTCAATCGGTTGTAACCGAACTTCAGCATTTCCAAACATGTTGCGTTGTTTGGTCTTCGCCATGGTATCACCCCATTTTATAAGTCTCAGTGAAAACGTTTCACTGTTATAACTATAACCGCAATCTGTTTTAGTACAGGATGAGGATCACTCCGGAAATCAATTGCTATTCTTCAATTTCCCCTGTTGAAACAAACGCTCATAATTCAATAATACAACTGATAAAAAATTTGTCAATCAACCTCTCTCCTTTAAGATGTACATTAAACTTTTAAATCATGACATGACTGTTTTCTGTTTCACCCTCTTGAATAAATTTACCAACCATAAAAGATTCCCTGCTCTTTTATTCTTCCTTAAACCGCTTCGCTATTTTCGCATAAACGCAGAGAAAAATAAATACAGAATAATCATAATAATACAATTGCATTTGCACGATAAAGTAATAATTAGAAAAATGGATTGTCGCTATATAAAATGCATTTACTAATTATATTGAAAATTTGTTTCGAATTGAAGTACAATTACATAACAAAGACATAATGGATGTATTTCGCAGCAAAAGAGGTGACGTTAGATGAATTTTATTTTAGAAGCAGACCCTCCAAGCAGTTAAAACAATAAATGAACGGGTGTAGCCAATCAGCGCCATCTCCCTAATAATTACCAAGCCAAACTCAGGAGCCCTTTCCTGAGTTTATTATTTTATGGGATATAAAAAAAGGAACCCAAACTGGGTTCCAAACATCCCCCTAGGAAGAAGTCGGCAACAACTTCTCATCGGGCGCTTGATCCTCTTGCGTCAGCGGTGACGCCATAATTCGGGAGATCCGCAACTGATCCATTTCTTCCACAGTGAACAGCCATTCTCCAAAAGCGACCTGGTCACCCACGCTCGGCACCTTCTCCAATTCCGAAAACAACCAACCACCGATCGTGTCATTATCCTGGTCTTCAATCTGAATGTGAAGCAATTCATTCACATCTTCAATCAACAACCCCGCATCAATGGACGCATTACGTCCCTTCCGCAGGATATGAGGCCGTTCATTGTCAAACTCGTCTTGGATCTCACCGAAAATCTCCTCTATGATATCTTCGGTAGTCAAAATGCCGGCCGTTCCGCCATATTCATCAACGACAATCGCCATCCCCGCGCGATTTTTTTGCAATTGGCGCAAGATGTCCTTCACTTCCATCGTTTCTGGCACAACGGTAGCCGGCCGGGCCAACTCCAAGAGATTCGGCTCTATTCCTTCTGTCATCAGCTGATACACGTCGCGAATGTGCACAATCCCCTTGATGTCATCCTTGTCCCGGCCGCATAATGGGAATCGCGTATGCGGCGTCTGTTTGATCCGCTCCAGATTGGCATGAAACGGCTCATTCTCATACAGACAGACGATTTTGACGCGCGGTACCATCACTTCCCGGGCAACCCGTTCCGTGAAGTCAAACACGTTATCAAACAGGGTCAACTCGGTTTGATCAATCACGCCGCTCTTATGGCTTTGCGCGATCAGCATCCGAATTTCCTCTTCGGTGTGCGCCTGGTGGGTTTCATTGGATTCGACGCCAAACCACCGCAAACACAAGTTGGATGCATTGTTCAGGACGTAGATAAAGGGTCGGAAAACGACATAAAACCAGTTGAGCGGCATGGCCGTCCACAAGGTGACGGATTCCGCTTGGCGAATCGCCCAGGACTTTGGCGCCATCTCACCCAAGACGATGTGCAAAAAAGTGATGAGGGTGAAGGCGATGATCACCGCCACCGCATGAATCATCCATTCGGGCATGCCCAGATAGATGAACAGCGGCGAGATCAATTTGACGAT
Organism: Laceyella tengchongensis; assembly: GCF_900182735.1. Taxonomy (NCBI): domain Bacteria; kingdom Bacillati; phylum Bacillota; class Bacilli; order Caryophanales; family Thermoactinomycetaceae; genus Laceyella; species Laceyella tengchongensis. Next base: position 258,581 of record NZ_FXTU01000004.1, on the reverse strand, counting down.
GGCTGGTTCCCCAATCCAACCCAACGCCAAGGAAGCCAGTGTAATCCCTAGTTGCGTCGCCGACAGATAGGCGTCCAGATTGGCCAGGATTTTCTGCGCGACCCGGCCGCGCCGGTCTTCCAATTGGGCGATCCGTGTCGATCGCACCTTGACTATGGCGAATTCGGCCGCGACAAAAAATCCGTTAAGGAATACAAAAAACACTACCAAAGACATCATAAGAAGCGGTTCTATCACGTCTTCCAATCAAGTTCTCCTCCTAAGAGCGCGAAAAGATATGTTTTCTCTGTATTATATCACCTTTTCTCAAGGTATGTTCAGTCCCCAACAAACTTGTGAATCGCATGCGCCACACCGTTTTCCGTGTTGGTTTTAGTCACGAAACGGCAGATCTGTTTCACTTCGTCCTCAGCATTGCCCATCGCCACCGGAACACCTGCCACTTTCATCATGGATCGGTCATTCTGGTTGTCACCGATCACCATGACTTCTTGCATGGGCACACCGTAACGCTCCGCCAGCTTTTGCACCGCGATCCCTTTTTGCGCCTTTTGATCGTTCACTTCAAAGTTGTAGACAGAAGAAGCAGAAACCGCTACACCTGAAACGGCTTCGGCACGCTGCCTGACTCGCTTCAATTTAGGTAAGTCACTCGACAGCGCCACTGCTTTGTAGATGCCGATTGAGGGATCAGCCAGAATGTCTTCGGCGTACCGCCCTTTCACCCGATCTTCGATCCGATTACGCCTGCGTTCAGTGAAACTCTCCAACCATTGGTGCAATGAAGTGTCAACATGTTCAAGCTTGTCCATTTCCGCTTTGATGATCTCAATCCCGTCACGGTTGCGATAAATTCCATCTCGAGTGTAAAACTCATAATATGTCCCACCGTCTTTAAGCAAGTGCGCCAGTTCGTCTACTTTGCCCGGGGGCATGAAGATCTCTTCAACCAATTCACCATCTGGCAACTGAGTGCAGGCGCCATTCAAATAAATGAGCGGTCCCATAAATTCGATTTCATCCAACACCCTGCGGGCACCATGATACGAACGGCCCGTCGCGATGGCCACCACCACGCCTTTGGCCTGCGCCGCGGCGATTGCTTGCCGATTGGCCTCACTTACCCGCCCTTCATGGTCCAACAGGGTTCCATCCATATCGATGGCGATTAACTTCACCATACCATCCACCCTTTCCCTTCTTTATAACAAGCGTTTCATTCCCTTGTTTCATTCCGACTAAACAGCTTTAACGCACAGCGCGTCGCTGTTTAATCTTTCCATTCTGTCAGGAGCCGATGTGCTTCATGGTTTTAAACCGCATGGGCCGGGCAAATTGTGTATAATAGGGACAGACCTTTAATGGACAAGGATGAGTGCAATGCAAACGACAGAACAACAAACTCCCCGCCTGTGGGGAGATAAACGTTTTCATACATGGAACCACCATCTGCGCCAAGTATTCGGCGAAAAGATCTTCAAGGTGTCCTTAGATGGCGGGTTCACCTGCCCCAACCGCGACGGCAAAGCCGCTATCGGAGGATGCACCTTTTGTAGCGCCCGCGGTTCGGGTGACTTCGCGGGGAATCGCCGCGATGACTTGCTCAAACAATTTCACGATGTAAAAGAGCGCATGCACACCAAGTGGCCCGACGCCAAGTACATCGGATATTTCCAAGCATTTAGCAACACGTACGCGCCGGTGGAAGAACTACGGGAGATGTACGAAGTGATTCTGGAGCAAGAAGGGGTGGTCGGCTTATCGATTGCCACGCGCCCCGATTGCTTGCCGGACGATGTGGTCGAATATCTGGCCGAACTGAATCAGCGCACTTACCTGTGGGTTGAGCTGGGCCTGCAATCGATCCACGAAGAGACATCTAAACTCGTCAACCGCGGGCATGATTACGAATGTTTCCTAGAAGGCGTAGCAAAGTTGCGCAAGCACGGCATCCGCACATGCGCCCACATCATCCACGGCTTGCCGGGCGAAACAGAAGAAATGATGCTCCAGACAGTGGAAGCTTGCGCCAACATGGATATTCAGGGCATGAAAATCCACTTGTTGCACCTGTTGAAAAACACCCCTATGGTCAAGCAGTACGAAGCGGGGCTAGTCCAATTTTTGGAGCAAGACCAATATGTCCGGCTGGTAGCTGACTCCTTGGAAATGCTGCCTCCCGACGTGGTGATCCATCGCGTGACTGGGGATGGCCCGCCTGATTTGTTGATCGGCCCGATGTGGAGCCGCAAAAAGTGGGAAGTGCTCAATGCGATCGATGCCGAGCTGGTGCGGCGCAACTCCTGGCAAGGCAAAAACGCCCAACCCCGCAACGCTGAGCGTCTCCATCCGAATAGGGTGTGATGAGCTATGATCCTACCTTCCATCCTGGCCAGCGCCCATGCCGCAGTGAAAGCCGCCTGCCCGCCTGGCTCCATCGCCGTGGACGGCACGATTGGCAATGGCCATGATACCTTATTTCTGGCTGAATGCGTGGGCCCAACCGGCCATGTTTACGGATTTGATATCCAACAGGCGGCGATCGACCGCACCCACACCCGGTTGCAACAAGCCGGCCGACGCGAGCGGGTAACTTTATTCCACACCAGCCACCATTTATTGGCGGAACAGCTGCCCGATGATACACGCGGACTTGTTCGCGCCTTCATGTTTAACTTAGGGTATCTCCCGCACGGAGATGAACAGGTGATCACCCAACCGCACACCACCTTACACGCGCTGGAAGCAGCGACCTCGTGGATGGCAACAGGGGGCATTCTCAGCGTAGCCCTGTACACCGGCCATCCCGGTGGGGCGGAAGAGGCACGCGCTGTCATCGATTGGGCCCGTTCCCTCCCCGCCCACGCCTATCAAGTGATGTGGCAACAAACCATCAACCGAAACCAAGCACCTTCCCTGCTATTGATCGAAAAAAAGCACGTGAAAAAAAGGGGTGACGGTCTTTCTTGACCATCACCCTTTTTTTCCTGCTTGGGCTCAATCCACGCAAGCTTTTCATGCCACTAAATGCACAAAAAAACATCTCCCATCTGGAAGATGTTATGTTCAAATATTGAACTGCCGTCGCGTTAACGATTCCGTTTTTGTTTTGCCGCAAGTGCACTCAAGCGCTCTTCGCTGCTCTTCATCCATTTTTTCATCATGTCCTCGAAATCGCCCGAGTTTTTGTTGCGGCCGCCACCTCGACGGTCCCCGCCCCTTTTCTCGCGCGGCCGATCATCGCTCAGTGCTTTGATCGACAAGGAGATTTTGCCTGACGGATCAATGGACAACACTTTCGTTTTTACTGTAGCACCTACTTGCAATACATCTTCAACTTTTTCTACATACTTTGTCGAAATTTGAGAGATGTGAACTAAACCTGTTTCTCCTGATTCTAATTTAATAAAGGCTCCGAAAGGTTTAGTGGAAATCACTTCTCCCTGTACGACGGCCCCTTCCTTTAACTCGCTCATTATAACACTCCCGAAGTGGAATTCATTCTGTACAAAAGTACCATTTATTTTTTGAAAAGTCAACGGGTATTTATCCCAGCAAAGAATATGATTCGTAGAGTTATCAAGGCTTCGTGCCCTCTCCCCTACCAACAATATATGGGAAAATAGGCGGGAAATATGCCTCTACCCTCGGCCTTCCTTTAGTGTAACCCGTTTCCGCCAACGCCATGAACCGTTGAGTGATGTTTGCAAATCACTCAATTTTCATAATGAACCCTGCATATTTAATCATTTATACCAACCTCCTTCACGAATGACAATCAATTATGTTATACTTTTTAACGATTGATACACCACATATGAACGAAAAATTAATTCGGGGTTTGAATGAGTTTATTTGCAATCGGGTCGTGTTTGTTTTAGCCATTATTGAAATCAACCACTTTATCCCATTTGTATGGTTACCAGACACCCCTTTTGTAAGCTCACTCCCCAGAAAAAAAGGTGGATGCTTAAGAATGAGTATCGTCATTCCTACAGAGAAACCGGCACTTCAACTGTTGCGTAGCCAACAAGTGCACATGAATCTGTCCGTCGCAGAACTGGTTGAACACGCCGTCACCCGTGGAGAAGCCATCTTGACCAAAGAAGGAGCATTGCGGGCGACCACGGGTTCATTCACTGGACGTTCCCCCAAAGATAAATACATTGTCAACGAGCCTACCATCACGAATAAGATTGACTGGGGCACGGTCAATCAGGCGATGGCGCCGGAGCAATTTGCCCACATTCTAAAACGCTTACAATCTTATTTGAAAGAAAAAGAGCTCTTCATCTTTGACGGATTCGCCGGAGCCGATTCGACCTACCGGTTGCCAATCCGCGTGATCAATGAATATGCATGGCACAACCTATTTGTGCGCCAATTATTCATTCGTCCAGAGAAGGAAGAATTGGCCAACCACCAACCGGAATTCACTGTCGTCTGCGTGCCGCATTTCGAGATCGATCCTGAACAAGACGGCACCCGCTCCAGCACACTGATCGCCATCAGCTTCGAGCATAAGATGGTTATCATCGCCGGCACTGAATACGCTGGTGAAATGAAAAAATCGATCTTCAGCGTGATGAACCACTTATTGCCAGAATACGGTGTAATGCCGATGCACTGCTCAGCCAATGTGGGGGAAGATGGGGATGTCGCCCTGTTCTTCGGTCTGTCCGGCACCGGCAAAACCACGTTATCAGCTGACCCTGAACGCCGCCTGATCGGTGATGACGAGCATGGCTGGTCCGACCATGGGGTGTTCAACTTCGAGGGTGGATGCTACGCGAAATGCATCGGCTTAACCAAAGAAAAAGAGCCGCAAATTTGGGAAGCGATCCGGTTTGGCACCGTTTTGGAAAACGTGGTGCTGGATGAGACGCGCCAAGCGGATTTCAAAAACAACAGCCTGACGGAAAACACCCGAGCCGCCTATCCGATCGATTACATTCCCGGAGCGGTGATTCCTGGAGTGGCCGGGCATCCTAACGTCATCCTCTTTTTGACTGCAGATGCGTTTGGCGTCTTGCCACCAATCGCCAAATTGACACCAGAACAAGCCATGTATCACTTCCTGGCTGGTTACACCAGTAAGCTCGCCGGTACGGAACGCGGCGTCACCGAGCCGGAAGCGACCTTCTCCACTTGCTTCGGTGCTCCATTCTTGCCACGTCCGGCCCATGTCTATGCTGACATGCTCGGCAAGAAAATCGAGCAACACGGAGTGGACGTCTACTTGGTCAACACCGGGTGGACCGGGGGCCCTTACGGTGTGGGTCAACGCATGAACCTGGCCTATACCCGCGCCATGGTGCGTGCAGCGATTAATGGTTCGCTCAAACAAGCCGACTTCGAGACCGATCCCATCTTTGGCTTGCATATCCCGACCTCTTGCCCCGATGTGCCTGCTGAACTTTTGAATCCGCGGCACACCTGGCAAGATCCCGCTGCTTATGACCAAGCGGCGCGCGAGTTGGCCGAACGTTTCCACCAACACTTCGACAAGTTCACTGGCGTCAGCGAAGCAATCAAGCAAGCAGGCCCCATCCGCTAAGCCTGACACTTCTATCCTCATCCCAAGCCCGGCTCCAAGAGCCGGGCTTCTTCTTTGCAAGAAGCCATTTCCATGATGTTTCACTTGAAAACGACCAATAATACTGGTATCATCACGAAAGTGAAACCGCACGGAGCAATGATAGCATGAAGGGAAGCATATGCCATGAACAAACCTGTAGTGATCGGCGTGGCGGGCGGATCAGGTTCCGGCAAAACCACTGTCGCGCGCAAACTGGTGGAGCAATTCGCCGATTCTGTCGTCTATCTAGAACAAGATTCCTATTACAAAGACCAATCGCATTTAACCTTAGAGGAGCGCCAAAAGACAAACTACGATCATCCGCTCTCCTTTGACACCGACCTGTTGATCGAACAATTGTCGCAACTGCTCCAATACAAATCCATCGACAAGCCGGTCTATGATTATACCGAGCATACGAGAGCGCCGGAAACGGTTAGGCTTGAACCGAAGGACGTCATCATCTTGGAAGGGATTCTCATCTTAGACGATGAGCGTTTGCGTAACATGATGGACATCAAAATCTTCGTCGACACGGATGCCGATGTACGTATTTTGCGCCGGATTGAAAGGGATATCAAAGAACGCGGGCGCACGTTCCAATCGGTGATGGATCAATATCTTAACGTGGTTCGTCCCATGCACTTGCAGTTTATCGAACCCAGCAAACGTTACGCCGACTTAATCATTCCCGAAGGCGGACACAACCAAGTCGCCATCAATCTTTTGATCAACCACATCCGTATGTATTTGCACACAGCCAACACCCGTTGACCGGTCTTCCAGGAGCCGATGCCCTGGAAGATTTTTCTTGTTTTCGGCCTCCTGTTTTCAAAAATTTAAGAATAATGTTCTTGTTTTCAGCAGGGGAATGCAGTAAAATAAGCGATAGTTTATTTTATAATTCTTTCCAAAACAGGAGGAATTTATGGTGAATGCCATATATTCAGAAACGATTCAAACCACACGGGAAGATCTTCTTACCCACCCGGTTTATACGATGATCAATTCGCCCGAACGTATTAAAATCTTCATGAAACACCATGTTTTTGCCGTTTGGGATTATATGAATGTGCTCAAACGGCTCCAACGACAGCTTACTTCCCTCACCATCCCTTGGATCCCGCGGGCGCACGCCGAGTATGTCCGCTATATCAACGAGATGGTGCTGACGGAAGAAGCCGACGAGGACGGGCAAGGAGGCTACGCCAGCCACTTTGAAATGTACATACAAGCCATGGATGAAGCTGGAGCCGACATCACCCCGATTCAGCAGTATGTGGAAATGGTTATCGCAGGATACCATCCGATTGAATCTCTATATTCCAGCGAAATCCCCCCCACCGTTGCCGACTTCGTCAGACAGAGCCTGGAATTATCGCTGAACGGTAAACCCCATGAAGTCGCCGCTTGGTTTATTTTCGGGCGTGATGATCTGATCCCCGACATGTTCGCAGCCTTATTGCGTTCTCTGGAACAGCAAGGAATCCACAACCGGTTTACCTCTTATTTGCGACGCCATCTCGCCGTGAACGGCATGCGCAACGGCCCACTCGCCGAAAAACTGCTGCAATCCTTGTGCGGCAACGACCCCTTGAAACGCGAACAAGCCTACCGGATTGCGCAATCGGCGTTGGAAGCGCGCCTCCGCCTATGGGACGGCATCACCGACGAGATCAAGCGCACCGGACTCTAACTACCGCACAAAAAAGCCCGGGCAGCGAAACTGTGCCGGGCCAACATTTATCGGCTTTCTTCTTTTTGTTGTTCCAATTTTTTAAGTTGTGTGGTTAGCACGCTGAGGCGGTGCTTCAATTCTTCGCCCCACTCTTTATCATTTAACACTTTGGATACTCTCAAGAGATCGAGTGAATGGTCGATTTGTTCGCGTAGGATCGGCTCCAGATCATCCGTTTCTTGGAAACTGATCCCAGCCTCTTTCCATTCTGCGATCATTTCCGGAGTGATCGTTTCACGGAGGGTGACCTCTCTCACACGGTCTTCCAGCGCATATTCAATCACCAATTCAACCTCTTCCTTAACCGCAGGATGCACTTCCATCGAATGACAGACTGGACAAAACATTAACGGAACCTGATGCACCATGATGGACTGCTGCCGATAAGATCCAATTAATCCAATCATGGAGGCGCCACAGCAGTAACCCATGGGCTTTCCCTCCTCTTCCCACTCATAATCGACCACATGTTTTAGGACATTTGATGGAAAAACAAAGAAGCTTGTGTATATATTTTACCACAAATCTGAGTAATCCAAACCATAAGACCAAAAGAAAAAAACATAGCGAATCTTACTCCGCTATGTTTTTTCTCTCACTGGCACCAATCCACATCACAGTTATCAGCATATCGCGGTTGTAATTTTGTTTTATTATCAGCGGCAAAAATTTGCGCGCCATCCATCATGTATCCTTCGCGCAGGCTCATCTCTTTGGTTCGCAAATCCATTTCGGCTACCGGTTGGTGGTTGTGATAAAAGACCAACCGACCTGCTTCCAAGCGCCCCGTCACTTTGTCGCTGATATCAGCCCATCCCATAAAAAACATCCCCCTCCTTGCACCTTTTGGTTGTCCATAGTCTGTCTCGCACCGAAAGGCGATATGCAAGGAGGGGGATCGGCATCACTTTACTCGCTTATCATTTCTTCATACTTTTCTGCTGACAGAAGCTTTTCCAATTCAGCCTCATTGGACATTTCGACAACGATCATCCAGCCTTCTTCGTACGGCGAATCGTTCACGTTCTCCGGAGAATCGGTCAGCTCTCCATTGACTTCCACGACTTTTCCGCTAACTGGAGCATACAGCTCCGAAACGGTTTTCACAGACTCAACACTGCCGAATGGTTCATCGACGACAAGTTCTGTTCCTACTTCTGGCAATTCCACAAATACGATGTCACCCAATTCGGATTGCGCGAAGTCGGTGATCCCGATACGGGCCAAGTTGCCCTCCGTTTTTACCCATTCATGTTCTTTGGAATAACGCAGCTCTTTTGGCAAGTTCATGTCGATTCCCTCCGGATCTTAAGCTTCTGTTTCAGCCAGCACCCGTTCCAACGGGCGTTTCAGCATCGAGAGCGCTTTCTCGCCAGCTGAACGGTGACGCAGCAGGCCGTTTGCATCGAATAAGTAAAATGCAGGCACAAATTCGTTTTCGAACGCATCCACCACACGATGTTCGTTGTCGATGCCTTGTGGATGTTTCAGTTCGTATTTTACTATGGTTTCTTTCACCGCGTCCACATCTGTGTCTTTCTCCGAGCGAGGCATATGAATTCCGACCAGTTTCAGATTAGGGATTTCCTCCCGCATTTTGTTGAGTTCAGGCAAACTTTCTTTGCACATGTGGCAACTGATCGACCAAAAATGAACGAGCACAGGGCTTCCTTTCAACTCTTCCTTCGTCACCTCTTGATTGACCCATTCCGTCACACCATTGATTTCAGGCATTTCTGTGCGTAAACGAAGCGCCATGTTCTCCATCCTCCTGTCATATATGGAAAGAAAGGACCTAACGCGACTGACGTTAGGCCCTCTACTCACTTATCTTAAAGCGTTTTTTGCCCCGGTTTCCAGTTGGCCGGGCACAAGCCGCCGGTTTGCAGAGCTTGCAGTACGCGCAGAGTTTCATCCACGTCACGACCGATGTTGTTGTCGTTTACCACTTGGTAACGCAAAATGCCGTCCGGATCGATGATGAACAAACCGCGCAGGGCAATGCCTTCCTCCTCAATCAGCACGCCGTAGTCACGGCTTACTTTATGAGTGGTGTCAGCAGCCAATGGGAAGTTGATGTCACCCAAACCGTTTTCGCTGCGAGGCGTGTTGATCCAAGCGCGGTGGGAGAATTTGCTGTCGGTGCTCACACCGAGGATCTCTGCATCGAGATCTTGGAACTCTTCATAACGGTCAGACAAAGCTGTAATCTCGGTTGGGCAGACAAATGTAAAATCAAGTGGGTAGAAAAACAGAACCAGCCATTTTCCTTTGTAATCGGAAAGAGAAACTTTCTCATCCAATGTTTCCAGATTTTTGGTACTCTCCATTTCAAAATCTGGAGCTGGCAATCCTACAAGACGTTGAGCCACTTGAACAACCTCCTCAAGTTATGAAACTAGCCATTGCTATTTCATGCCACATTCTTTACCTTGCCCATCATAAAAGGGTCTTAAACAATAGGTGGCAATGCTTGGCACATATTTAACTTACCATGCTCCTAGATTATAGTCAATACTATTTTATATTAATTATAAAGTGAAAACAATTTTCAATTACGCACCTTGGTTTCCCATCTATTTATTTCCTATCCTTACCGATTTATCCTGCTGCCGCGCGAATCAGCACACACACCACAGAACCACAGACCCTTGCCACTCTATGGAGAAAGGGCTAAAGAACCAGGCAACGGCTACCGCTATGCCATTAACCGACGCTTGCACTAACAACTTGAGCAAGCTCCCTGACTAAGCAAGAGGTGGAGGCGTCTACCTCCACATATGTCTTAATTTTTCGTCATCCCTTACACGAACAAACCGATCTTCCCCACCTGTACAGAAGGGAAGGTCGGTCTACTACTTATTCACACCCACGTCTCTTTAAATTGCTCTTCCTTAAAGCCGACGGTCACTTTCTCCCCATCGGTGACGATCGGGCGCTTGATCAACATCCCGTCGGAAGCAAGCAAGTCTAGCTTCTCATCGTCGCTCATCTCTTTTAATTTCTTCGACAAGCCCAACTCGCGGTACTTTTGGCCGCTGGTGTTGAAAAACTTTTGGATCGGCAATCCACTTTTCTTAACCAGATCTGCCAACTCTGCTTTGGACGGCGGTGTTTCGACGATATGTTTCTCTGTCACCGCCACCCCGTGTTCCTCAAAAAACTTTTTCGCTTTGCGGCACGTTCCGCATTTGGGATACCAATACATCACTAACGCCATACCTGTGTCCTCCTCACATCTCACTTTCGCGCACTCCGCAGTTTACGTTGTGCCCTGATCCTTTTTCTCGTCCGTGTGAAACACCCGCACGCCGCGCTTATATTCCACATCTGCCATTCCTGCCCGCACATTGGCCACCCGCGCCACAGTGAAGAAGAAGTCCGATAACCGGTTCAGATAACGCCGCACTTCGACGTTTGTTTCTTGCTCCCGGCACAAGCTGACAACCAACCGTTCTGCCCGGCGCGTCAACACGCGGCACACATGCAAAGCGGCCGATAGCGGGGAGCCCCCAGGCAAAATGAATCGTTCCAGTGGTGGGCATTCCTGCTCATACCGATCAATCAATGCCTCCAACCGGGTCACCATCTCCGCTGTCACCCTATAGCGACGATTTTTACCCGCTTGGGCCAAGTCTCCCCCGGCATCAAACAATTCATGCTGAATTTCGGTCAAATCTTGGAGCAAATCGGCATGGATCGCCGGGTCCAACCTGACGATTGCCTCACCGACAAACGCATTTACCTCATCCACCGTACCATACGCTTCCACACGGATATCATCTTTCGACACACGTCCGCCAATGACTCCTGTCTTGCCTTCATCACCCGTCCGGGTATAGATTTTCATCGTTCGCGCTCCTCCCCGTTCTCCTGTGCTTGCATCGCTGTCAATAACACTTGCGGAACCCCGAGCAACGGATGTTCCACCACAATGGGAGACATGCCATAAACCGCTTCGACCATCTCCGGCACAATCACCTCGTGCGGAGTACCCTGGCGCACGATTCGTCCCTGCTTCAACACCAGCAGGCGGTCACAATATTGCGCGGCCAGATTTAAATCGTGCAAGACCATGATCACGGTCAACCCGCATGACGCCTGCCACTGTTTAATCCAATTTAACAAGGCGAACTGGTATTTCAGATCGAGATAGGCGGTGGGCTCATCCAGCACGAGCAACACCGGCTCCTGTGCCAGCGCCCGCGCTAAGGACACCCGTTGTTTCTCGCCGCCGCTAAGGCCTGCAAAAATCCGCTCGGCCAAATGTTGGCTATCGGTCTGACGCAACACATCAGCCACGATACGCTCATCCCGCTCCCCGAGCCACGGCCAGCGCCCTAGATGGGGATGCCGCCCCATCTCCACTATTCCTTTGACAGTGAAATAGATTTCCCCTACCTCTTCTTGGGCCAAAACCGCGATTTGCCGCGCCCGCTCCTTGGCTCCCATCTCCGCCAATGGCCGGCCTCGCAACCACACCTGTCCGGTGTCAGCCTTTTTCTCCCCCACTAAGCACGAAAGGAGGGTGCTTTTGCCGCTTCCATTTGGGCCAATGATGCCGACCATCTCCCCCGACGCCACTTCTAAGCTGATTTCATGGAGCACCCAGCGGCCGCCCAAGCGCTTGCCAAGCCCTTCCGCCCGCAACAACATGGTCTTCCCTCCTCTCTTAGCCATGCCATTTATGTTGGTGCTTGCGCAGAATCACCGCAAAAAATGGGGCTCCCACAAATGCAGTAATGACACCCAACGGCAATTCGCGCGGCTCCAGAACCACCCGGGCCAACGCATCAGCCCAAATGAGGAAGATGGCTCCCGCCAGCAGGGAGAGCGGAATCAGCGTCCGATGATCCCCTCCGGTCAGCATCCGCATGATATGCGGGATCACCAGCCCAACAAACCCAATCATTCCCGCCACTGACACCGCCGCCCCTGTCATCAGCGACGCGAGCAAAATCAACCCCAAACGAACTTGACTGACAGACAGTCCCAAATGCGTGGCCGAACGATCTCCCAGCGCAAACAAGTTCAACTCCCTGCTGAACAGCCAACACAGCGCAAAGCCACTAACGCAAAACGGCAAGACCGCTTCTACATGCTGCCACTCACGTAGCGCCAAACTCCCCATCAACCAAAATTGAATCCGATTGAGCTCTTCTGGGGACAGCGAGATGATCAAGGTGAGCACCGCGCCGAAAAACGCCTGCACCACCACTCCCGCCAGAATCAGCGAAGTCACCTGAAGATGTTTCCGAATCTGCGCCAAGCGCAACACAAGCAAAACAGAGACTGCGGCTCCGGCAAATGCGGCCAGCGGCAACGACCAACTGCCCAACAAGGACAGCCCCCAGCCCGTGATCACAATGAGCGCGCTACCAACCGCCGCCCCAGACGAAACGCCCAAGACATAGGGGTCAGCCAGCGGGTTGCGCAAAATCCCTTGAAACACGGTTCCGGCAACAGCGAGCGTTCCACCGATCAACGCAACCAAAATCACCCGAGGCAACCGCAATTCCCATATGATCACCGCATCCGGGTCCATGCTTGCTCCATTTCCTGTTAGGACATGATCGACGATCACCCGCCAGACCGTGCCGATTCCGATCTCCGCGCTTCCCACCGACACGGCGGCGGCCAAAGAAAAAAGAAGGCAGAGGAACAATCCTCCGCCCCAAACAAACGCTTGCCCCTTACTCACTTCTGTTCACCGAATCTTTCAGGGTAAAATTGCTCGGCCATTTCCTTCACCCCTTGAAAGATCCGCGGACCGGGGCGGTTGGTCAGATTCGGGTCAACCACATAGACGCGTTTCCCCTTGACGGCATTCACCGTCGACCAGCCTTGGCGTTTCAGGATTTGGTCTGTGCTTCCATAAGAAGAAATGATAATATCAGGATTCCATTTGACCACTTGTTCGGCCGACACTTGGGGCCATCCTTTCAACCCGGCCGCCACATTCACGCCACCCGCGGTTGTGACCAATTCATTCATAAATGTGTCACCGCCGACAGTGTACAGTGTCGGGTCCAACTCCACAAACACTTTCACCCGTTTATCCTTGGGCACATTGACCACTTTGGCGTAAATGTCGCGATGCTCTTTCTGCATTTTGGCGATCAACAAGTCTGCTTCGCGCGCCGTATTGGTCGCTGTGGCGATGATTGCGATCGAACGGTAAATGTCTTTAAAACTCTTAGCGTCCAATACAAGAACAGGAATGCCCAGTTTTTTCAACTGCTCCAGCGTCGCTTTGTCATTGGCGCCGTTGGCCAGCACCAAATCCGGCTTCAAGCTAACCACTTTCTCCACATTGATCTTAAAGTCGCCCACTTTGGGCAATTTCTTCACTGCGGCCGGATAATCATCATTGGTCGTAACACCTACCATTTTTTGATCAAGGCCGAGCGCGTAAGCGATTTCCGTGTTGCTGGGCATCAATGAAACAATGCGTTTGGGCTCTTGCTTGATAGTCACCTTGTTGCCCGCTTGGTCGGTCACCTCTACCGGGTATTTCACCGCTGCCGGTTTAACCGGCGTGTTGAGGCGTCCCTCCGTCCCGCCGGATGGCGCGCAACCCACTGCGCCAAGCACTAGCAACAGGCTCAGGCACAGCAGTCCCCATCGTTTTTTCCACTTCACACTCATGACTTCCGCTCCTTTCTTGATGCACACATAAAAACCTGTGCTTCCTTGAGGGCACAGGCTGGAGAAAGGCATGCGAAACAACGCGGGACACTGACCCGCCACGCACGCGGTTCTCCTTAACCCGCGAAGGAGAACGCAAGTGGACGTCTGGAAAAGGCAGGTCTCCTGGCTTAGGGTTCATCGTCCAACTGCGCCTTCCCATCGACGAAGCGACAGTGGCTAGCATACGCTTGCAGTTTTCCTCTCCCTTCACAGTGGCGGGACCGCGCCGGATTCACACCGGTCTTCCCTCTTCGCTCTCTTATATAAGAAAGACCTTTTCCCTTATTCACTTCGTTCGTTATCATTATAATGGAAAGGGAAATCCGTTGCAATTTTGCAATTTCAGGCATCTTATCTGATTCGACCATCACAGGAGGAATGTTATGAACCGCATATCATTTGCGCTCGACCTGGGCAAAGAAGAACGCGTCATCCGCGGAGATTTGTTTCTGCCGGAAGACACCGGTCGGCCCGCTCCTACCGTGCTCGTCTGTCATGGATTTAAAGGGTTCAAAGATTGGGGCTTTTTTCCTGAGTTGGGGCGAAAACTGGCGGAAGCTGGATTGGCGGCCATCACGTTCAACTTCTCCATGAATGGCGTTGGCAAAGACCTCGAACATTTCACTGAGTTGGATAAATTCTCACGAAACACCTTTAGCCGCGAACAGGAGGATTTGGCCCGCCTTGTGCAAGCCCTGCGGCAAGGAGAAATCCCACAGGCAACACGATGCGACCTAACGAGATTGGGCATCATGGGCCACAGCCGTGGCGGCGGCAATAGTTTGCTGTACGCATTGGACCATCCCGAGGAGGTGAAAGCAGCTGTCGTCTGGAACAGCATTCACCGCGTTGACTTCTTCCAACCTGAACTGCTGGTAGAATTGCGAAACAAAGGCATTACCCATGTCATTAATGCCCGGACTGGCCAACGCTTGCCGATTCGGCGCGAAGTCTTAGATGACATTGAAGCCAACCGCGACCGTTTTGATCTATTGGGACGATTGCCTCAACTCACCCAACCGCTGTTGCTGGTGCAAGGAGGCCAAGATCTGCCCGGCTTATATGAGGGAGCCGTGCGGATGGCTGAAGCCGCACCACAAGCCACACTGCATGTGATCCAAGAGGCCAACCACACCATGGGCGCTGTACATCCGTTTGCTGGAATGACCCCCGCGCTGGAAGAAGCGATCCGAGTCACCACCGAATTCTTCACGCAGCAATGGGGGAAACAAGAATGAGTTGGGATTTCCAAGCCCGCAAAATTGCGCTTGCCAAGCAGGACGGGTAGACTAATATATAGGAAGGGCCATGGACTCACCGCCGTGAACGAGTCAAACGGCTTAACTACAGGAAGCGGGTGATATGAATGGAACCGCGTCAACCGGAAGAGCATCCCGCCTGTGCCAACCCAACCGAACGGAAAAGCCATCATTCCGAGAAAGTGAAAACCAACCTCACTTCCCGCCTAAATCGGATCGAAGGACAAGTGCGCGGGATCAAAAAAATGATTGAAAATGATACGTATTGCGATGATGTGCTTAATCAGATCTCCGCTGTACAATCTGCATTGAACAGTGTGGGCAAAATCCTCTTGGAAGGGCATTTGCGCAGTTGCGTCACGGAACGGCTCCAAGAAGGAGACACGGAAGTGATTGAGGAACTGCTCACCACCGTAAAAAAACTGATGAAATGAACGAAGCGGCTTGCTCCCAAAGAAGCAAGCCGCTTTCGTTTGCACCCATGCAATATATCACAACCGCGGATCGACCGGTTCCGATTCCAGCGCCATAACGCCAAATGCGCACGCATGGACGCGATGGAGCGGTTCCCGGTCGACAAAGCGCATCAACCCCTCCAAGCCAAGTGCGAATTCGCGCAAAGCGAGGGAGCGCTTCTGTTTCAAGCCCCGGTTTCTCAATCGAGTCAGATTGGCTTCTTCTGTATAGTCCGGGCCATAAATAAGCCGCAGATATTCCCGACCCCGGCATTTGACGGCAGGTTGTAGCAACCCTTTGCCATTGGCGGCGATAAAGGAGAGCGGCTTGACCACCATCCCTTCTCCGCCCGATTCAGTCATCTCTAACCACCAAGCGGTCGCCGCTTCCACTTCATCCGAATTTTCCACATTGACCACCAGGTAACGGGTGGCCATCAATATCCCCGTATCCTCACGGCAAATCCGCCCGATCGTCTCCATGTGCCACAAGTGGTCGCGATCAGTGTAAACCCGCCCCTCTGTTGCCAACAGGTGGAACGGCGCCAATTTATAATCGTTCAGATCATTGACCCGCCAGGAGTAGCGTCGGTACGACGCCACAAACTCTCGGCTGTTCTCCTGTTTCTCTTGAAAATGAGACAACAGCTCCTCGACACCCCGCCCGGCGGCGGCCGCCTGTTTCAGCAGGGAGACGGCTCCTGCCAACGCCTGGCGGCTAGCGGCTCCTACCAGGGCGTACTGTTGTCGGATCAACTCCTGCGCTTTGGCGGACCACGGCATCAATTCACAATCCAAGCACATCCAATCCGTCTGCAATTCATCCCACAAACCAGCACGGGTGATCGCTTGCTGTAACCGCTCAAGTATTGCCTGCTCCACCGAAGCATCCTCAAAAAAACGGCGCCCGGTTCGGGTATAGACGACACCCCAACCCGCGTCGGCCACATCAAAACGATTTAACGCCGTTTCTTTGTCGCGACACACAATCACCACCGCGCGTGATCCCATATGCTTCTCCTCACATATGACCTGCTTCACGCCGCGTTGCGCATAGTAACCAAAAGCTTCTTCAGGGTGTTCTAGATACCCAGGTTGTTCCGATGTTTCCGACGGGGACATCGTCGGTGGAAGATAAATCAGCCATTTGGGATCGATCGCAAACCGGCTCATCGTCTCCAAGGCGGCCGCAGACTGCTCTTTGCGGATGTGTACTGGGCGTCTCAACAATCGGGTTTGAATCCGATCAGTCAGCACGTCCTGTACATCGATGCGTGTTTCATCCCGATGCGAATTTGAAACCGCCGGGGACGCTTCCAGAGGACGCACCGGCTCCGCGTACACTTGCTTCGCCGCAACAGACACCAGCTCATTCTCAGGATAGCGGAGCGCCGTCAGCTTTCCGCCAAACACGCACCCTGTGTCGATGTTGAGCGTCCGATTGAGCCACGTTGGTTCTTTAATCGGGGTGTGCCCATATACGACCGTAGCCGATCCTCGGTACGATTCGGCCCAATTCAGCCGCACAGGCAGGCCGAATGCATCGATTTCGCCCGTCGTTTCGCCATACAAAGCAAAATCGCGGATCACGCCGGAGGCCCGTCCTTGATACTCTTCTTTCATTCCGGCATGGGCGACCACCAAGCGACCTTCATCCAGCACATAATGGCTAACCAAACCACGCAGGAAATTACGCACCTCTTCAATCCATTCCGGAGGTTCCTTGTCCAATTGGGCCAAGGTCACTTCCAAGCCGTGCTTAACTTGCACATTTCGTCCGTCCAACTTTTTCAACAGCTTCACATCATGGTTGCCCGGCACACACAATGCTGCTCCGCTCTCCACCATACTCATCACCAGCCGCAACACCGACGGGCTATCAGGACCGCGGTCGACCAAATCACCTAAGAAGATCGCCTTCCGCCCCACCGGCGGCTCCACGTGCACCTTGTCCCCCTTGTCTACCACGCGGTAACCCAGTTGTGTGAGCAACTCCACCAATTCCGCATAGCAACCGTGCACATCGCCAATGATATCGAACGGCCCCGTCTCATCGCGTTTATCGACCCATAGCCGCTCCCTGACGATCTCCACCTGCATCAGCTCTTCGGGCTCTTGCGCTTTATAAATGTAACGGAACCCTTCCTTTTTTAGATTGCGTAACGAACGCTTTAACGCTTGATGTTGCCGCTTGATCACATGCGAGGGCAACTTCCGTTCTCGCATCGCATTATGTTCGTGGCAGACGCTTTCCGCCATATTCATCACAAACGCCACTGGGATCATGTGATATCTTTTGGCCAGCGCAATCAGTTCTTTGCGCCCGTCGGCTTGTACATTCGTCGCGTCGATCACAGTGAGCCGCTTTCGCTCCAGCCGCTTGGCCGCCACTTGGTGCAACAATTCAAACGCAGCGCTGGATGCCGACTGATCCCCTTCATCATCGCTCACCATGGCGCGAAAGAAGTCCGACGACAACACCTCTGTCTCTTTAAACACCCGTCTGGCAAACGTAGATTTCCCCGACCCCGATGCACCGATCAACACGACCAGCGCACACTCTGGAATTTTCCATTGCATACTGGTCACCTCCTCGCCTTCCCGGCTTTTCATCATGCTTCAATCTCCTTTCGAAATAGAGCCAGCTGAGTTGGGGCGCCCACAGCTTCGTCAAGCGGCCCGACCGGATGAAAAGACACCGTATAGCCGTTCCGTTTTGCAAGCAGTTCAGCCCACTCCGCAAACTGTGCCCGCGTCCACTCAAACCGATGGTCATGATGACGAAATTTCCCTTCCTCCAACCCCTCAAACAGGTCGTTGTACTCGCGATTGGGCGTCGTCACGATCACGGTGGCTGGCCCCAACTCACCAAACACCAACTGTTCCAGCAGAGGCAGACCATCCGGTTCAATATGCTCAATCACTTCCACGAGGCTAACCGCCTCAAAGCCTTGCAACCGCTCATCCCGGTAAAGAAGTGATCCCTGAAACAGCTCTACCTCTTCTGGCAACCGCTCCCTGGCCCGTCGCAAAGCTTCAATGGACACATCCATTCCCGCCAGCTTAGCGAATCTCCGCTCCGAAGCGAGCAACCGCAACAACTTCCCTTCACCACATCCGAGATCCAAGATGCGAGATGCCCCAGATTCGCGCAACAGCTGGGCCACCGTTTGCAGGCGGATGTCATTTAAGCGCTGGGGTTTTTCGACTTGCTCTTCCCCACCTTCCTCCAGCGCGGACGATTCCGACCACTTAGCCAAGGCTTGGTCTGCCAACCTGCGCTGGTATTTCAGATAGCGCATCGTAATCCACTCCCGCTCCGGATGTTGCGGCAACCACTCTTCGCCGTGGCGCAACAGTTTGGCTACCTCGTCTTCCCCCACCCAATAATGCTTTTCATGGTCAATGGCTGGGATCAGCACGTAAAGGTGGGACAACAAATCCTTTAGCCGAACCGTGCCACGCAAAGTCAATTGGACATAAGGGCTGTTCCCCCACTCCGGATATGCCTCATCCAATGGCAGAGGAGCAACTTCCACTTCATACCCCAATGGCGCGAACAACCGGCGCACGCGTTCGCATCCTCCAGAAGCGGACAACACCGGCAAGCGTGCTTCCAACGGAACCGCTTGCTCCACCAACTCCGGTCGCTCACTGGAGCGCCCCGCCAACGCCGATGAATACACCTGGCTCAAGGCTACACTGAAGAAAGAAGAGGCGACATATGGCCGGTCATTAACATACTGATCCAAAGCGAAGCCGGAACCATGCGGTCCCCGGCCACGAACCAATTTCACCGGGTCCAGTTCCATCAACAGCACGGCCGTGCAACGTGTTTCGCTCACTTCTGGGTAAAACACATGCGCTTGCCCATACGACAGCGCAAAGGTGTGCACGCGTTCGGGATGCTTGTGAAGCAAGTAGCCCAAATCAGTGGCCGGCTCCCTCTGATATGTAATTTCCAGATACATATTACCAAATCTCCTAAAATTCAATTTATAAATAAGATAAACTATTCACTTAATCATCTTATATCCTTAAATATATCAACACAACTCTTTTTCATCCAGAAAACGACAAACCGCCCTCCCGCGAGGACGGTTTGCTTTACCCATTATGAACGGCGCAACACCTGTTCTTTTAATCGGTGCTTCATTACTTTGCCCAAGCCGTTTTTGGGCAACTGCTCCACAAACATCACTTCCGGCACTTTGTAAGCCGCCAACCGCTCGCGGCACAGATGAATCACCTGCTCTGCTACAAGCGCGCTACCCGGTTTTTTGATAATGCATGCGCATGGCGCTTCTCCCATCACTTCATGCGGAACGCCAATCACCGCCACTTCTAACACATCTGGCAACTGATGGATCACTTCTTCGATTTCACCGGGGTACACATTGTCCCCACCATACACAATCACATCTTTATAGCGGCTCGATATGTACAAGAACCCCTCTTCGTCCACATAACCGGCATCGCCCGTATGAAACCAGCCATCGCGCAACACCTTGGCCGTCGCCTCTGGATTGCGCCAATACCCTTGGAACAGATACGGACTTCTGACCACGACCTCCCCTATCTCACCCGGCGGCAACGGCGCGCCCGTTTCGGGGTCGGCAATTTTCAGTTCCACGCCAGGGGCCAGTTTGCCGACTGAATCGGCTTTGTTCAGGCCCATAGTCGGATTCCACCCGCTGATGGCCCATGCTTCCGTGCTACCATAACCTTGCCCCATCACCAACCCCAGCTGGCAATATTCTTTGATAAGCGAAGCGGGCACATGCGTCCCACCGGAGGAGAGAAAGCGCAAGGAAGACAAATCCCGGTGTCCACGCTTCAACTCTTCCAGCATGTAGCGGTATACCGCCGGAAACGCGAACATAACGTTGATCTTCTCCCGCTCGATCGTATCCAAGATGGCAACTGGTCGATCATCGGCCAAAAATACCATGGTGACGCCATGCTTGACATTGCTGACCATCATCATGGTGCTACTCATGTGGAACAACGGATGCACGGCCAAAAACTTCGTTCCTGGTGGAAAGGTCTGCCGAATCGGTTCGACGCTAAAGTAAGCGTCCACTCCCTTATGTGAAATCATGCAGCCTTTAGGCAATCCCGTCGTTCCCGACGTGAACAGCATAAAAGCGAGATCATCATCAGCCAGCAAGACATCAGGTGGTTCCGTGACCGGATACTCCGTGAACACTGCCGCAAAACTCTCCACCAACGACAAGCCCTCACCCACCGGCAACACATGAGGCACGGTGGCTTTCTCTTTCACAAACTGCAACGCATCTGCATACTCTTCATCATAAAACAAAACCTTTGGCTCAGCGCTCTCCATAATGTTAGACAGTTCATATGCCGTCAATCGCCAATTCAGGGGGATCACCACCGCCCCCACCCGAATGGCGGCAAACAGAATCGTTGGAAAAGGATGATGGTTTTTGCACAAGATACCAATCCGATCCCCTTTTTCCACACCCAGTTCGAGTAAGTAATGTGCCAATTGGTTAACCCGCTCATAAAATTGCCGATAGGTAAACCGTTCTGCTCCTCCGACTACCGCTTCCACTTCCGGTGTGTGCTCAGCGCGTTCTCTTAAGTATGATTGAATGGTTCCCATCGCCCATGTTCCCCCTTTATCTAATCTACTCCCTGTTCTATTTTAATAAACGAACCTCTGTATGTATATTTTAGATTGCCGAAATAAATGCAAAACAAAAGACCGGCCAGGAAAGCGCCGGTCTCTTATGCGATAGGGGTTATGGCGTATTCACATGCGTGTGCATCTCCACCTCACTATAACATAAAACTCTCATTATAAAAATGTATTTTCATTAAAACATCACTGAAGAGCTGGTACTTTCAAAAATTTTGATCGCCGTTTTCTCCCGCATGTAGACAAGGTACCTCGTGTACAAACGCCAAATGGCTTGCCACACTTCATCATTGTACGGCATGTAAGTGATCTTCAGCCCGATCGCCCTGGCTTCTTGGTAATTGATCACCGACCCGTGATTAGGGTACTTTTCGATGTTGGTCAGTGTTTCGGCGATCCGCTTAGCGGCGAGCGGGTTGTTTTTGTACATGGACCGGGACAACCACTTGACAGCCAAACGTTTTGAATGTTCAATCGATTTATAACAAAAATCGATCAGGGCGGCATCGACGCCTTGCAAAAACGGTAGATACGCCGCATTGAGAGGTTGTCCGGCCGCATGCTCCCGCTTGATCATTTCCAGTCCGTTCAAAAAAGCTTGAGCCGGTCGATACTGATACCCAAAAGCCGTGGGTATGGAAATCTGTGGATCGATCGGCCCCAATTCCGAAGTGTTGCTCATCACGATCTCATCACCGGCGAGGCTGATCAACGTCGCTGCGCTTTTTGCCGCTTGCGGCACGATCACGCGCAAATGGCTCGTCTTGGACAACAACGTATGCACCAGCGTCTCCGCCGCATTCGGGTCCCCGCCCGGACTTTCAATAAGCAAATCCACATTGCAATCATCTTCCAAAGAAGCTACAATTTCATGAAACGGCGCAATATCCTCCCGGGTGATGGCACTTTCCGGATGTGTGATATTCGCGATGTACACCAACAGCCTGCGCCCCGTCACCGTCTCGATCTCTTTGATCAGCTCCTGCCGCTCATAGCGATCGCGATGGATAGCATGGAACAAAGGCGTTTGCTTCGGCATATGAAGTTGACTCATAGATTGGTAGTCTCCTTCACTTCGATAATCTATTCCCCTCTAAACGGTCTGCCATATAACTTCTCCTTACTGGGCTTGATCCCCAGCACTTCCATATCCTTCTTCAGCTTCTGTACGGACTTAGCGAACATCTCGTACTCGTTCTCTTGGTTGTTATGGCGTTTGGACAACAGCTCATCTCTGGCTGCCAACAGGGCGTGAAACATCATCATCTACCCTCCTTACCTCGTGAGCAACACTAATTACATTATACTATATGCGCACCATATCCAAAAGATACAGACAGTTGACATGGAGGATCAGCATGAACTTTTCCTTTCGCGCCATATCCGGGATCAATGCTAACCTCCCTACGATTGATCAAACAAAGTGTCACAAAAAAATGAATCTTTCATTCTATTATCACTTCCAAGTTATCCCAACCTTGCACCTTACAATAGCCTTCTGCTAGACTTGATGAATGATAGAGTCAAACCTGTCGCAATTTCTGAAGGCCTCCACTCTATAAGTAGCACATCCCAATGCGACGGCCACATTTTGCATACAGATGAAAAGCACAAAGGAGACATTCCCTTGAAACATATCGGATTTTTGCAAGCACTGGAACACGAGCCGGCTGATCCGATCGAATATCAGTTGCGGCTCGACGATGAAAAGATCGCCCTTAACGAACTGTTGGGGCAATCCATTGAGCTCTCCTTCTTGGACGAGCTTCAATGCATTTACTGCGGGCGCATAACCAAAAAGTTTTACGGCAAAAACAATTCCTGCTACCCTTGTTATCGCGATCTGCCAGAAAACGACTTGTGCATCGTCAAGCCGGAGTTGTGCCACTACCATCAAGGCACTTGCCGAGACGCATCTTTTGGTGAACTCCATTGCCTGCAACCCCACATCGTCTATTTGGCTTTGAGCAGTGACGTCAAGGTCGGTATCACCCGCAAAACCAACATGATGAAGCGTTGGATTGATCAGGGTGCTTCCCAAGCCATGGCTATCATGGAAGTACCCAGCCGCAAAGACGCTGGAGACATCGAGATCATCCTCGCCCAATACGTCAAAGACAAAACGAATTGGCGCAAAATGTTGAAGAACGAAATCGCCGATTGCGATTTGCTCGCCATCCGGGAGGATCTTATCACCAAGTTGCCCGAACCTTACCACGCTTATCTTATTCCCGATCCTGAGATTGTCCCACTCACTTATCCATCCTTGTCCACTTTGGAGAAAATCACTCCTCTCAGCTTAGATAAACAAGCCACCATCAGCGGCAAACTGATCGGGGTGAAAGCGCAGTATCTCATTTTGGACACGGGTGTCTTTCAAGTGCGCAAACATGCTGGGTACAAAGTAGCGTTCGCGGTGTAAACCAACCATCGATCCCAAGCCATGTTGTCAACAAGCTAAAAAGAAGCCGTTCGTTCGGCTTCTTTTTTGTTCATATGACTCTCTCCTTGTCTCCCTCACCACCGCTTGCGCCACGGCGGTTTCTTATATCGAGAATAGCTGCGCGGCTTTTTTCCCCACCATCGCGACCAGATCACCACACACAACACCAACACGATCAGCCACACCATCACATGCGTCGCCAACACCATGCCAAACAAGAACAACGTGACCCCTGTCAACAGTGTTGCCACAAACAAGCTTCGCACCAACAACATCGCCAATATGAAGATCATCACTCCCACCACGACCAAAATGGGGCTCAAGATCAACAGCACCCCCGCCGCCACGCCTAAGCCGGTTCCGCCGCGGAAATCGAGAAAACAAGAATACACACTGCCTACCACGACCAAGATCGCCGCCAGATAAGCGCCCACCCAGCCCAATAGCGCAAATCCGAGCAAAGTTGCCGCCATCCCTTTCACCAGATCGATCACCAAGAGCAAAAACGCCTCTTTGAGGGGAAGTTGCGCGTATCCCACTCCATTTTGTTCTGAATGGGGGCGGGAACACGCCCACCAATGGCAAGGAAAAGCCCCAATCACATAAGCTAAGCCAAGGACAAGCAACCAAGTCATGTCCGCTTCCCTCCCCTATCCCGCCGGCATCCGGCGAAAGACCATAAAGCCGAGCACGACCAAGCCGCAATAGCCAAACAGGGGATACAGATAATGCACCAACGTGGGAAAGCCGATCAAGGAAAACACATACCCCATCCCAAATATCAGCAGCATGATCAACGGCTTACGCAACGGCACCACCTGGCTCAGATTGGCGGCCAGTCCGTAGACATTGCCGATGAGCGATGTGAAAATCTCTGCCCACATCATCGCCAAAAAGAAAAATTTCACGCCTACCCCGAGTGTGCTAATCACATGGCCCATGGGGATATCCAACCGCGACACTTCCTGCCAGTGCAACTGCAACGCCAGATTGCAGGCGAACAGCATAACCCCTAGCCCAATGCCGCCAATCCAGCCCCCCAGCTTGATCGTCCGCTCATCGGCGACTTCCGCCCCTAGCGGCACCAACACCGCCTGCGTCAACACCAGGTTAAACGACACATAAACCAAGGCTGACGGCAACCAGTGGGCGTACCGGGGCTCGGGAATCAGCGAAACCACAGATGCCAGCTCACCCGCCTGCCACGCATGGGATGCCACCATCACGATAAACAAAAACATGACCGGCACCACCAACGAATTGACCGACAACACTCCATCGATACCTCGCAAGATAAAAAAAAAGGAAAAAGCCACCGTAAAAATCACGCCAGCATGGAACGACAACCCCAACTGTTCTTCAAACAGCGAGCCCGTCCCCGACATCATCGCTGCCGTGACTCCCAGCAACATCACACTGATCAGCGCTGCCATCATCGGGCCCCAGCGCTCTCCAAATAAATATTGGTTAAAATCTTCATACGACCGCGCCTGCAACCGGCATCCCAGCAACATCATCCGTGTCCCCAACCAGGCAAACAACACCGCAGCCACGAATACACCCCAGACGCCCCGCTCCCCAAACAACGTGAAAAACTGCATGATCTCCTGCCCAGAAGCAAAGCCCGCGCCCACCACTGTCCCGATATAAGTAAAGCCGATGCGACTGGCGAGCACCCACCGCTCCATCCCCAACACACGCCCCTTCTTGTCCTTCTGTTAGGACTAGTCTATGGGAGGAAGTGCGAGAATAGAACATATACCAGTCATCGCTAATGAACATGAGCGTGATATAAAGCGGCTACAGCCCAATACGAAAAGAGAGACCCCAGCATGAAAGCTGGAGTCTCTCTTTGTTCACTTACGATGCTGACTCATTAAAATGGCCAACCACCGGTATTACCATTGTCATTGCCATTGTTACCATCATTGTTATCGCCATCGTCTCTTCCGGGACGACCATTGCCGTTATCGCCATTACCGCCGCCGCCATCTTGTTCCTTACCCGTTCGGGTCGGATCGTTCGGGAATTTATCCTCATGGTCATTGACGCCGTCACCATCGCTATCTTGCTGGCGGTCATCGATGCCATCATTGTTTTTATCGAACTTCGGTTTCTCTTCTTTCTTCCCAGACTTAAGCTCCACGGTGATCTCACTTGATTTCTCTTTGTTGGCCGGATCGGTCGCCTGCGTATCAATTGCCACCACTTTATAGCGGTAGACTTTCTTCTTCTCGCCACCGCCACCAAAGAGGTCGCCCAGATCAAAGCCGTCATCTTGCGGAGGCAAGGCAGACGAGTCTTTCCAGGATGTGGAGCCAGCTGGCAGATCAGCCACTTTCACGAAATTGCCGCCCTCGGCACGGAAGACTTGGTAGGTCACTTGCTCTGGTTGCTGTTGCCATTTCAACAGAACACCGTCTGGATGCGATTCATAAGACAAGTGTGGTGCTTGCAATTCGAATGGTCGTTTCGGCTCTTCAACACCCGGCGGTTTTTTGAATGAGTGTGGTGGAATTCCTTGGTGTGCCTCAGACATCACATAGCTGAAAATTTTAGCCGGTACACTACCACCCGTCACTTTTACAATCTCTGCGCCTTGTATTGGATACATAACATTGACTGCTGCCACCAGATCAGGGGTGTAACCAACAAACCAAGCCGCTTTTTCTTCCTGGATCGTCCCAGACTTACCAGCCACATCCCGACCATCTCTCAGTCGCGCATTATGACCCGTTCCATCATCATCGGCGATGACATGCTTCAACATCCGTGTCATATACCAAGCCGTTTTTTCGCTGAATACTTGTTTCGGCTGTTTATATTTATCCGGATTTTTAGGTTCAACGACTTCATCGTTTTGTTTTACACTGACAATCGTGCGCGCTTGATAATATTTACCGCCATTGGCAAACACAGCATAAGCTTGCGCCATTTGTTTTGTAGTCACCCCGACGGATCCGCCGCCAAGCGCCAGAGCCGAGTACGACGCTCTGTCTCTCTCTTTCAATTCCAATCCCAGCTTTTGCGCATACTCGTAAGCTTTATCCAGGGTAACCACTTCATGTAACAGCCGTACGGTTGATTTGTTAAGCGACTTCTTAACCATTGTCAGCATAGGAATATTCCCCTGCGGCGGCATACCACCATAGTTAGACGGATTCCAATTTCCCGCAAAGTCAACGGGAATATCCTTAACGATCGAGTATTCATTGTAATCATGATCATTCACTGCAGGAGCATATACAGTTAACGGCTTAATGGTCGAACCCGGTTGCACGGGCAACAGGGCACGCTTTTGATATCCTGGTTGATAATGGCGACCGTTTCCAACTGCGACAATCATCCCGTTTTTCGGGTTTAGCATCACTATACTTGCATCCGCGTCTTTCATATACTGGCCTTTATTCACAAAAAGCGATTTGTCCTGCAATGCTTTTTCAACAGCCGTTTGTGCTTGCTGATTAAGAGACGTTTTAATCACATATCCACTTTTCCCTAGTTTTTCCGGGTTAATACCATAGTCTCGTTTCAGTTCCTCTTGCACAAAAGCTTTATAATGATCAAATTTGCCCGCTCTCAGCAGTTTATTCCAACACTTTGTTTTCGGGCATGTCTTGACTGGCAATTTGGCCCTCTCCTCGGCCGTCTGTTTATCCACAATCGGTGGGATCACATCATCGACTGGCAATACTTGAGTTAAAACCACATCGCGCCGCTCTTTGGCACTTTCCGGGTTTTTTAGCGGATTATATTTATATGGTGCTTTCGGCATTCCTGCTAACAAGGCGATCTCTTCGATTGTCAATTGATCCCGTGTGGGGTCCTTGCCGAAGTACACCTCGGAAGCAAGTTTGATGCCATTGACGCCACCAAAATCAATAAAGTTTAAATATGCTTCCAGAATCTTGTCTTTGCGCTTTTCACCCAGTTCTTTCTCCAAGTTTAGCGCACAGCCGATCTCTTTAATCTTCCGGGTATAGGTTTTATTAAAATCACCCAGTACAATGTTTTTACAAACCTGCTGGGTAAGGGTACTCGCCCCTTGGGCATTGCCCATCGCGATAATGTTTTTGATTATCGCACGTCCCAAGCCTTCATAGTCAATCCCGTTATGCTCATAAAAACGACGGTCTTCCACTTTGACGAAGGCTGTCAATAAGTCCGGATTCACCTTCTTAATTTTATCAATCTCAACCCATTCTCGATATTCGTTACCAAACACAGCTACTACATCGCCTTTGCTATCGAGAATTTTGGAGTTGGTCGGCATTTTCGTCGGATCTTTCGCTTTTTCTAAATCCAACGTTTCCGCCGACATCATCACCGCGGTACAGCCGCCGACCATAATCAATAACGAAGTCAATAAGACCAGCATCATCCATTTCCAGTTGAAAAACCGTTGCCACCCTTGCTTTTGCGGGCCGCGTCCGCCGGTGCCCCTCGGGCCGCCGCTGCGGCTGGAGCGGGAACGGGAGCCGGCGCGTTCACTGCGAGTCCGTGGTGGCATGGGGCTGTATCCGCTTTTCATGCTCACCTTACGAAAATCGTCCATCGCGTCTACCTCCTGAAATACTGATCGTTCATCGCAGTATCTCTACCTGTCTGGATTTTCCTTCTATTAACAACTTCTTTTTCGGCTTTTGTCGGCTAGTTCCTGCCTCCGCACTTGTGCTATAGTGAAGCGGGAGGTGAGGGATAAATGCACGAGCGAGCCGCTATTTTTGCGTGTCGCTTCACCGGAGTGGTCGGACTGCTATTTTCCCTGTTCTTATGGAAAGTCAGCGGTCTCCCCTCCTTCGTTGCCGGCTTAGTCAGCTCCTGTTTCTGGTTTGCCTTGGCGTGGTGGATTCAACGACGCGCAGGGTCTGCGATAAAATAACACATTCCATTATAACGGAAAGCCCATCGAAATGGTTTGTCATTTTTAAAAAATATTACAGTAATATTACAATGACTTATGTAGATTTTACATGAAATCCCCTGATAGTCAAACCCCCGGTTATTGGAATGCGGCACCGGCCATGACACTGGCACAGAGCGAGCGAAAAGGGAAACCAACCGAATCGTCCGGCCCGCTTCTAGTCGTGTCTGGCAGATCGCGTTGATGGATGCAAAACAGCAAAACCTTTTTTCCGAAGAGTGTCTCACCACGCGGGAAGCAAATGGGCAAACGGAGCCGCTAGCCCTTGGGACCCATCATTCCTTTCCCGCCCAATGAGACGGCTAAACGCAAGACCGCCGAGCATCAGTGGCGATGAGCTGGTCTGGTTTGCTTCATGTGCCTCCTTCTATACATTCGACATACTCTGCCTTTTTATATTCTTTTTCGACACCTTGTCGATGATTGATCACATTTTAAATTCCCCGTTTGCTCACCGGCCATGGGGTCTATGTCTATTATTTATGTAGTATTCTTTCATATTAGAAGTGGTTTCCGCACAGCCAAACACTGGCAACAGTTAACATCAAACGCATAATCAAGAACAACCCCGGATCGTATCAATGTGATCCGGGGTTGTTTCATTCACTTACCGATGTATACTGATTTGACCAAAGTGCGGGCATACGGTTGCCCGTCTTTCGTTTTCCCGCTCAATTCCACGGTGATGTTATACACGCCAGCTTGCGATCCCGACACCGCACCAGTCAAGGTGGCGTCGGCTTTTTTGGTTTTATACAACGCCATTTCCTTGACTTGTCCTTGGGGATCGACAACCTTGATCTTGCCGGTCAAGGAGGCGAGGTCCACGCTCTCTAAGCCCTTCAGCTTCAATTCTGCCGAAGACTGTTTGTTCAGTGCAGGCAGATCCAGTTCAACGGTAGCTTTGCCCATGAAATGGGTTGTCAGCAGATACGCGTCTTTCTGTTTGGAAAGCAACTTCACCTGCCAATTGCCCGCTTCTGGCTTGGCGACACGGATCACTTGGACCGTGGCACCGCGGAAGAACGCCTGATCCTTGCTTTTTAACACAGGCTTCAGCACTTTGCCGGAAGGGGAAATGAGTGTCACCTGAGTGTCAGCTGCTTTGGTGCGCACCGTGAAGATGGCTTCTTTCACGCCCGGTTCCACGGGAACTTGCTGAACGTGTTGTTTACTGATAGGCAAGGCGCCACCACGGACAAAAGTTTCTTGCTTGTCGGCGCTGTTTACTGCCGCCGATGGTTGGCTAGCTTTCGGCTCGGTTGCGGACGTAGCTGTCGCTGTGCGCAAGACAGACTCAATCTTGCTAAACACGGCACGGCCGATGCGAATCTCATCATGGTCGAGGTCAGAGGCAGTAAATAGATGGGTTCCATAAGGGAGGTCGGTGCTCCATACGTTGACTAACCCGTCATTCTCCCCGTATTGGGACAGATAGGCTCCACCCAAAGCCAAAGCGGAGAAAGTCGGCCCCCAGCTGGTTCCAGCAGCGGTGTAATACTTGTTCAGGCGAGCGTTGGCGTGGTTATCCGTCTGTGCGCGGTATTTGGCCATCTCCCCTACTTGCAGGGAGTACGTACCCGGATCTTGTTTGCCCAGCAAAGCAGCCAGCCAGCCGGCCCAGCTACTGTACGCCAAGTCGGCCAAATGAGAACCTTCATGGGGCGAGCCCAAGGTGACTACTTTGTTAACATAGCGGTAAGCGCCATAATGGATCAAAGCGGCTTGAGAATCGGGGCCGCCCTTGCTGTGGGCGACAATATTCACTTTTTGGCCGAAGTGGTTATAGATTTTCTCCAGCATTCCAGCGAGCAGGCGCCCGTTGTCCATCGGAGTGGCCGCATCACCGCCGGGTGCGTCGTACAGCTGAACGAACGCCGTCCGATACCCTTTGTTGTATGCGGTTTCATACATATCATTCACACCGTGGTAGTTGGTTTCTTCCCACCAGCTTTGCGCCCTGCTGTGCAAGCCTTGCACAAAGACGATCGGTGGCTTGCTGAGGTCAGCATTGGCCGGGGTAGCCCCGATGAACCAAGTTCCCGGAGCGGTGCTGTTGCCCGGTGCTGGTAGCGCTTCCATTTGTGCCCCGTCGAAGGAGACTTGCCCCATCGGTTGCGGATCAGGAATTTTCCCGGTAGCTCCAACCGTTTGGTATGGCATGATCAGCAACACACTGACCAGCAACATCAACCACACTTGCCGGCGCTTTTGCATGTAACATCCCTCCATTTTTAATGAAAACGGCATCCGCTTATCCCTTTGTCGCTTTTGTGAAAATTTCCATAAATTTTCAAGCAACCCTGCTTGTAACAAAGGTAAAACAACAATGATTTCTTGCTTTAGAGCAAAAACGTTGCTGAGATAAGCGCATCCAATCCAATTGTATAATATTAAAAACATTAGTTCTATAAAGATTACATAAAATATTCGTTAATTAATTTAAATAATCAATTTATTCGGAACGAATAAACTAAAAAAGCCTGACCACCGCAGATGGGCGTGTCAGACTGGCGCTCACATTACCTTTACCTTTGTCAGGTTGGCTGGGCAGAATACATAAACTCACTTTTTTTAATAAATACCTCGTCATGCTGAACACATAGGAGAACGGTGTTGGAACCGCCGCACTCCTCAACTCCTGCTGTCAGATTGTCGCAACCGCTCCACGAGTTGCTGCATGTCGGCAGGCAATGGAGATTCCCAAGCCATCCATTCTTTCCGACGAGGATGAAACAATTTCAAGTAAGTGGCATGCAGGGCTTGCCGGGCGATCAAATCTTGGTCCCCACCTGTGCCATATACGTCATCACCGATGATCGGATGGCCGATAGAAGCGAGATGCAAGCGGATTTGGTGCGTCCGACCCGTTTCCAGTGAGAGCCGCACCAAGGTGGCCGCAGCCATCCGTTCCACCACTTCATAATGGGTCACCGCCGGATACCCTTCACCGGACTCGCTGACCGTGCGACTGATTTTCTGTTCAGAATCGATGTAAATCGCTTTGTCGATCGTACCTCGGTCACTGGCAAAGCGGTGATGTGTGCAAGCCAGATAAACACGCTCATATCGTTTCTCCGCCATCTGCTCGGCCAAAAAAGCGTGGGCATAAGCATGTTTACCGACGACCAACAAGCCGGAAGTGTCACGGTCCAGCCGGGTGACCGGGCGCATACGGTGTTTCTCCCCTCGCTCAGACCAATACTGCATCAAGCCGTTGGCCAAGGTTCCGTCTGGATACCCCCTGGTCGGATGGACCACCAAGCCAGGCGGTTTGTCAATGACGATGAGATCCTCATCCTCGTAAACAACGGTGAAATCGACGGGCTGAGGAGGGATATGATCCGTCTCTTCCGTTTGCATGCGGATCACGATCTGATCGCCGGCCTTGACCCGAGCCGTAAAATAGATGAACTCCCCATTTACCGTCACCAGGCGGTTTAGCTTCATCCGCGTCATAAAGCGCCTGGAAAAGCGGTATTGGCGGCGCAACACTTGATGAAGCATCAGGCCGTCTTCCTGGGAAGTGACAGTGTGTGTAAATGAAGCTTTGTTTTCTTGTTCCATGAACCGATTCAATCCTTCATCTCAGAGTGTGAGTCGATCGCTCCTCAAGTGGCTGGCGGTGATACGCGGCCGCCTTGGGGAGGCTGGCTGATGGATGTAGTATATCACGCTCACCTCGGAAACGAAACGCACCGCTTCTTGTCTCTGCACATAAATCCCTATGGACAAGCAGGAAGAGTTTCCGTATAATGAGCCCGAAACAACATACAAACCCATGGGGGAGCTGGATAATGGCCGGCTGAGAGTGTGTGCCGACACACAGACCCTTTCACCTGATCCGGGTAATGCCGGCGTAGGGATTTGGATTGTGATAGACATATCTGTCTGGCTAAACCAACGCCTCCCGGTCAGGGGGCGTTTTTTTTGTTGCGCGCGCTGGCCAAAGCATGAAAACGCTATTACCACCTCCATGGGCACATCAGGGAGCCTGGTGAAAAGAAAAGGAGCGGTTGTTAATGAAGAAACAATGGTGGAAGATCGGACTTACCATTGCTCTCTGCCTGTCCGCCGTGGCTTGCGGCAACCCTGCATCGTCCGGGACGACAGATGGGCAAAACACAGGAAAGAAGATCACCTTGGTCCTTGATTGGACTCCCAACACCAACCACACCGGCCTTTATGTGGCCAAAGAGAAAGGGTATTTCAAACAAGCCGGATTGGATGTGGACATCATCCAACCAGGTGAAAGCGGAGCGGAGCAAATGGTGGCCGGCGGCAAAGCTGATTTCGGCGTGAGCTACCAAGAAGCCGTCACACAAGCCCGCGTGCAAAAGGTACCGATTGTTTCAATCGCCGCAGTGATCCAGCACAATACGTCTGGTTTTGCGTCCCCTGTTTCCAAAAACATCCAAAAACCGAAGGGTTTTGAAGGCAAGACCTACGGCGGATTTGGCTCGCCGGTGGAAAAGCAGATGCTTGCTTCATTGATGCAACGGGAACAGGCCGATGTGAACAAAGTGAATATCATCAACACTGGAAACACGGACTTCTTCACTGCGGTAAAACGAAATGTGGACTTCATGTGGATTTATTATGGATGGACTGGCATCGAAGCGGAGTTGAAGGGCCAAAAACTGAACATGATCTATCTCACTGATTATGCCAAAGAGCTAGATTATTACACTCCTGTCCTGATCACCAACGAGCAGAAGATCAAACAGGACCCCGCGACCGTGAAAGCATTCATGAAAGCAGTCAGCCAAGGATACCAATTTGCGATTAAACAGCCGCAGGAAGCCGCCGACATCCTGAGCCGGGCGGAACCTGACCTCGACCCGAAACTGGTGCATAAGAGCCAAGCCTGGTTAAGCCCGCGCTACCAAGGAGATGCTCCCGCTTGGGGCGTGCAAAAGAAAGAAGTGTGGGCTGGTTACGCCGAATGGATGAAACAACACGGCTTGCTGGAAGGCACGTTTCAACCTGAGCAAGCGTTTACCAATGCCTTTCTACCTGAGGGGGGTAAATGAAAATGGCACAAGCGCTAGTGAGCGTGCAGATTCTGCCGCATACCCCAAATGGGGAGAGCGTCATCCCCTATGTAGACAGAGCGATCGAAATCATTCAGCAAGCAGGGTGCCTTACCGCGTCGGCCCGCTGGAAACGACGATGGAAGGGGAATTGCCTGAGCTGTTGGCGATTATCGAGCGCATGAATGAGGCCATGATCGAAATGGGCTGTCCCAGCGTGTTGCATCAGGTGAAAATCTACTTTAATCCCGCCGGCGCATCGATCCGCGGGTTGACAGGCAAATATGATGAAAAACAGTAAAGCGTTGGCCCCATTCGGCATGATTTTGTTGTTGTTAGCCGGATGGGAACTAACCGTGCGCACCAAACAGGTGGAAGCGTGGCTGTTGCCAGCGCCCTCCGCTGTATATGAGGCTTGGACGGCGTCTGTGGATCGGACGCTGGAACACCTTGGGGCGACAGTGGGAATCGCCTTGAGCGGACTGGGCTTTGGTCTTGTGGCTGGACTGCTCCTCGCCACGCTCTTTCATCTGTCACCTTTGTTGCGCGCCATGTTCCAACCGCTGGTGGTATTGTCGCAAAACGTGCCGATGATCGCCTTGGCGCCGCTCTTGATCATGTGGCTTGGCTTTGGCGACATGCCCAAAATCTTGGTGGTAGCGATCGCTTGCTTCTTTCCGATCGCCGTATCTACGATGGACGGGTTCCGACAGACCGACCGCACCCTGCTCATCTACATGGAAATGGCCGGAGCCACACGCTGGCAACGCTTTAGCAAGCTGGAATGGCCTTCCGCCTTGCCTGCCTTTTTCTCCGGCCTAAAACTGGCGGCCACCTACAGCGTGATGGGCGCCGTGATCGCCGAATGGCTGGGAGCCAAAGAAGGGCTCGGCGTTATGATGCAACTCGCCTCCGCATCTTTCCGCACGGACAGGGTCTTTTTGGCGATGTTTTTCATCGCCGGAGTGAGCTTGCTTCTGTACGCCGCCATCTGTCTCATCGAGCGGCTGGTGGTTCGATGGCGCCCGCAAGTGAAGGGAGGGACACCCCGATGAAGCTGGAAGTAACTGGCCTTTCCTTCGCTTATGGACAACGTCCTGTGATCGACGACCTTCATTTTGTTGTGCGTCAAGGGGAGTTCGTCTCATTGATCGGCCCTTCCGGGAGTGGCAAAAGTACGTTATTTTATTTGCTGGGAGGCCTGCACTGCCCGCAAGTGGGAGAAATTCTCCTGGACGGCCAACGGATCAACGGCGAGCGTGGCCACTTGGCATACATGCCACAACAGCCCTCGCTGATGCCGTGGCGCACGATTCTTGATAATGTGCGCTTGGCCCAAGAACTAAGCGGGCACAAGGACCCGACGCAACTCACACATTTGTTGCGGGGGGCTGGATTAGCCGAGGTAGCCGACCGCTATCCGCACGAGCTAAGCGGGGGCATGCAGCAGCGGGTGGCTTTCATCCGGGCGTTGGCAAGCAACCGCGACCTGCTTTGCCTAGACGAACCGTTCGGTTCCTTGGACGCACTCACGCGAACCCGCATGCAAACTTGGCTCTTACGTCTCTTGGAGCATGAGAAGCGCACCATTTTGTTTATCACGCACAGCATTGAGGAAGCGATCCTGCTGTCTGACCGCATTTTGGTGTTAAGTGCGTCGCCGATGAAGGTTATACGGGAAGTGCCGGTGCCTTTCGCACGCGGACAGGCACGTTATGAACGGCGCGGCACGAAGGAATGGTTGGCATTGCAGCGGGAGCTTGAAACGATGTTGCTCGGTTAGGGAAATGAAAAAAGCGGGGAGAATACTGTTTCGCAAGCGAACGCAAAGCATTCTCCCCGCTTTTTTTGATCTCAAACCCCATATCGTAAAGTGAATTATACCGGCAATACAAATCCCCTGCACATCAACGTGCGCAGGGGATTTGTATAGTTAATAGGAAACGCCGGTCCGCTTGTGTGTCCGTTTAAATTCATCGGGTAACGGATCAAAGTACTGCATATCCAGTCTTTTTACAAAGCGGCCATCCGGTGTAATATGCCCTGAACCCCAAGTCGGGTCCATCGTCACCCAACGTCCGTTCAACTTGGCTTCTACCCAGGCATGGCGTTGCCCTCCTGCCTCTCCTTCCACAAAGCGGCTGGGGATGTCTAAGCTTCGTAGCAAAGCGAGAGTCAAGAACACATAATCTTGGCACACTCCTTTGCGGGTGGACAACGATTTAATCGCACTGTCGTTCCAAGAGAACCGGTTATTCCGGAACTTATCCATGTCATAAGTCATATTTTTGGCTACATAGGTGTAGATGGCGCGGGCTTTCGCGCGGTCGGTCACTTTGCCGGCGGTGATCTCTTTGGCCAAATCGACGATCAGCGGATGATCTGATTGAATTCCGCGGCCCGGCAAAAGATCACGTCCATCCATTTGCGCCCGGCTGGTCACGCGAAAGGTCGCCACTGTGAAAAAGCGGAAGTAATCGCGGTTTTGTGAGGTGATCTCCGGCGCGTACAACGTCACTTTGTATTCTCCTGCTCCAAAGCGTAACCAAATCTTGCTGTCAAATTGATAACCTCCCACAGGCAGGAAATAGGTTGCTTTGTCCTTGCCTTTCTGTATGCGGACAATCATGTGCGTCGTTTGTTTGGCAAAAGGTGCAGATTCATCGATGCGGCCCGCGATACGGTAAGTCAGGTCGGCCTGCTCGCCACCCACCAGCGGTGCTGTAAGGTGAATCCCCCGTTCAGCGTAAAGCCTGGTGAAGCGTATGGGTTCCTTCTCCTCCGCCAGCGGGTGATTCACATACAAGGTGGCCCCGTCCAGATAGGTTCCTTTCCGCTTGCTGTCAGGCACCAATATTTTCAGCTGATGAACCCCTTGCCCGTAAGTCAGGGGGATTTGTTCTTCAAACTGCCCTTTTTCCACAGAGACGACCCGGCGCGTTTCCCGTGCCCCCCGCTTCAACTGCACCAATACGGTACGCACGTCGGGACGGATACGCCCTTTTAAGGAGATCGCTTTCCGCTTCTCGCTGTATCCCATGACCGGCTCATCCAGTTTGAGCTTCGCTTTTGCGGCCACGACGCTGTATGACACATCCCGCTCCACATCATCGTTCAGATTTGCGGCGATAAACGAAGCCATCAAATAATAAGTATCTTCCTGTTCCTCACTTGGCAATCTCAGTGTGACCCGATATTCCCCTTTGCCTTGAAACAGGCGAATCTTCTCATTAAACCGTCCCTGCTTGACGGGTGCGTAAACATCCTGTTCATCGGGAAGGTCGGGGTTCCCTCCCTTGCCCAAGTATTTAATGTGAATCCATACGTACGGTTGGGACAGACGTTGATACTGGGTGATTTTTCCCGCCACAGGCAACATCGTGTCCACATGCATC
This sequence comes from Laceyella tengchongensis, assembly GCF_900182735.1. Taxonomy (NCBI): domain Bacteria; kingdom Bacillati; phylum Bacillota; class Bacilli; order Caryophanales; family Thermoactinomycetaceae; genus Laceyella; species Laceyella tengchongensis. Next base: position 221,401 of record NZ_FXTU01000004.1, on the reverse strand, counting down.
CGATTGTGCGCAGGCTGGTTCAAGGTGGCGTCCATCTTTTTCGCATAAGGATCTAGGGTGATCACCTCGTTACTATGCCGTTTGTTTACATCTTCCAAAAGCTCTTGAAGCGTCGGCTCCTTCAACGCGGACGACACCCATTTGTCAGGGGCGAATCCCCCCTCCTCATACGCGGCCATGCCAATGACGCAAACTGTCAGCAGTGCGCAACAGGTCACTATCCATCTCATGTTCATCGCTCTCCGGCCTTTCCGTCATTCTTTTCGGTCAAGCTCTTCGAACAAACGCGTTTTTTTACTTCTCATCACATATTTAAAACAACTCAGAAAAGATTATTTGCGAACCATCCCTTTTCCCCCCACCGCGACGGTTGCCGAATCGATGCCTTCCACGGGTTGGTTCAACTTGTAAACTTTATGGTTAATCACATCGCTGATCGTCTGGATGTCCAATTCATCCCGCATCTGGTTGACCAGAGACTGATACAAGTTGGAAAATTGAATCGCCACTTCTCTTGTCTCCAAACATTTCGGGTTAAACAAAATCCCTCCTGTCTGTGAAACGGAGAAGAGGCTCTGGATTTTGGACAGCGTCGCCAAAATGTCTTCTGGCAGAATCCACATCGATTTGCGACGAAAGGTGCGCAACCGAAAGTGCGACTCAATGATCTGCGAGCGATACTCTTGCTTCTTGAGAAAAAAGTAAGCAAGCAATGCCTGATTGAGATCATGCATGATGGTGCTCAATTCCTTGTACAACTCCAATCGCTCCTGCATCAAGAGTTGCGTTTTGGGCCCCAACTTCAACGCTTCCGAAGTGAGCACCGTATTCACTACTATGGTACCGCAAAACAATAATGTCGAAAACAGGCTGGAGATGATCGCCGCATCGACTTCCGGGCTGAAATTGAGCTTCCATGATAATCCCACCAGCCCCAGCAACAACAAGACAAGCCCCACGCTGATGTATATCCACTTCTTGCGCAATCTCTTCTGCATGGTTTCTCCTCCGTCAAATGAAACGGGGCATGAAGACCCGCCTCACGCCCCGTTCATCTCGTTACTTCGGCAAATGGGCTAAGAATGTCTCTTCGTCCCAGACCGTGATCCCCAACTTATTCGCCTTATCCAATTTGGAGCCTGCCTTCTCGCCTGCGATAAGCAGGTCAGTTTTCTTGCTCACACTGCCAGTCACATGGGCGCCTAACGACTCCAGCAATTCGGATGCTTCCTTGCGCGACATGCGCTCCAACGTGCCGGTGATGACAACGGTCTTGCCCGCAAATGGGCTCTCCATCGCCCCATCCCCAGCTCGGACAGGTGCAGGGCCAGTATAATGCATATTGACGCCCGCTTCCGCCAAGCGACGCAGCGTCTCGCGCACTTCCGGCTTCTTCATGTAAGTGGTAATGCTAGCCGCCATCTTCGGACCGATCTCTTCCAATTGGGTCAACTCTTCCTCCGTCGCCGAAAGCAACGCTTCCATGGAGCCGTAATGTTGCGCCAAGATCTTGGCGCCCTTGGCCCCCACAAAGCGAATGCCCAAGCCAAACAACAGCCGCTCCAGCGAGTTAGACTTGCTCGCCTCGATGGCGCGCAGGAGATTGGCCACCGATTTTTCGCCCATGCGCTCCAAACGCAACAGATCTTCGCTTTTCAGATAGTATAGATCAGCCACACTGCGCACTAACCCCCGCTCAAACAGTTGGGTCACCACTTTTTCGCCCAGACCCTCGATGTTCATCGCGCCGCGCGACACAAAATGAATGATCCCTTCCCGTGTTTGCGCCGGGCATGCGGGATTGATACAGCGCAGGGCCACTTCCCCCTCTAGGCGGACCAGCCGGCTCTCGCATTCCGGGCAGTGCGTCGGCATGGTAAAGGGCCGTTCGTCCCCTGTCCGCTTGTCGGTGAGGACGGCCACCACTTCCGGAATGATGTCGCCCGCTTTTTTCACTATCACATGGTCTCCCAACATCAAACCCTTTTCCCGAATCATGTCTTCATTATGCAACGAAGCCCGTTTGACCGTCGTTCCCGCCAGCGAAACCGGTTGTAGCACCGCGGTGGGCGTGACGACGCCGGTGCGCCCCACATTCAGCTCGATCTCCTCCAGCCGGGTGACTGCCTCTTCGGCGGGGAATTTGTAGGCAATCGCCCAGCGCGGACTTTTGGCAGTGAAGCCCATTTCTTCCCGCAGCGCTAAATCGTCCACCTTGATCACGATGCCATCGATATCATACGCCAGGTCAGGACGGCGCTCCTGCCATTCTTGCACGTACTGGAGCATCTCTTCGACACCTTCTACCGTCCGCCGTTCGGGGTTCACTTTAAATCCGAGTTCGGACAGGAATGCCAATGCTTCGGTATGGGTCGTGAAAGAGAGTCCCTCGTTCTGCCCAATCCCATATAAGAAGATGTCCAACGTCCGTTCTGCGGCCAGCTTGGGGTCCAATTGCCGCAGGGAACCAGCGGCGGCATTGCGCGGATTGGCAAACAAGGCTTCCCCACGCTCCTCCCGCACGCTATTCAGACGCGCAAACGCGGCCCGCGGCATGTACGCTTCCCCGCGCACTTCTAAGCTGACCGGCTGGCGCAACTTAAGCGGCAACGAACGGATCGTTTTCAGGTTTTGCGTGATATCCTCCCCCACCGTTCCATCCCCGCGAGTAGCGCCGAGCACAAACCGGCCATCCTCGTATCGCAGGGAGACGGCCAAACCGTCGATTTTCAACTCGCATACATACCGCACCGGCTTGTCTCCGGCCGCCTTTCGCACCCGCTCATCAAATTCCCGCAAGTCTTGTTCGTTGAAGGCGTTACCCAGACTGAGCATCGGAGAAAGGTGCTCCACCTTCTCAAAATGAGGCAAGATTTCCCCACCTACACGCTGGGTCGGCGAATCAGGGGTGGAAAGCTCCGGAAACTCACGCTCTAACTCAATCAACTCCCGTAGCAATTGATCGTATTCCGCGTCAGATATGGTCGGTTGGTCCAACACATGATACCGGTAATTGTGTTCATTCAGTATGTCGTGTAACGCTTGTACGCGTGCTTGGGCTTGTTCCAAATTCAATCCGTTTCATCCTCCTAAACTTAAGGACTGCATGTGAGTGGGTAAACGCAGGCCGCATGACACCCTACGCTTTTTTGATCGGGGCGTACTTGGCCAACAGTTTTTTCACGCCGATCGGCGCCGGAAAAGCGATGTTCAATTCCAAGTCCTCGCCTTCCCCTTGCACTTTTACCACTGTACCTAGGCCCCACTTGGCGTGTTCGGCTTTATCTCCCACCCGCCAATCGGCCACCACATTGGGGGTCGGCCGCACGACTCTGCGTGGGGTGGCGTTGCTGGCCGATTGTCTGCTACCAACTTCTTCCACCAACTCCACCGGAATCTCCTTCAAAAAACGAGAAGGTAAGTAGGAGGTGGTTTGTCCATAGATGGTTCGCGTCCGGGCACGCGTCAGATGTAACACTTTCTCCGCGCGCGTGATGCCCACATAGGCAAGCCGGCGTTCTTCTTCCATCTCGTCTTCGTCATCCAGCGAGCGCATGTGTGGGAAGATCCCCTCTTCCATACCTACCAAAAAGACGGTAGGAAATTCCAACCCCTTGGCACTGTGCAAGGTCATCAGCACCACTGAATCCCCCTTGTCCGCCTCTTCCTGCTCGTCTCCCAATGCATCCAAATCGGAGATGAGTGCCAAATCGGTCAAAAAGGCAACCAGCGACTTATCTTCATTGTGCTTCTCAAATTCTTGGGCCACCGACAGGAACTCGTCGATGTTCTCCAACCGGCTAGCGGCCTCCAAGCTGTTTTCCCGTTTCAATTCCTCGCGATAACCGCTACGCTTCAAGACCTCTTCCGTGATCTCCACCGCCGACAAGTACTCGATCATGGCGTGCAGGTGGCGCACCAAGTCCACAAATTCGCTGAGCGGCTTCAATGTGCGTTGCGTCAGGCCGATTTCCTCCATCTCCAACAAAGCACCAAACAGCGACAATCCGTGCTCGCGGGCATATCCGGCAATCTTGTCCAACGTCGCTACGCCGATGCCGCGCTTGGGCACATTGATGATCCGGGTCAAGCTCAGATCGTCATGCGGATTGACGATGAGGCGTAGATAAGCTAGCACGTCTTTGATCTCTTTGCGCTCATAGAATTTGATTCCACCGACAATCGAATAGGGGATGTTCGCCTTCATCATCACTTCCTCCAACACCCGCGACTGGGCGTTGGTGCGATATAGAACGGCGAAGTTTTTATAAGGTTGCCCTTCTTTGCGGCCCTGTAAGATATGCTCAGCCACATAGTGCGCTTCCTCATGCTCCGTCCCCGCCTCAAACAGGTGGAGCATTTCCCCCTCGTCATTGTCCGTCCACAACTCTTTCGGCTTGCGCTCGGTGTTGTGGGCAATGACATGGTTAGCGGCGGCCAAGATCTTTTTGGTTGAGCGGTAGTTTTGTTCCAATTTGATCACGGTCGCTTGGGGATAATCGCGTTCAAAATTGAGGATATTGCTGATATCCGCACCGCGGAACCGATAAATGGACTGGTCCGAATCGCCCACGACGCAAAGGTTTTGGTGTTTTTCGGCCAGCATCTTGGTGAGGATGTACTGCACATGGTTGGTGTCTTGGTATTCATCAACATGGATGAATTGAAACTTCCGCTGGTAATAATCTTTTACCTCAGGTTGGGTTCGCAACAACTTCACCGTGACCATCAACAAGTCATCAAAATCGAGCGATTCGTTGGTGCGCAGTTTGTCTTGATATTTCTCGTACACGTCAGCCGCTACTTCATCCATAAACGTCTGGGCATGCGCCTTCATTTCGCCCGGTTCGCGCAACATATTTTTGGCATGGCTGATCTTACCCAGCAAAGTGCGCGGCTCAAACTTCTTGGGATCAAGGTTTTGCTCTTTTAACACCTGTTTGATCACCGTCAACTGGTCTGATGTGTCCAGGATGGTGAAATTGCGGGAATAACCCAGCCTGTCGATGTCTCTGCGCAACATGCGGACGCACATGGAGTGAAACGTGGAGATCCAGATTTCTTCTGCCATCGGGCCTACCAACTGGCCGATGCGCTCCTTCATCTCCCGCGCCGCTTTATTCGTAAATGTGATCGCCAACACATTCCAGGGATGAATCCCTTTCTCCGCTAACAAATACGCCACGCGATGTGTCAGCACGCGGGTCTTGCCGCTGCCCGCACCCGCAATGATCTGAACCGGCCCGTCGGTTGTTTCCACGGCCTGCTTCTGCATCGGATTCAGCCCCTGCAGAAGTTCTTCACCGGTTTTTAACACGCTGATCACCCTTTCTATCCGTCTCTTTCACCCACTTGACCGTCTTAGCCGCCCGTTCTGCATGGGTGTAGATCAAATTGCCGACGACGACGGTGTCGGCAAGCTCAGCCGCTGCGACGGTTTGCTCCTTTGTGGTGATGCCACCGCCGTAAAAGATACGGCTTTTCCTACATACACGTTGTGCAGCATCCACCAACGCCATATCGCCAAATCGTCCGCTGTATTCGATGTACAGCACCGGCCAGCAAAACAAATGTTCGACCAAACGCGCATACGCGACCATTTGCTCCTCCGTGCAAGCCGTCTCCGCCTGCGTGAGGCGCGCCACTTTGGCCTCTGGATTTAGCACCGTATACCCCAATAACAGCACTTTGTCCCACGGGATCAGGTCTCCGTATTTGCGCAAGGCATCCACATGCGCACCGTGAATCCAGCGCGCTTCCTTCGTATTGATAACGGTGGGAATCAAATATCCGTCAAATCCCGGCACCACCGCATTGATCTCCGAAACCTCTTGCACACACAAAACTCCATATTCACGGACACGATGGAGCAAATCCCTTGTGTTTTTAAACGTAATCCCATCCGTCCCGCCGACGATAATCGCATCCGTCCCCGCATTGCACACCAACTTGAGGGCCAGATCGGAAATCGTCCGGTTCGGGTCTAATTTAAACACATGCCGCCACCTGGCGGCCTGCTCTTTCAATATCGTCATCTCTCATCTCGCCCCCAAACCTACAAGCATTATTATACACTGGGTATTGTGGCAAAAGAAAACCCCGCCTATATGAATAAGCGGGGACTATTTGGTGACAAAGGGCCGGAACCGATTTTTGCGCTTGCCTCCCGCGGTCACGTCGGCGAAAAAGGCTGTTGCCACAATCGCTCTTCGGGTTACCGGCCTTCTTACCTGCCGTCAGGCTTTGTCGCCCTCATCTTTATACAGGCGATCCAAAGCGAGCTTATACCCATCCGTGCCGTAATGAAGACACCGTTTGACGCGGGAGATCGTAGCCGTGCTCGCTCCCGTCTCCGTCTCAATCTGGTTGTAGGTGTAACCCTCTTCCAACATGCGCGCCACTTCCAAGCGTTGCGCAAGGGATTTGATCTCATTCACGGTGCAGAGATCTTCGAAAAATCGATAGCAATCTTCCATATTCTCTAGTTGAAGTACTGCATTGAACAATTGCTCGACTTCTTTTTTATTCAACTTGTTGAGTTGCATCCTTTTTCCTCCTCATGGCGAGGGCTTATAGCTTTTACTCTTTAAAGTAACACATTCTTTCATGTGTGAAAAGATTTTTGTCCTATTCCCTTTCAACCAAATGCCCTGATCCCTCCGCATGCTGAGCTTACCCCGCGCGGGTGGGATCAGTTGGCGAAAGCCCCATTATTCATAAGAGTAAGCGCTTTCTGTCTGTGTCCATTTACAGTATACAAGAACTACTTGTTTTTGGCACGTCTTTTGCGATCATCCCCGACGCCTCTTATCTGCTCGACGTCGGCGGCGGAAAAATTATTCGCATGCGAAAGATGCGCACCGAGATGCACAATTGGTACAATGGAGGAAAGAGTTTCCACTGACGAAACGAGGTGATTGTCTGTGTATCAAAGTTGAAACATGAGAGCTGGAAGAGTTCAAGTAATCCACTGCGTCAGCTAAGACGGGAAGCAGCAGGCGCTCATCAGTGTGGGGCGGCCGGGCTTCGCCGGTTTCGGCATAAATAAATCAAATCAACCTTTCATCCTTCCTCAACCCATTTTTTACAATGGCCACCTAATATAAAATATAGGGAATTTTTGCTTCCAATGGCGATGAAAGGCTTGTACCGCCTCGTCCAACACCTTCACGACCAAAGGGGCAACATCCAGCTCCTCGCTCCCGACGCCAATGAAGGCGAGTATGTCGTCAATCAAGTCACTCTTTCGCGAGTTTTCCTTTTTTTCTGTACCCTGATTGCTAGATTGCGATCTTTCACCCTTTTCGATGAAAAGAGTACCGTTGACGGATGCCTGAGAGGGGGCGCCATCCGCGCATCGGACGGGGTGTCGCCGGGTTGATGGAACCATGTTTGAAAAGAACGGCTCAACTTGCAAGGGAGGCAGAAACATGAACATCGGAGTTATCGGATTAGGCTATGTCGGATTGGTGACTGCGGTTTGCTTAGCCACTCAAGGGCACCGCGTCATCGGCGTGGATGTCGCGCAAGCCACCATCGACCAGTTGCAAAACGGAAAACCGCCCATTTACGAAACAGGGCTTGCGGAGCTGTTGCGCCAAGCGCAGTCCGGCAGCGTGATCCGCTTCACGACGGATATCGCGCATGCCATCAAAGAATCAACCGTCCTATTTGTGACGGTGGAAACGTCCTCCCTGCCAGACGGCTCGCCCGACCTCAGCCAAGTGTGGGAAATATGCGACCAGCTAGCCATTTACGGGCAAGCGGGGCAGCTGGTGATCATCAAAAGCACCGTTCCGGTCGGGACAACCGATGCCTTCGCCGAACGGCTATCCAATAACCATCACATCCAATTTCTCGATGTGGTCCACAATCCAGATTTTTTGCAGCAAGGGCGGGCGGTGGACGATTTCCTTTCCCCCGACCGCATCGTTGTCGGCTACGAAAACGAATCAACCATTCCTTTGATCAACGAACTGTATCATTTCAATCAAACGCCCATTCAATTTTGCCGGCGTACCAGCGCTGAACTTATCAATTATGCGGCCAACGCTTTTTTGGCGATGAAGATTTCCTATATCAACATGTTTAGCCAACTCTGCGAGACGTTTGGCGCAGATGTCGCTGATATCGCGCAAAGCATTGGCAACGATCCCCACATCGCCCCGCATTTTCTCAAAGCAGGTATCGGCTATGGCGGTTCATGCATCGCGAAAGACATCCACACACTGATCCAGACGGCCCGGGCGGAGGGAGTCCCCTTGCCGCTATTGGAAGCGGCTGACCGAGTCAACGCTTGGCAAATGACGCGCTTCGTGGAAAGAATCGAACAACGGCTGGACACGCTAGCTGATAAACGCATCGCCTTGTTCGGACTCTCCTGCAAACCGGGAACCGACGATATCCGAGAAGCCCCCTCCCTTCGGTTCACCGAGATCGCCTTGGCCAAGGGGGCCCGCATCGTTGCGCACGACCCATTGGTGAAGGCGTTCCCTTATCCTCAAGTGGAGCTATTTTCTGATCCATACACCTGCATGCAAGGGGCAGATGCCATCGTCATTCTGACGGACTGGCCCGATTTCCGCGCAATTAATTGGAAACGTATGTGTGAATTGCCCAACGAACCGCTCCTATTTGATGGATGCAACCTATTCTCCATCCAAGAAATCAAGATGTTAGCCGGCTCTTGCCCGTTGGAGTACCATTCCATCGGTCGCCCCTGTGTGAAGACATTTGAATCCGAGAAACAGGTAAGGTAGAATGAGAAACGTATTGCGAAGAGAGGAGAGTTTCACATGGCGATCAAAGGCCGTATCGAACTGGAAAACGGGGGCCAAATCCTGATTGACTTTTTCCCCGAAGCTGCACCCATCACCGTGAAGAACTTCCAAAAATTAGCGAATGAAGGGTTTTACAACGGACTCACCTTCCACCGAGTCATCCCCGGCTTCGTCAGCCAAGGCGGTTGCCCCCATGGCATCGGCACGGGAGATGCAGGATACACCATTCCTTGCGAAACGAAAAACAACCCGCACCGCCATGTGCCAGGTGCGCTATCCATGGCCCATCGCGGCCCAGACACAGGTTCCTGCCAATTCTTCATCGTGCATGAGCCCCAGCCGCATTTGGATGGGGTCCACACGGTGTTTGGTCAAGTGACGTCCGGCATGGAATTCGTGACCAGCATGAAACAAGGCGAAAAAATGAAAACCGTAGAAGTATGGGAAGAATAAACCCAACAAAAAGACTGCTACCCTGATGAAGGTTAGCAGTCTATTTCAATTCTTTAGCTGAAAAATCACTAAACACTCGCCTCTTCTTTCCGTCTGCATTTATAAATGCGGGCAATGCCGTCGGCGATGCACTTGGCGTACTCTTCTATAAATGATTCATGGGATAACAGGTGATTGTCTTCTTCATGGGTGATAAATAATGATTTGACTGCAATCGCCGGCATCTTCACTTGTCTTAGCTCCAACATCTGTCCGTCAATCCACTCCGTGTCGTTCTTCTTTCCTAAATCCGCCACCCCGTGCTTGCGCATGAATAAGGCGATTTGATTATGCAGCCAACATTGGATTCGGCGCGTTTCGCATCCGGCGACCACGCTGACATAGGAAGCGAAGCCCGATGCTTTCGGATCAAGGGAAGCGTTGGTATGGATACTTAAAAATAAATCCGCACCGCACTGATTGGCCCACTGAATGCGCTCCTCTGTACTAGTCGTGACATCCATCGAGCGCGTCATCGTCACCTGAAGGCCGTCATAGCGAAGCAGTTGCCTGCGGATATGGCGGGCGATGTTTAAGCACACCTCTTTTTCCGATAACTTATTCCCAACCGCTCCGTAATCCGCACCACCGTGTCCCGGATCTAAGCAAACTAACACCACAATGTCACCTCACGACTCACCATTCTCCACTCCTCGTCGTCTTATCCATTAGTTCCCGTCTTACACTATACCAAAACACCATTCCCCGCCCAAACTTTTTCTTTTTCGTCGAGCGGACCGATTCGGAAATGAAGGAAGGCGACATTCCACTTGGAACATCGCCTTAGAAACCCGTCGCGTCAAAAACAGTCTTGAATCACCAATTGATCGAGCGGCAACCGGTTGGTCGGACGAGCCGGAGCTTCGGCTTTGCCCACAGATATCAACATAACAGGTACATACCGTGCGGGAATGTTAAACTCCTCGATCAGCGCCTGCCGGTTGAAACCGCCCATGGGGCAAGTGTCATACCCCTTCGCTTTCGCTGCCAACATCAGTTGCATAGCCGACAACGACGCATTCATTATCGCTTCATCGCGCGCAAATTGCGGGTTGTTGGTATACGCGCCATCGATTTGCGAAATCATGGTGTCGTGGATTTGTTGGGTGATGTGCCCTTCTTTCAACGCTTCGCCATAGATCTGATGCCCCGTTTTATTCGCTTCCAAATCCCCCAGCACCGCTACCGTGACGCAAGCGTCAACCACTTGCTCTTGGTTGTACGCGATAGGTAACAATTTTTGCTTTTGCTCAGGCGAAGAGATGACGAGATACCGCCAATGCTGCAGGTTCCAGGATGAAGGTGCTTTGGCCGCCAGTGTGAGGATTTCCTCCAGATCCGCTTGCGGCATTTCCACTCCTGCTTGGTACTTGCGCACACTGCCGCGGGCTAGCATCACTTCGATGGCCGACGCCGCTGTCGATTGTGTCATGAGCGATTTCCACCTTTCCTAAAAAATAACTCGTTGAACTCATTTTACTATATTATAGTAACTAAGTATACAAAAATAATAAATACCTCGGAAACAAAAAAATTCTCATTCACATACTGTCCACTCAGGTCATGAGCGAGGCTCCCTCACCAACAGCGCACAGCACTCCACATGGCCCGTTTGTGGAAACATGTCTACTGGTTGCACTTCCTGCACCCGATATCCCAATTCCAGGAGCAACTTGGCGTCCCGGGCCAGGGTCGCGGAGTTGCAGGAAACATAAACCAACCGCTCCGGACGCATATCGGCCACCGTCTGAAGTAACACAGGGTCACACCCTTTGCGCGGTGGATCAACAATGACTACATCTGGTTTGATCCCTTCCTCCAACCATTTGGGCATCACTAGCTCAGCGGCCCCGACGGCGAAATGAGCGTGGGTGATCCCGTTCAATCGGGCGTTGGCTTTGGCGTCGCGAATCGCCTCAGGCACGATTTCCACTCCGTACACCCGTTTGGCGTGTTTAGCCAAGTACAGGGCGATGGTGCCGATGCCACAATAAGCGTCGATGACGGTCTCGTTTCCGGTCAAGGCTGCATAACGCAAAACTTGATCGTACAGCACTTTGGTCTGGCTGGTGTTCACTTGGTAGAAGGAATGGGGAGAGATGGCGAATTTCACATCGCCAATGGTATCGTGAATCACTTCTTTTCCCCACAATCGCTTGTTTTTGGGGCCCAAGATCACATTCGTCCGTTTGCTATTGATGTTTTGAACCAATGATGTCAGCTGTGGGAACGCCGCCACCAGCCGTTTAACCAACTCCTTGCGCTTAGGAAGGGATTCTCCGTTTGTGACTAGCACAATCATCATTTCTCCGGTGTTGGAACCGATTCGCACCATGACATGGCGCAGCACCCCCGTATGCTTCTGCTCGTTATAGATGGGGATGCCCAACTCCTCGGCCTGCGCCCTGACTAGGCTGATGGCCGCATCATTTAATTCGTGCTGGATCACGCATGATTCCATGTCAATGATGTCATGAGACCCCGGCGCATAAAAGCCGGCGACCACTTTCCCCTGCCGCCGCCCGAACGGCACTTGCGCTTTATTGCGATAACGCCACGGATCACTCATTCCCAACACCGGATGGATCAGCACATCATCCATCCCGCCGATCCGCTTGAAATGGTCAGCCACCTGTTGCCGTTTGTGCTTCAACTGCGCTTCATAGGAAAGGTGCTGGGACTGGCAGCCACCGCATGCCTCATAGACGGGGCAAATCGGTTCGGTCCGGTCGGGATGGGCTTGCACCAGCTCCAACAGCTTGCCGCGCGCGTAATTTTTTTTGACGGACTCGATCCGCACCCGCACAGTTTCGCCGGGCACAGTCAAAGGGACAAAAACGGCGAATCCCTCATATTTGCCCACACCCGCTCCATCATGGGCCTGTCCCGTCACCTCTAACTCAATCAATTGTCCTGGCTGCACAACCAACAGTCATTCCTCCATTAGCTATCATAATCTCCTATGCTGTTCCGCCCACTACAAGGCTCGATGGGGCGGGCGGCTTCTATCCATTCATGAAAAAAACGTCCACCGCTGTATGATGAACGCTAAGGGCAAAAAATCTCGAGACGGTGCGGCACAATCTCAAATCTTCCCACCAATTCGCCGCCATGTTCCCCATCCAAATTCAGCTTCAATGTTTCAGGCGTATCTACGTCGATTTGTTCCGTCTGGAAATAAACCACCCGCGAATCATGCACATGCTCCCCCTTCATGGCCAATGTGGCCAATTGCAGGAGATCGGCCATGTTGGTTTTGGGCACCACCAATACATCAAACAGACCATCACTGATATCGGCCGTGGGCGCCAACCGTTCAAAACCGCCTACCGACACGCTGTTGGCAATAATAAAGAGCAGGACTTCCGCTTCCCACTCACCGCGCGGTGTCTGCAAACGCAACGGAAATGGCTTATGCAAGGTTCCCAGCTTCTCAATCGCTTTCGCATAATAAGCGAAAGGGCCCATCATGGTCTTCAGGCGGCTGGGCGCTTCATAAGTCACTTCGGTGATTCTTCCCGCAGCGGCCACGTTGATGAAATAACGCTCACCGAATTTGCCCACATCAACCAAGGTGGTTCGGCTCCCAGTGATGACATCGCATGCCGCCAGAATGTCCCGTGGCAACCGCAACGCCCGCGCCAAATCGTTGGTTGTTCCCGCTGGCAAGATGCCCAATTTGGGTGGATGCTCACATCCGGCCAAGCCATTGACCACTTCATGAATCGTCCCGTCCCCTCCCGCAGCGATCACGACATCAAACTGGCGTTCCGCCGCCTGGCGCGCTTCCTCCGCTGCCGTCCAACGTTCGGTCGTTGCATAGCAAGAGGTTTCAAACCCGGCTTGTTCCAATTTGGTCAGCAGCTGTGGCAATTGCTTGACGACCAATTCCCGACCCGCAGTTGGATTATAAATCAGGCGAGCGCGTTTCATTTCACTGCCACCCCCCTGTATACTTTCACGGATGCATCCATTATGACTTTAGTTTACCCAACTTCCGCCCCGACTTCACATTCAGATCGAACAATCCTGTGTCGATTTCCCCCGCTGAACTGCTAGCTCCCCGTTCCATGAGCGCAAAAAAGCCTTTTCCCGTAGCCGGATAGCCGGGAAAAGGCCGGTACACCAGTTTCAATCAGTGTGGCAAGTAAACCAATTGGAACAAAAACAGCACAGCAAACACATAAACCAGTGGATGAACCTGCTTGCTTTCTCCTTTGCACAGCTTCATCAACGGATAGGAGACAAAGCCCAGCGCGATGCCAGTAGCAATGCTGGAGGTCAGCGGCATGCTCAGAATCACCAGAAAAGCAGGAAACGCTTCATCAATGCGGTCCCACTTGATATGAGCCACATGCCCCATCATCAGTGAGCCGACCACGATCAGCGCAGGTGCGGTGATCGCCGACATCCCTGACACGGCGCCGATCAACGGGCTGAAGAAAGCGGACACCGCAAACAGCAGAGCCACCACAACCGCCGTCAATCCCGTCCGTCCTCCTGTCGCTACACCCGATGCCGATTCAATGTAAGCGGAAGTTGGACTCGTTCCAAAAATCGAACCGATGAGAGTTGCCAGCGAATCGGCCAGGATGGTCCGCTCCCCGCGCGGCAGGTGATCCCCATCCATCAGCTTCGCTTGTTTAGCCACTCCCAACACGGTGCCGGTGGTGTCAAACAGCGTCACCAGCAAAAAGGAAAATACGACTGCGTACAAGCCGAAATCAATCACATCTTGCACAGCGGTGACCGGATTGGAGACCGCCAACTGTTCGGGAAAGCGAGGCAAGGCCACAATTCCTTTGTCAAATGACAATTTCCCCATCAAGGCAGCGATAATCCCCGTGCCCAGCATCCCGATGAACAGGGCGCCATTGATGTTTAGTGCTAGGCAGACCAAGGTAATCGCCAAACCGACCAAGGTGAGGATCACCGAAGGGGAGTGCAGATCGCCAAGTGCAACCAAGTTGCTCGGATGATCTACCACCAACCCTGACATGCGCAATCCGATGAACGCGATGAACAAACCGATTCCGGCGGTGATGGCGCTTTTCAAATTGCCGGGAATCACTTCAATCAGTTTGGTTCGCAGAGGAGTCAAGGAGAGCAGAACAAACAACACTCCCGCGACAAAAACGGCGGCAAACGCTGCCTCATACCCCAATCCCTTGTGCCCCTGCACCACAGAATAGGCAAAATAAGCATTCAACCCCATCGCCGGCGCAATCGCAATCGGATAATTGGCGAACAATCCCATGATCAGGGTGCCGACAATCGTTGCGATCACGGTGGCCATAAAGCTCATTTCAAACGGAACACCAGCATCTTTCAAAATGATCGGGTTGACCACAATAATATATGACATCGTGAAAAACGTCGTCAGACCGGCGACGATTTCATTTCGTACAGTCGAGCCAGCTTTTTTGATATTAAACATGAATGAGTTCCTCCGAAACACGAATATTAAACATCACAACAACAATATTATTCGTTTTTTAGTCTTTTTTCAATGGGTGATTTTTCTATCTGCGCTAACCCGGTCAATAACAGGATGCATCCTCACCTCCCAAACCATGCAAAAAAACAGCACCTCTCCCCAGTTGATAGGGAAAGGTGCTGTTTTCGCTTTCGTTCTTTTGCTGATTATTTATCCAGCCATTGGGTGTGAAACACGCCTTCTCTGTCCACCCGCTGGTAGGTGTGCGCCCCAAAATAATCCCGTTGCGCTTGCAACAAGTTGGCAGGCAACTGCTCAGAGCGGTAGCTGTCATAATAGCTCAGTGCGCTGGCAAACGCCGGTACCGGGATGCCGTTGAGCACCGCTGCGGCAACCACTTCACGCCATGCTTCTTGATATTCTTCCACAATGCCTTTGAAATAGGGGTCCAAGAGCAGGTTGGTCAAGCCGGGGTCGCGGTCATACGCCTCCTTAATGTTTTGCAGGAAACGAGCACGGATGATACAACCGCCCCGGAAGATCATCGCGATTTCACCCGGCTTCAAATCCCAACCGAACTCGTCGGACGCCGCTTTCATCTGTGCAAATCCCTGTGCGTAAGAACAGATTTTGCTTGCATAAAGGGCTTTTCTGATCGATTCCACAAACGCTTTGCGGTCTTGGATCACAGTGCAGCCTGGTTTCGGCCCAGAGAGCAACTTGCTCGCTTTGATCCGCTCTTCTTTCATCGCTGACAAAAAGCGTGCATACACCGATTCGGTGATGATGGTCAAAGGCACACCCAAGTCCAGCGAACTTTGGCTGGTCCATTTGCCCGTCCCTTTTTGGCCAGCGGTGTCCAAAATCTTTTCCACCAACGGCTCGCCGGTCTCTTCGTCCACTTTGGCGAAAATGTCAGCAGTAATTTCGATCAGGTAGCTGTCCAATTCGCCTTGATTCCACTCGGCGAACACTTCATGCAGTTCCTGGGCGTCCATGTTCAACAGGTGTTTCATCAAAAAGTACGCTTCGCAGATCAACTGCATGTCCCCATACTCAATGCCGTTGTGAACCATTTTCACATAATGGCCGGCTCCGTCCGGACCGATATATGTACAGCAGGGCTCCCCATTCACTTTGGCGGAGATGGCCGTCAGAATCGGCTCCACCAACTGATAAGCTTCACGCTGTCCGCCTGGCATGATCGCCGGCCCTTTCAACGCCCCTTCTTCGCCGCCGGATACACCCGCGCCGATAAAGTGAATGCCCGCTTCAGACAGCTCTTGGTTGCGGCGAACCGTATCCTGATAGAACGTGTTTCCACCGTCGATGACGATGTCCCCCGGTTCTAGATACTTTTTCAACTGGGCGATCATATCATCCGTCGGCTTGCCCGCTTTCACCATCAACAGAACCCGTCGCGGCCGTTCCAACGAATCGATGAACTCTTGCATCGTGTAAGTGCCGACCAGCTTCCGGCCCGCATGCTCTTCCAGCATTTGCTTTGTTCTTTCCGGCGACCGGTTGAACAGGGACACGGTATACCCTCTGCTCTCAATATTCAAGGCCAAGTTTTTGCCCATGACTGCTAGGCCGATTACGCCAATATCACTTTTCGCCATCAGGCTCCACCCTTTCTTCTCATCACATTGGCCTCATCGGTGTCAATCCACCGTGAGGCTTTACAAATCAAACATCGGAATGTCCCATGCAAACGCCCGTTCCACAAACCAAGCCAGCCCGCACAAGGCGATCACGACCGTCAAGCCGCGTGCCACAAGGACAAATGGCTTGTACCGCCAGGCATAAGTCAGCAGGGGCCACACCAAAGCGACTAGGACGACTTGTCCCACTTCTATCCCAATGTTAAACGAAAACAATGCCGTCAACAAATGGTTTTTCGGCAACTGGATATCCGCCAAGGACCCCGCGAATCCCAAACCGTGAATCAATCCAAAATAAAACGTTAGCACCCAGCGCTTCACCCACGGTTTCCCTTGGGCTAGCCAAACATTTTCCAACGCCACGAACAAGATGCTGAGGGCGATCAACGCTTCCACCCACTTAGATGGAACAGCCAAAATGTTCATCATCGCCAAGAACAATGTGATGGAATGCGCGATGGTGAAGGAAGTGACCACCTTAAGCATCTCCCGCCAATGATCGCGCACCAGTAGAAGCGCCAGCAGAAAAGCCAAGTGGTCAAATCCAAACCATATGTGCTCCACACCCAACTGGAAGAATTCTTGCGCGGCTACCCACCAAGACAGGGCCGTTCCGGCATGAACCGTCAACTCCCTGACACTCTCGCTGAAGACAAATGTGCTCTTCGTCCCATTCTCCGAGAGGGTCAACACATTTTGGTGCTGTTTACCCGCCACGTCAAAAAAAAGATCGTCCACAAAGGATAGCTTGCCCAATTTTTGATTGGATGAATAAACCAACTTCAGTTCCACGTGCGCATGGTTCTGCCAATCCGCCGCCACTAAACGCACCTGCATCGGCCGATCTTCATTGCTGATCTTGAAAGACTGACGGATCATGCGCTCCAGTTTGGATTTGGTTTCAGGTGACAACGGTTCATTTTGTTGCAATCGAATCCCATCGACCCGCGCCAATAAGGCCGCTTCCACCAACATCTCCACGGTAAGGGATGTCTCTTGCAACGAGACTTTCGTCGACACAATGGTCAACGGATGGGCGGACGTTTGATGTACAGGCAATAACAACAATAAGGCCAGGACGACGATCAACCACCTGCGCCACCCGTTCCGCATCGGCATCACTCCTTGTCAAACATACTCACGATTATATCATGTTTGAACGAAGTTATTTGCCCAACTTGCGGAAATGTTCATTTGCCCATGCACTTCGGGCCGCTACTCGCTTTTTACGCATCCTCAGTTTGTTGTCCTTTTGCTTTGAAACTATTAGAGAGTAGCATAGTCTGAAGCCCCCCTTATGGTAAAGGGGGGCTTGTCGGTTTCACTGCCCATATTTGTCTGCCCATGCTTCCCGCACCACAGCCTCGATCCAGTGCGGAATCAAAGGGCTGGGCAAATAAGCTTGCCCCGTGTACACCACCTCGGCGCCGCTGAGCCGCTTTGGCAACTTGTTCCGAGTAAACGTTCCCTCGCTCAAAAAGAGGGGCACGACCAACACCCGGTACCTTGTTGACAACGCTAAAAGCTGCTGTCGTACATTATCTGGCAACAAGGTGGCACAGGCAACAGCCGCAAATCCCAACTTGGCTTGCAATTGCCGAGCCAAGCTCTCCATCATCGACTGCCACCGTTCCTGAAATCCAATCTGGTCACTCCCATGCCCCACCAATAATAACGCTTCTTCTGCTGGCTGGGTAGATAGAGAACCCGCCCGCTCAGCCAGTACCTCCACGATCAACGGATGATCATCCATGGCCGGGCACAAGCGAACAACCAGATCGCCCGGCACCGCCTGCTGAATCATTACCTTGTGGAATTCGCCCCCCACGCCGAGCAGGTGACGGATCTCTTCTATGTGGGTGCTTCCAGAAGAAACGAACAATGGCACCGCGGCAAGGTCAGTAACCCCTAGCTGTTTCAGCGCCGCGATTCCCTGCACTACCGACCGTCCAGGCACATACTCCAAAAAACTGGTCGCCAGCGGGGCATCTACTGCCGCTTGTGACACAGCACGGTCAACCAGGTGCACCCAATCTTTGTTTTTTGAACCATGCGCGATCACCAGCACACCGCGTTTACCCATCCAGCCTCACCCCTGTGTTTCCATCTGCCCGTTTATGCCCGTTCTCGATAGATGCGGCGGTACGATTGCAGGCAGAGAAAAGCGAAAAACATGCTAACCATCCCGCTCAATATACTTTCAGACACCAGCAAAAGATTCACCAACCCGTCGGCCACCAGCAACCAAATTGTGATCAAATACACATTACGGGAAAACGGCTTACCCCTCAGCTCATAGAAAGTGACATAAAAATAAAGTGCTACCAAAAACGAATGGACGGCAAAGACGGGCAATTGAGCGACAAACAGTTGATAAAGCCCTCCGCCGAGAAACAAGACAGCGATGATCAGGTAAAAGCCCAGCATCTCTGTCGCCCCCTTTTTAAAAGGAGCCCGCCTCTTTGAAAGGCGAGCTCCCCAACCTTTTATAGTCCGATTTCTTCTTTAATCAATTTGTTGACCAGTTGCGGATTGGCTTTCCCTTTGGTCGCTTTCATCACTTGACCCACGAGGAAACCGAGTGCGCGGTCTTTGCCGTTTTTCAAGTCTTCCACCGACTCTTGGTTGGCCGCCAACACTTTGGTCACTTCCTCACGCAACTGCCCTTCGTCGCTGATTTGGACGAGGCCCTTCTCTTCGACGATCACATTTGGTTCTTTACCGGTTGCAAGCATCTCTTT
Organism: Laceyella tengchongensis; assembly: GCF_900182735.1. Lineage (NCBI taxonomy): Bacteria > Bacillati > Bacillota > Bacilli > Caryophanales > Thermoactinomycetaceae > Laceyella > Laceyella tengchongensis. The sequence goes on along the minus strand of NZ_FXTU01000004.1, from coordinate 202,287 downwards.
AAACACTTTTTTAGCGATTTTGGTACTAATCGTCCCTTTTTGGATCAGTTGGATCATGCCAGCCAGATGGGCGGGCGTCATCACGATGTCCGTGATTTCTTTCCCTTCCGCATTGAGGTGGCCCAACAGATCAGTAATCACCCAGTTGGAGGCCAATTTGGGGTCGACATTGGCCGCGACCACTTGCTCATAATAATCGGCAACCGCCTTGGTATTGGTAAGAATCGTGGCATCGTAGTCGGACAGTTGGAATTCAGTCATATAACGTTCCTTACGAGCATCCGGCAACTCTGGCAACTCGCGACGGATCGCTTCTTTCCAGGCCTCTGAAATATGCAAGCGTACCAGGTCCGGTTCTGGGAAATAGCGGTAGTCATGCGCTTCTTCCTTGCTGCGCATCAACTTGGTGCGATTTTCATTTTCCAACCAGCGCAAGGTCTGCTGGGTGATCTTCTCGCCTCGATCCAACATCTCTGCTTGGCGTCCTTGCTCATATTCCAGCGCCCGCTCTACATTGCGGAACGAGTTGAGGTTTTTCATTTCTGTTTTGGTGCCAAACTCCTTTTGTCCCACCGGCCGCAAGCTGATGTTGGCGTCACAGCGGAGAGAGCCTTCTTCCATCTTCACATCGGACACACCGGTGTATTGAATGATCTGCTTCAATTTCTCCAGATACGCTCTGGCTTCCGCTGGAGAGCGCAAATCAGGCTCCGACACAATCTCGATCAATGGCACACCGACACGGTTGAAATCGACGAGAGAGCCTTCTCCCTCTTCCAGGTGGTTTAGCTTTCCTGCATCCTCTTCCAAATGAAGGCGTGTGATGCCGATTCGTTTTTTCTCCCCATCCACCTCAATCTCAATCCAGCCGTTTTGCCCGATGGGTTGGTCGTACTGCGAGATTTGATACGCTTTGGGTGAGTCTGGATAGAAGTAGTTTTTCCGATCGAACTTGCTGTATTCGGCGATCTCGCAGTTCAAGGCCATGGCTGCCTTGATCGCGAAGTTGACCGCTTCTTTGTTCAGCACCGGCAACACTCCGGGATGTCCCAGACACACCGGGCAGGTGTGGCTATTTGGCGGAGCCCCGAATTCCGTAGAACAGCCGCAGAAAATCTTGGTTTTCGTGGAAAGCTCCACATGGACTTCCAGTCCAATCACCGTTTCATATTTGCTCATGCTCGTTTCCCTCCCAACGGCGGAACAGGCAGTCGTTCCGTTTCTTGCTCAAACGCGTGTGCCACACGGAGTACGGTCGCTTCGTCAAATGCTTTGCCGATGATTTGCAGGCCGACCGGCAAGCCTTCAGCCAAGCCGCACGGCACGCTAATCGCGGGCAATCCAGCCAAGTTGACAGGGATGGTCAAGATGTCGTTCATGTACATTGTCAACGGATCGTTGATGTTTTCACCGATCTTAAAGGCCGTCGTCGGCGTCGTCGGCCCGACGATGACGTCATAGTCAGCGAATACCCGTTCAAAATCTTGACGGATCAAGGTGCGCACTTTTTGCGCTTTCAAATAGTACGCATCATAATAACCCGAGCTAAGCGCATACGTACCCAGCATAATCCGCCGTTTCACTTCCGAGCCGAATCCTTGGCTACGCGTTTCGAGGTACATGTCCAACAGATTTTGCCCTTGTTTGCGCACACCGTAACGAACCCCGTCATAACGGGCCAAGTTGGACGAAGCTTCCGCTGGAGCGATCAGATAATAAGCGGCCACGGCATAGTCGGAGTGAGGCAACGACACCTCTTCCACCACTGCTCCCATTTGTTCCAGCTTCTTGATCGCCGCTTGAACGCGCTCTTTAACCCCCGCATCGATCCCTTCACCCATCATCTCTTTGGGCACTGCCACTTTGAGCCCCTTGATATCGCCAGTCAGGGCGGACAAGAAGTCAGGCACGTCCACTTGGGCCGACGTAGAGTCTTTGGCATCATGCCCGGAGATCGCCTGCAACACATAAGCGGCGTCTTCCACGTTTTTGGTCAACGGGCCGATCTGATCCAACGACGAAGCAAAAGCGACAAGACCGTACCGTGAGACCCGTCCATAGGTAGGCTTGAGGCCGACCACGCCGCAAAACGCCGCTGGTTGCCGGATCGATCCGCCTGTGTCGGAGCCCAAAGCGTAATAAACTTCCCCTGCAGCGACAGCAGCCGCAGAACCACCGCTAGAACCACCCGGCACCCGGGAGAGGTCCCAAGGATTGTATGTAGGATGAAAACCGGAGTTTTCCGTAGAGCCACCCATGGCGAATTCATCCATGTTCAGTTTGCCGACGGTAACCGATTCGGCTTCAGCAAGCTTATCGACAACCGTAGCATTATAAATCGGGTTGTAGTTGGCAAGCAACTGGCTGGCGCAAGTGGTCGTCAGCCCTTCCGTGCACAAGTTGTCTTTGAGCCCGACCGGCAATCCTCCCAACAAGCCGCGTGTGGAGGAGTTGGCCCACTTTTTGTCTAGTTCTGCTGCTTGTTTGCGCGCCCCTTCTTCATCCACTTTCAAAAAAGCGCGCACGTCGCCGTCCACTTTCGCAATTTGCGCCAAGGACTCTTCAACCAGGTCACTTGCCGACAATTCTCCAGTGGAGAGTCGTTTATGTATTTCCTTCAATGAGTCACGCAATAAAGACATTCCGTTTCCCCCCTATTATTCAAATACAGCTGGCACGCGGAACATGCCGTCTTGCTGCTCCGGCGCATTGGCCAATGCTTTGTCCCGCTCAAGCGAAGGCCGAACCTCGTCTTCCCGAAGCACATTCTGCATGGGCAGGACATGACTCGTTGGTTCCACGGCTTCTGTATCCAACTCGTTCAGCTTTTCCACAAATTGAAGAATATCGTTAAGCTGGGTGGTGTATTGCTCCGCCTCTTCCTCGGACAACTTCAATCGGCCCAGCATCGCTACTTTTTGCACTTGTTCTTTGGAAATAGACAATTTTCTTCACCTCCGCAAACAATAAACCTTGCATCATAAGTCAAATCTTTTCACAGTATAGCACAAAAAGAAAGCCAACACTCACTAAGGAGTGCCGAGACGGATGACAAAGTGCCCCAAAGCGGGTTGTCAGACCGCATTCCCTAGCGGCCCCAAACGATCGAAGTCGCTTCCCTTCCATCACAGGGCCTAAGACGAACATGCAACTGACGGGGGTTGTCTACCATCTGAACACTCTCAAAGGAATGTCGGCAAAAGCATAATTCACCTTTCACACTATAACAATCGAAATATTCCATCTCTTCCTGGCGACACTTGCCTGCTGGTGAAATTATGATCTGTATTGGCGGAAGTAGTCCTTGATGATCGCCACAAACGGCTCTAGTGTTTCCACCGCTTCCTCTTTGCAAATGAATACGATGCTCTCCTTTCGGTATTGTTTGGGGATGGGATAACTGCGAACCCATCCTTCCTGCACCAGTTTGTCGCTCATGGAACGGGAAACAAGGGCCACCCCCATCCCGGAGCGCATGCACCCTAGCAGATTTTCTATCGTATAAAATTCTATTTTTTTATGGGGGATGATCTGTTCCTCAGTCAACCACCGTTCCAACTTGGCCCGGTATCGACATCCCGACCGCAAAAGAAGTAGCGTTTGATTTTGCAAGTCTTTATACGAGGTCAACGGGGGATGAGAAGCGTTCATAATCAAAACCAATTCTTCGTCGATAATGTGCTCTTTGGCGAGCTTCACTTCTTTGTCGAAGTCGATCACCAACGCGCCATCCAATTCATTGGCAAGCACGGCATTGGTAAGCTCTTCCGTGGTGCCGGTCGACAAGGATAGGTTTACTTGGGGATGCAATTGATGGTAAAGGGAGATGATGGGTGACATGTGGAGGTTGGATGTAATGACTGTCGCACCAACAGCCAAGGAATCGGGAGCGGGTGGCAGGTGATGGATGGACTGTTTCATTTCTTCATAAAGGGCTAATATTTTTTTGGCGTATTCCAAAAAATCTTTTCCCTTCGGTGTCAATTCCACGCCCCGACCTGTTCGGTAAAACAACTGTGTCTGAAAAACCGACTCGATCTTTTTGATCCGGTTGGAGACATTGGCCTGAACATAATTCAAGCGGACGGCCGCCTTGCTGATGCTTTTATGGGTGGCCACGGATTTAAACACTTCCAAATCACTGATATTCATGTCCCAGCATCACCTGTGTATGATTTTTTTTATATCTATTATTAACACTAATAGTTTAACATAAATAAATTTAGACATTAAAATGCAACCGTAAAAGGACTGTTTAAATATTCCGTATAATGGGAGCAGGTAGCATGGCTTTGACTTATTTCCATGCTGATCTCCGTCGTCACCGTGTCAGCACTCCTCATTTCGCTTGGGCAAACTTGATACCATAATAAATGGCTTGCGTAGAGAGAAGGGCTTTCCTTCTCCATTTTTCTCTTTACCGCTTCCAGCGTGCATGATTACGATGCAAATACGATTTGCCATTTTAAAAATTGTATATATAATTAGAATAAAATCTCTATTTTAATACCGCTTTCTTGAGGAGGTATGGTATGATCCGTTCTCGTTGGCTTTCTTATCTGCTATGGACAGGCATCTCTGTGCTTGGCGCCGCCGCTTTCGCCATCCTCGCACTACAACGCGGTGAGTCGGTCAACGCCATCTGGCTACTGACGGCCGCCATCTGCTCTTATGCTATCAGTTACCGCTTTTACAGCCGCTTCTTGGCCAGAAAAGTGTTTGAATTGGACGACAACCGCAAAACTCCAGCCGAGATTCACAATGACGGCAAAGATTTCGTCCCCACCAACAAATGGGTCTTGTTTGGGCACCACTTCGCAGCAATCGCTGGCGCCGGCCCACTCGTCGGCCCGATCTTGGCCGCGCAAATGGGGTATCTGCCTGGCACCCTGTGGATCATTGTCGGGGTCGTGATCGGCGGTGCCGTACATGATTTTATCGTTCTCTTCGGTTCCATGCGCAGAAACGGAAAATCCATCGGTGACATGGTCAAGGAAGAGATCGGGCCAGTCGGGGGCTTCACCGCCCTGTTCGGCATTCTCGGCATTCTGATCATCTTATTGGCCGTGCTGGGCCTGGTAGTTGTCAAAGCGCTCGCCGACAGCCCTTGGGGCATGTTCACCATCACCATGACCATCCCCATCGCCCTGTTCATGGGTGTTTATATGCGTTATTTGCGTCCGGGGAAAGTGCTGGAAACCTCATTGATCGGGTTTGCCTTGCTCCTGCTTTCGCTCTATCTGGGGCAATGGGTGTCCACCCATCCGACGCTAGCCACCTATTTCACTCTGGAAGGCACCACCATCGCCTGGCTCATGATCATTTACGGCTTTATCGCTTCGGTTATCCCGGTTTGGCTGTTGTTGGCACCCCGCGACTATCTGAGCACCTTCCTGAAAGTGGGCACGATCTTCGCGCTGGCCTTCGGTATTTTGCTTGTACTTCCTGATTTGCAAATGCCCGCGATCACCAAATTCATCGACGGCACCGGCCCCGTGTTTGCCGGCGACCTCTTCCCGTTCGTCTTCATCACCATCGCTTGCGGCTCCATCTCTGGGTTTCACGCCTTGGTTTCATCTGGCACCACTCCCAAAATGATCACTCGCGAATCCCATGCGCGGATGATCGGCTTCGGGGGCATGCTGACGGAGTCACTCGTCGCGGTGATGGCACTGATCGCCGCCTGTCTGCTCACACCAGGCGTCTACATGGCCATGAATAGCCCAGCAGCCATCATCGGCACCGACGTAGCCTCCGCTGCTGCTACGGTTTCCAAGTTCGGCGAAGTATTCACGATCACACCGGCCGACCTGCAAAATTTGGCCAACGCCATCGGTGAACAGTCGATCTTGTCGCGCACGGGCGGCGCACCCACGTTGGCAGTTGGCATTGCGACCATTTTCTCCAGCGTGATCGGCGGGAAGGCACTCATGGCCTTCTGGTATCACTTCGCCATCTTATTTGAAGCGGTGTTCATCCTGACAACGATTGACGCCGGCACACGGGTTGGCCGTTTCATTTTGCAAGATCTGCTGGGGCATTTCCATTCCAAGTTAGGAAAAACAGACTGGTATCCCGCCAACATCATGGCCAGCGGTCTGGTCGTAGCCGGATGGGGTTACTTTTTATACCAGGGCGTGATTGACCCGCTTGGCGGCATCAACACCCTGTGGCCGCTATTCGGCATCGCCAATCAGATGTTGGCGGTTGTGGGGTTGGTGATAGGCACGACGATTCTCATCAAGATGGGAAAAGCGGTGTATGCTTGGGTTAGTTTTGTTCCGCTCGTTTGGCTCACAACGGTGACGATGACCGCAGGGTGGCAAAAGCTATTCCACGACTCCCCCTCTGTCAGTTTCTTGCGAGCAGCCGAAAAATACGAGCAGGCAATCGCTTCCGGACAAGTGCTGGCACCAGCCAAATCCATTGCAGAGATGGAGCGCATCGCGTTCAACAACCACATTGATGCGGTGATGACACTCCTCTTCATGGCCTTGGTGGCAATCATCATTCTCGATGCGGTGCGCGTCTGGTATAAAGTGCTGGTCAAGCGGGAAAACCTCCCGCTGAAGGAGGCACCCTATGTCCCACGCCAACCTGGAGTATAAGGGAGGGAAAGTCATGGAAAAACAAGCGACTTGCCCAATCTGGCTAAAAATGTTGAAAGCGCTGGCATCTTATCTGAACGGCATGGCCGGGGTGCCAGACTATGAGCGGTATCTCGCCCATTTTCACAAGCATCATCCTGGAGAAACCCCACTTACCGAAGCGGAATTCCATCGTCGGGCCACTGATGAGAAATATGGCGGCGGTAGCATTCGCCGGTGCTGTTGAACAAAAAGCCAGACGGCCATAAGGCTGTCTGGCTTTTTGTTTGCCGGCGCATCAGATCCCTTAGTTTGTTTGCGGCTTCACTTCTTCTTTCTTCACTTCGGCTTTTGCGGAAGCAGGTTCCGTCACAGTCGCCGCAATTGCTTGGGGCTTTTCTTTTTTGTCGTCATCATCCATCAGGCCGTTGGTCGCGTTTTTAAACTCACGAATCGACTTGCCAAGGGCTCGTCCCAAGTCCGGCAACTTCTTCGGTCCAAACAGAATCAATGCCACGATAAAAATCAGAATCCACTCAATCCCATTGATGCCCATGGTTTCCCTCCTTCCGGCAAAAAAGATCGGGCGCATTCTCAGTTGTATTATACAGCTATTTGCCGCCAATAGAAAAGAAAAGCCTATTTTCCCCTCGCACTGGGCTCTTCCTTTTAAATCTTCACCTAAACAAAAAAAGCACTGTCCAACAGCGCTTTTCACATCAACCCACGCTTTTGTCCATCAGCTTGGACAACTCCTTTTTTTGCTCCGGCGAACAGAGCGCCAACGCTTGCATGATCTTAGATTGCCATTCTTCCTCCCGCGCCAGCTGTTCATCAAATGTTTGTTGCCGATGTTGCATCGACGCGATCTCCTGTTTGATTTCCTTCATGTCCTTTTCCAATCCGACCCAATGCCGCTCCCACTTCTCCAAACACTGTTCCAAACGCACCATATCTTCGTGCATCCGGTTCATGTCCGTCTTTAACTGCTCCACGCTCGCTCCTTGGACATCCAATCTTTCAAGCACCGCATAGATGAGCGATTTGATCTCCTCCATTACCATCAGCCCCAACCCTCTTAATTATTCTCATACGCTTCTCTTTTCTATCATCAACCTTTTACAAAAGCCTTGTTACCAATCGGCTCCTTCCCAACCCGCACGACAATCTCATGTATATTATATGATAACCTCAACATCCAAAATATGTCTATCCTGCTAATTTTTTCTCTAACTGCCTACTTGCTTGCGAGAGACTATAATTGATCACAAAATAGACCAACGACACAAAAATCAGCAAAGGAACGGTCATGTTGTAATAACGGCTGTACACGATTTGCGCGTTATGCATCAATTCGGGCAATGAAATGGCTACCGCTAGTGAAGTGTCTTTCAATAATGAGACAAATTGGCTCACCATCGGCGGAATCATGCGCCGCAATGCTTGCGGCAACACAATGTGCCACAAAGTTTGCACATAAGTCAAACCGGAAGCCCGCGCCGCCTCGATTTGCCCCTTGTCAACCGAATTCAGGCCACCGCGCACGATTTCCCCGACCAGCGCAGATGTAAAAATGGTCATGCTGATGATCACCGATATGGTGATCGGCAATTCCCAGCCCCACTCTTTGAAAGCGAAAAACCCGAAGAAGATGATCAACAAAAGTGGGAGGTTGCGAACCGTTTCGATATATAGCGCCGCCAAGTGGGATAGCACGGGTATTTTGGTGTAGCGTAGCGTTCCCAAGACAATGCCGCATATGAAGCTGAATAAAATCGAAAACAAGGCGACTTCCAAGGTGACCAACAGACCGTCCAACAACGTCTTCATAATGTCGGCGCGTGTCAAAAAGGAAAAATCCATCGCTTCCCCCTCCATTTAACTAGATTCCTTGCCCAGCCAACGGCGTTCTAAAAAATGGACCAACAGGCTGAGTGGAACAGTGAGTAGCAGATAAACGACCGCAACAAAAAGATATACAGGCGTCACATCTGCTTCCGTCGTAGCCACATCGGTGAAATACATCAATTCTCCGCCCGCGATTACCGCCAACACTGACGAGTTTTTCACTAGATTGATGAACTGGTTACCAAGCGGCGGGACAATTAGTTTAAACGCCTGCGGCAAAATAACGTACCACATCGCCTGGACATAAGTCATTCCCGACGACCTGGCTGCTTCCATCTGCCCGCGCGGCACGGATTGGATTCCGGCCCGGATCACTTCTGCGATATAAGAACTGGTGTAAATGGACAAGCCAATCGTCCCCACCGCAAACTGTGAGAGCTTGATCCCCACCGCAGGTAAAGCGAAAAAGACAAAGAAAATCTGTGCGACGAGGGGGGTGTTGCGGATGAACTCAACATACGCCGTTCCAAAACCGGCCAACGCCTTAACACCGGAGATGCGCAACACGGCGATCACCGTACCTAAGATCAGGCTGAAGACCAGTGCAAGCAAACTAACGGAAATCGTTGTCCACAACCCATCATAGAACTCTTGCTGATAAAACTCCAAAAAACTGAAATCCACCTGCACGCCACTCCTTTCTCATTCCCACTCGGCCGAAAGCAACCTTCACACGGTGAGCGCCTCCTCATTTCATCGGAAAAGGATGTTTTCCGACCGCATACCAGTGAAACCGCTGGAAAACATCCTTCCCATCCTTTGCTTCCTCTTCTATTTCCCAGGCGAAGCTTGTACCGCCTGCCGGGGCAGATCTTGAGGCGGCGCTTGTTTAAACCACTTCATGTACAGGTTGGCATAGGTACCGTCCGCGATGATTTGATCGAGAAATTGATCGACATAGGCTCGTAGCTCATTCGCCCCTTTTTTCAAGCCGATGCCGTAAGGCTCTTTGGTGAATTGGCCCCCAACCAGTTTGAAGTTGGGATCTTGTTGTTGCATGCCCATCAATATACTGTCATCCGTGGTCAAGGCGTCCACTTGACCCGCGCGCAAAGCGGTAAACGCATCGGCGTAATTTTCATACAATTGAATTTGCGCGTCAGGCTCCACCGACTTCAGGTTGTTTCCGCTGGTCGCCCCTTTGGCCGTGGCCACTTTTTTCCCTTTGGTGTCATGCACTGTTTTGATGGGACTGTTGTTGGGGACGAGCAACGATTGACCAGCCATAAAATAAACGCGCGAGAAATCGACTTCTTTTTTTCGCTTCTCCGAGATGGTCATCGTAGCGCAGATCAGATCGATGTCTCCGCCATTGAGCAGCTTGATCCGCGTTTTGGAATTCACTTCTTTTAACTCCAACTTGGACTCATCTCCCAGCATGCGCTTAGCCAGTTCTTTCATCAAGTCGATTTCAAACCCTTTGACCTGCCCGTCCGCGGGATCTTTATATCCAAACAGGTGCGTATCGTATTTGACGCCGGCAACCAGCTTTCCACGTTGCTTAATCTGTTCGAGCGAGTTGTCATCGGCTACCTTTCCCCCACCGCCGGTTCCGTTGCAAGCGGCGCCAAACAACGCCATGGCGGTTATCAGTAAAAGAGTGCACCATTTGCGCATGCCTATCTCCCCTTTTCATGTGCCTTCTCTCCACTCCACCGTTCTTTTAACCCGTCCTGCCCCACGCGTGGCTCAGTGTTTTAAGATTTTGCTTAAAAAAACCTGTGTCCGCTCTTCTTTCGGGTGGTTGAAAAACTGGTCAGGAGTAGCGTCTTCCAAGATGCGGCCCCCGTCCATGAAAATAATCCGGTCCGCCACTTCACGGGCAAATCCCATTTCGTGCGTCACCACGACCATGGTCATCCCTTCATTGGCCAGTGTTCGCATCACATCCAACACTTCGCCGATCATTTCGGGGTCCAGTGCCGATGTCGGTTCATCAAACAGCATGATCTTTGGCTTCATGGCCAACCCACGGGCAATGGCCACGCGTTGTTGCTGTCCGCCTGACAACTGAGCTGGATAGCTGTCCGCTTTTTCCGGAATGCCCACTTTGGCCAAGTATTGTCGCGCGATGCGTTCCGCTTCCTCCTTGGGCATTTTGCGCACTTTGCGGGGTGCCAACGTGATATTTTCCAACACCGTTTTATGCGGATACAAATGAAAATGCTGAAACACCATGCCGATTTCTTGGCGCAAGCGATTGATGTCCGTTTTTTTGTCCTGCACATTATATCCATCCACAATCAGCTCTCCGTCCGAGATCGTCTCCAACTGATTAATGCAACGCAACAACGTGCTTTTGCCCGAACCACTCGGGCCCAAAATGACAACCACCTCACCGGCTTTGATCTCGAGATGGATATCGCTTAAAACTTGAAAGTCGCCATACCATTTATTCACTCCCTTAAAACGGATGATGGCTAATCCCTCCCTTCATCGTGCAAAGAGTAACAATAGTCAATCTTTTATTCCGGTCACCCGGTCATGCTTTCATCTTACATTGAAGGCTTCAAAAAACGACAAATCGCTACAATAAGTTACAAATCGCCGCCATTTCTTTTTTCCGGCCACTCTGGCCCCCTCTCTTGCTTGCTCTTCGCACGAGGGCGGGTCTGGCAAATAACAAACCCCGAACCCCACCTACACAGGTGAGATTCGGGGCTCTTCCGCATGAAGCCGCATATCGATGTGATGAACGGGCCATATCAAGCTCGACCCAGTCGCTCGACTCGCGAGGCGTAACACACGTCCCTTCCTCGCGTGAACGTCATCATCCCTCCTCTTTATTCAGTTGAGCAAGCCTAATCGATACGCTTTTAAAGCCTTCGAAATCTCCTCCATCACAAAATTATCCTGGCTGTCCCTGTGAAGAAACAAAGGTTCCAGATGGTGCGTCAAAATGGCGTCAACCTTGGCTGGCGGGAACTTGTCCGGTAGGAGAATGCTATGTATCGCTAATCCGTCTACCAACGCATACAGTCGCTCCGTCTCCAAATCAAGGTCAAGATCAGGCTTTAACAAGTTCACCTGCGTCAGCAAGCGTAGCGCTCCCCGAATAATTTGGTGCAAGTCTTCATACATCTCTTCATTCAGCGGCTGTAGCTCAGGGTCATGTAGCGCCTTGGCTGAAAACGAATGCCACACTTCCACTTCCAACTGCCTATCCTCATCCAATGGGATGAATTGCTCCAGCAACAACTTGAGGTCATTGAAAGGAACTCCCGTGTAAGGGATGGTCTCCAACCGTTGCGCGATGCGGTCATTCAGATGCTTGGTGGCAAACACGAACAGCTGCGACTGGTTGGAAAAATAATAGCGCATCGAGCTGACCGGCAATCCCGCTTCTTTGGCGATGTTGCGCACCGTGCATTGCTCCAGCCCTTCGTTGCGAATAACCCGCCAAGCGGCTTCCGCGATTTTCTGTTTTTGTTTTTCGTGATCCACTTTTTTTGGCATAAACAAAATTATAGCACACTTGATTTATTTCGCTCAATTGTGTTAATATTTATTTGGTACTTCTGTACGAAATAAAACCAAAGGATGGGAGAGGAAGCATAAAAGATGGCACACGCCAAGCGAATCAAAACGCTGGACATTTTGCGGGGGTTAGCGATCTTAGGCACATTGGGGACCAACATCTGGCTATTTGCGTATTTGGGTGACTTAAATTATCTTTTAACCTTTACCCACAACGAATGGTGGTCCTCGGCGGACGCGTTTTGGCGCACCTTGATGCTTGCTTTGGTCAACGGAAAATTGCTCGGTTTGTTAGCGATCATGTTCGGTATCGGATTAGAGTTGAAATATCGGCAAGCGCAACGATTGGGGCGCCCCTGGCCGGGCATGTATATATGGATTTCACTCATTTTGCTGTTGGAAGGATTTCTACACTTCACCTTGGTGATGGAGTACGACATTTTGATGTCTTATGCCGTGACGGCGATTCTAGTCTCCTTCATCGTCAAGGGGGGAGAAAAAGTGATGCGCATCGCCATGATCGTCTTCGCGGTCATTCACGTTTTCTTCATCGGCTTCGTCAGCTTGGGCGTGCTAGCTCATCAAGTCACCGCCGACACGATGGCCACTCCTCAAGCGGTGATCACCCTCTATCAAAGCGGAACCTGGTGGGAACAGGTGCAATATCGGCTCAGTGATTTTTGGCTCTTGCGCCTCGAAGCGCTCTACGCCATTCCTTACAATACCCTTCTGTTTTTGATCGGTGTCAAATTGATGCGAAAAGGGGCCTTCCAAGATGACGTCAACGGCCGGAACCTGCGGAAGAAATTGATGAAGATCGGTTTGCTCGTCGGCTTGCCTCTCAATTTGTTGTGGTTTGTTCCTGGCGGTTATTTCGACTTTCCGGTGCGGTATCTATTCGCCCCGATTCTGTCGCTCGGTTACATGGGGTTGATCGGGTGGTTGGTAGACAAATTCCGTTCCTTGTCTCTGTGGGGCTTCTTGGAGAAGGCGGGTAAAATGTCCTTGAGTTGTTATGTGTTGCAGAATATCGTGTGCTCGATTTTGTTTTACGGATGGGGAATTGGTTTGGGCGGCAATCTCAACTCACTTACGGTCATCGCCATTTGGATCGGCGTCTGCCTGTTTCAACTGCTTTTCGCCCACTTATGGCTCCGGCGCTTCCCCATGGGGCCGATGGAAACCGCCCGCAAGGCGCTGACTGGATTGCTGGAGAAAGGAAAACGGACGGAAAAAAGCTTGCGCGCCTGATTGCAGAGCAAAACGACAAATAAGCCGCCGGGTCGATTCCCGACGGCTTGTTCTTTGCACAGGCTTACAGCGCTTCCGATACCAATTTTGCTTGGGTAAACAGCAACAGGTAGTCACGGCCACCTGCTTTGGAGTCCGTACCGGACATGTTGAATCCGCCAAACGGATGAACACCTACCAGCGCACCCGTGCACTTGCGGTTGAAGTACAGGTTACCCACGAAGAATTCTTCGCGTGCGCGCTCCAAGTGCATGCGGTTGCGGGAGATGACGGCACCGGTCAAACCGTAATCGGTGTTGTTGGCAATCGCCAAGGCATCGTCAAAGTCTTTCGCTTTGATAAACGCTACCACCGGACCGAAAATTTCTTCTTGGGCAATCCGTGCATCAGGTGCCACATCCGCAAACACGGTCGGCTGGATGAAATAACCGTTCCCTTCGGCTTTGCCACCGCCAGCCATCAGGCGGCCTTCTTGTTTACCAATCTCAATGTATTCAAGGATTTTGTTGTACGCTTTGTCATCCACAACTGGACCCAGGTCAATGCCCAAGGTTTGTGCTTCGCCAACTTTAAGCTCTTTCGTTTTGGCAACCACTTTTTCCAACACTTCATCATACACATCTTGGTGGATGATGGCGCGAGAGCATGCGGAGCATTTTTGGCCGGAGAAACCAAATGCCGACTTCACAATGCTGTCAACCGCCAAATCGATGTCGCAGTCACTGTCTACCACGATGGAGTCTTTTCCGCCCATTTCAGCCACTACGCGCTTAATCCATTTTTGGCCTGGCACGGTTTTGGCCGCCAACTCGTTGATGCGCAAGCCGACTTCACGGGAACCGGTGAAGGAGATGAAACGGGTTTTCGGATGGGTCACAAAGTATTCTCCCACTTCTCTGCCTGGTCCCGGTACATAGTTGACTACACCATCAGGCAGGCCAGCTTCTTTGAGGATCTCCATGAATTTGTAAGCAATCACGTTGGTTGGGGTCGCTGGTTTCAGCACGACGGTGTTCCCAGCCACTACTGCGGCGGTGGTCATACCTACTGTGATCGCGAGCGGGAAGTTCCATGGCGGAATGATCGCACCCACGCCAAGCGGGATGTAGTAAAGGTTGTTGTCTTCGCCCGGCAATGGGGTCAGCGGTTGACGTTCGCTCAAGCGAATCATTTCACGGCCGTAGAACTCCATGAAATCAATCGCTTCCGCTGTATCCGCATCTGCTTCTGGCCAGCTTTTGCCCGCTTCCAATACCATCCAAGCCGAGAATTCATGCTTTTTGCGGCGCAGGATGGCAGCAGCTTTAAACAGCACACGCGCGCGTGCTTCCGGGCTCACTTTTTTCCAGCTTTCGAAAGCGGTGAGAGCCGTTTGCATCGCTTTTTCAGCCAATTCGGTATTGGCTTCGGACACAATCCCGATCACTTCATCCACATTGGATGGGTTGATCGATTTTACTTTGCGATCGGTTTTGATGTGCTCGCCGCCGATGATGATGTCATATTCTTTGCCCAGCTCAGACTTCACTTTGTTTAAAGCGGTTTCAAAAGCGCGACGATTAGCTTCTTGGGAAAAATCCGTAAACGGTTCGTTGCGGTACTCGATCATTTCATAACCTCCTATAGCTTGATCGTTCCTTGATAGTGTAGCCCACTACCCACCCTACCATGAAACGACGGGCAAAACGAGCCTTGTTTATTTTTATTTCAAACTATATAATAAAAAGACCTTATCACCTAATACTATACAATAATAAAATCCCAAATGAAAGTAAGAGTTCCTTTAACCCGTGACCGCTCCAGCTTAAGCACCTATCAATAAAAAAAGCTGGCTCCCCATCAAGGCTGTCGCTTCCACTTTCCACTTTTCCTCCTATTCCATTTTATTCTATCTGGTATTCCATCAACCCCATTCACTCTCTCCGTAAAATAATATTATCATCCACCTTTAAAATTTTTATAATCATGCATCAAATTGCATAAACATTCGCTTTATTCCTGCGACTATTGTCCATTTTCTCCGCATAACATGGTACGGAAATCGCATGCAAGGAGGAACAAACATGTCCGATATCAAACAGGCCACACATTTTGAGCAGCGGTTTTGGCTGGCTGTGTTGCGGGATCATTGCCAATTCATTCTTGATGCACTCGGCCCCTCCGAGGAGAAAGAAATCGCCCAAGCGCAGGCGCTGTTGCAACGGTTTACCCATTTGGCTGACCACACCCCCTTTGATCTAAACGCGTCACAGGAAGCTGCTCAATCGTTGCGAGAGCTGAAACTCCATCTTTTGCGCCGCTTGTTAACCGAATCCATCACCTTTCATTTGCCGCCAACCTTCATTAATCATATGGTGAACGAAATCGATGAGTATCTACGCATTTTGGGCTGCCTGATCAACAATCAAGTTCCGCCCCTTGAGCATCCTTTGCACCACCACCTGCTTTGGTTGCCCGACGCGGCCGGACACGCGGAAGGGATTCAAATCAATACGGATGGTACGGAAAAAGAATTCAAACGCAAACAACGCTATTTCATTAAAAAATTTGAGGAATTTTACATAAAGGCCATCGAGTTAACCGGGTATTTGCGAACACAGTTGTCTCATTTTCCCGCCTTGTCCCGTTTCAACAAAGAGGTGGATTTGGAGATCCGCGTGTTTCAAGCATTTTTGCGAGAGGTAGAAGAGCTTCGCCTCAGCAACAAGTTGTTAGGCACCCTTGCCCCGCTGATGGCCGATCACATGTACAGAGAAGAATGCTATTATCTGCATAAGCTGGCACAAGTTTCGGAAATTAAAAAACCCCGTTGCCGCCCAATAGAAAATTAGGCGGGCCCCCTAGTCATTCCACCACACTTCATGTTCCTCCCTTCATAGGATATAGCAATACCAACATTCTCTTAGGGGAGGAACATAACCGCCATGGACAATATCATAAGCAAGCAGCATAACAAACGATTGCTTCAACAAGACCCTCTCTTGGCTCCCCACCTACCCAAGACGCTCCCCCTCACTTTGTCCAACCTCGATGACATGCTAAAACGGTACGCTTTTGTTTATTTGAAACCGGATAATTCCTGCCAAGGCAAAGGGTTATTTCGTGTCGACCGCCTCGACCCCTCCCATTTCGCCTTGCGTTCACGCGAAGAGCACCGCCCCCGTGTCTTCCAATCCCTCCACACCCTATATACCTTTTTGCTCAAACATAAAATGCGCCGTCGATATTTGATTCAGCGTGGAATCCGCAGCCAGACATTGACTGGGCAAATGGTAGACATCCGCGTGCACTTGTCCCGTGTGCACGGCAAGTGGGTGGTAGCGGGTATCGTCGGACGCGTCGCACCCCATCGCCGGATCGCCACCAATGCCTACAGCGGCGGGAAATCTGTTCATGTCTATCCCCTCCTGACCAAAGGCATGGGATACACACACCACGCCGCGCTGGCCACCATCGACAATATGATCGCGCTATCCCGCAGGGCTGTTGCGGTCATGAGCGCCCGCTATCCCAAATGGCCAGAATACGGGCTGGACATAGGTATCGATGGCAATGGCCACATGTGGATTTATGAAATCAATATCAAGCCTGGCGGTTTGGTGTTTAAAAACTTAAGTGCCAAAGCGTATAAGCGGATTCTGCTGTTGCACCGGTTGGCGCGCTGACGAGGAGTCAGGTGATTGATTCTGTCTGGTGAACGGGTATAAGGCCATTTCATCCGTGGCATGCTAGAAGAAGATGACAAACGCAAGGGGCGAAGGTTGATGAGCCATCCGTTTCAGTTATTAGTGAAATTCATTTATACCAGTCTCATTCTCTACCTCATATTAGGCTTTGCCTATCACGTCCCGACCGCGTGGATTTTACTCACCAGCATCGCCTTGACTTTATCGGGCTATGCGATGGATGTCTATCTCCTGCCGCGGATCGGCAATCTGTTTTCAACCCTCTCCGATTTGTTCGTGAGCTTCACTTTAGTTTGGTTGATCGGCACCTACACATTCGATAGCGACATCGGACTGCAATTGTATAAGCTTCAAAACATCCCGCTTTTTCAGCTTTCGCTGACGGTTTCCATCATCTACAGCGCGATCGAATGGTTTTTTCACCGCTGGATTCATCGTCTGAGCGGAAAGGAAGAGATTTTTCCATAAAAGAGCAACCCCCCAGCTTTGGGCCGAGGGGTTGCTCTTTTTTCCTCGCTCAATTATACAACGTATTTTTCCGCATCCAAGATGCGCGCAGCAATGGTCCGCTTCAAAGCCACTTCGTTCAGCGGTTCGAGGCGTGTGAGTCTCTTCAGGACAGACAGTTGCGTACGCAACACATCTCCCTCTTCCAACGCTGCCAGGGTGTGGCGAGCGAACGATTCCACCCGCTGGAACGATTCGTAGATAAACGCACGAGTCAAATCGATTTTGGCTTGCTCTTTGTCTTCCCCGTTTTTGGAGATGGCTTTTTTGGTGCGCAACAGCGCGCTTTCCATAGCAAACGTCTCAATTGCGATGTCTGCGATGTCACGCAGAATCTCTTGTTCTTTGTTCAATTCGGCCTCGTATTTTTGCACGGCCAGGCCTGCGACCATCAGGAACACCTTTTTGGCATTTTCCACCAGATGCTCTTCCGCTTCCAAAGCAGGAGCGTCTTCTTCTGGAATGTATGGCATCATGGACAGCAGCTCTTCTTGAAGTTCCATTCCCGCTTGCAGGAGCGCCAGCTCGCCTTTCATCGCTTTTCTCATCAGGGTCGCCGGAATGAGCAAGCGGTTGATTTCGTTGGTGCCTTCGAAGATGCGGTTAATCCGCGCGTCACGGTACATGTTTTCGATCTCATACTCATTCATGAAGCCGTAACCGCCGTGGATCTGTACCCCTTCATCCACCACATAGTCCAGCACTTCCGAGCCGAACACTTTGGCGATTGAACACTCAATAGCCAATTCTCCAATCGCTTCAGCGACAGCTGCACCTTCAGCGTCTTCTACACCTTCCAGTCCGGCGTCAAACATGCCGCCCACCCGGTAGGCCAAGCTTTCCAACGCGTAAATTTTGGTAGCCATCGTCGCCAACTTCTCTCGGATCAAGCCGAATTTGGCAATTGGAATGTTAAACTGTTTGCGCTCTTTGGCGTATTTGGCGGAGATCTCCAATGCCCGCTTAGCCGAACCCAAGGTGCCGACAGCCAGTTTGTAACGGCCGATGTTCAGGATGTTGAAGGCGATTTTGTGCCCTTTGCCTACTTCACCGAGCAGGTTTTCCACCGGCACCTGCGCATCTTGCAGGATCAGTGTACGGGTGGAGGAACCTTTGATCCCCATTTTCTTCTCTTCCGGACCGACGGATACACCCGGGAAATCACGCTCAACGATAAAAGCGGTAAACTTGTCGCCATCTACTTTGGCGTACACGACAAATACATCAGCAAAGCCGGAGTTGGTGATCCATTGCTTTTCACCGTTTAAGATGTAATGCTTGCCATCTGGGCTCAGAACTGCGGTGGTTTTAGCTCCCAGCGCGTCGGAACCGGAGCTCGGCTCGGTCAGTGCGTAAGCGGCGAACTTTTGTCCCGTAGCCAGGCCGGGTAGGTATTTTTTCTTTTGTTCTTCATTACCGAAGAACACAATCGGCAACGTACCGATTCCGACATGGGCACCGTGGGACAAGCCGAATGCGCGACCCAGGGAGATTTTTTCGGTGATGAGGCTGGAGCTGATTTTATCCAAGCCGAGTCCGTCGTATTTCTCTGGCACATCGGCGCCAAGCAGACCCAATTCGCCTGCTTCACCCAAGAGGCGCACCGTGTGCTCAAATTTGTGTTCTTCGATTTCGTGCAGCACCGGCCACACTTTATCTTTAACGAAGTCTTCTGTTGTTTTGGCAATCATCTTTTGCTCTTCGTTAAACTCTTCTGGAGTAAACACATCTTGCAAGTCCGCCTGTTCCAGCAGGAAAGCTCCGCCTTTTACTTTTTTATCCGCCACTTTTGTCATCCTCCCATAGTCGAAGTGAATATAAGATATGCTGGCGTTTGCCGGCGCCGTGCTATCGCGCCGGCATGGTTGCCTCTGTTACGAAACCCGTTCGATCAAACCGGCCGCGCCCATGCCGCCGCCGATACACATGGTGACGATTCCGTATCTTCCATTTCTCCGTTCAAGCTCGTTTATGATAGAAACAGTCAGCTTCGCTCCAGTACATCCCAGCGGATGGCCCAACGCAATGGCACCACCATTGACATTGACGATTTCAGGATTGATGCCCAGCTCCCGAATCACCGCTACCGCTTGCGATGCAAAAGCTTCATTCAGTTCAACCAGGTCGATCTCATCCAAGGAGACTCCCACTTTGTCGAGCAACTTCGGTACAGCTGCCACCGGTCCGATTCCCATAATCTCCGGAGCCACTCCACCCAAAGCGAACCCGCGGAAAATGGCTAGCGGTTTCACACCCAACGCTTCTGCTTTCTCGCGGGACATGATGATCACCGCCGCCGCGCCGTCACTGGTTTGCGATGCATTCCCCGCCGTCACCGTGCCATTCACATGGAAAACGGGGCGCAACTTGCTGAGCGTTTCCAAGTTGGAGTCCGGACGAACCCCTTCGTCGGTGTCAAACACCCGCTCCGTGAACTGCAACTTGCCTTTGGCATCGAAAGAATGCTCTTTCACCGTGATCGGTACGATTTCGTCTTTGAATTTGCCCGATTGGATGGCTGCATACGCTTTTTGATGGCTGGCGAGCGCGAACCGGTCTTGGTCTTCACGGGTTACATTAAACCGCTTCGCCACTTCCTCGGCCGTGTGCCCCATGGACATGTACGCCTCTGGCAAGTGCTCCATCAAATAAGGGTTGGGAGCTGGCTTGTAGCCGCCCATCGGCACCATGCTCATGCTTTCCACACCGCCGGCGATGATGATATCGGCGAAACCGGTCATGATTTTCTCCGCGGCGATTGCAATCGTCTGCAAACCGGAAGAGCAGAACCGGTTCACAGTCATCCCCGGCACATCGTTTGGCAATCCGGCGCGCAAAGCGACGAGCCGAGCCATGTTCATGCCTTGCTCCCCTTCAGGGAAAGCACATCCCAACACCACATCTTCAATCTCTTTCGGGTCCACCTGCGGGACGCGGCGCAACAAATCTTTTACCACCTCTGCGGCCAAGTCATCTGGGCGGGTATGTTTCAACGAACCTTTCCCCGCTTTGCCGACCGCCGTTCTCGCCCCGGCGACAATCACAGCTTCACGCATAATCTTTCCTCCTTCTCCCTCTAGTTGCGCAACGGTTTGCCTTTTTTCAACATGTATTGCATCCGCGCCTGTGTTTTCGGCTCCCCGATCAAGCTGAGGAATGCCTCCCGCTCAATGTCAAGCAGATATTGCTCGCTCACCAAGGTTCCTTCTGGCACATTGCCGCCAGATAAGACAAACGCGAGCTTATCTGCGATTTTATAGTCATGTTCGGAGATGTGACCGGATTTCAACAGGCCGTAAGCACCCAATTTCAAGACGTTGTACCCCGTTTCGCCGACTACGGGAATCATGCGCGGCTTCGGAGCTTGGTAACCGGATTTATAAAGACCCAAGGCGACTTGTTTCGCATCGTGGACGAGATGATCGCGATTGGCGGTAATGCCGTCATAAGCGCGAAGGAACTTATACTTCCGCGCTTCCAAGGCGCTTGTCGACACTTTGGCCTGACCGATAGCCATAAAAATGTGATTGACCAGCGGTTGCAACGAGATGCGATCCTTCGGGTCAACCCCTTCCGTCCAGCGCAACAACATCTCTTTGTTGCCGCCGCCACCCGGAATGAGACCCACGCCGACTTCCACCAATCCCATATACGTTTCTCCCGCCGCTTGAATGCGGTCGCAAGGCAGACACATTTCCACACCGCCACCCAGCGTCAAACCGTACGGAGCAGCCACAACCGGACGATCCAAGGTTCGCAGGGAACCCATCGCGTTTTGGAATTGGCGCACCATCAGGTCGAGTTCAAACCAGTTTTGATCTTGCGCCTCCATCAGCATCATCATGATGTTGGCCCCGACGCAGAAGTTGGCGGCTTCTGCCGAGATGACCAGCCCCCGGTAATTGGCGGCTACTTCTTTGACGGCAGCGTTGATCATGGAGATCACGTCTGCACCGATGGCCTGTTTCAGCGGATGCAATTCCAGGCAGGCGATGTCGTCTCCGATGTCGATCAAGCTGGCACCGCGATTGCCTTTGATGAGCTTGCCTTGCTCTTTCAAGCGGGCGAGGGAAATCACTTTTTCGTTTTCTTCCACTTCACCCCACTTGCCACCGATATGGAAGGAATGCCGCTTGCCTTCCTTCACTTCGTAGAAGCGGGTGTTTCCGTCCGCAATCCACGCCTCTACCCAAGCCGGGATGGTCTCTCCCTCTTCTTTCATCCGTTCCACTGATTTAACCAATCCGATTGCATCCCAGGTTTCAAAGGGACCCAAATCCCAGTTGAAGCCCCATTTCATCGCTTGGTCCACACTGACGATGTCACCGGCGATCTCTTCCAGGCGCTTGGCGGAATACAGCAACACTTTCTTAGTGATGGTCCAAGCCAATTTGCCCGCCACATCGTCGGCGTACACCAGTGCTTGCAATTGCTCCGGCAAGCTTTTGGCCTTCTTGGCCTGCTCCAATGAGCGCGTTTTCAACTTCTTGCGCGGCCGATACTCCATCGTCGCCAGATCCAATGCGTGAATCTCTTTTCCGGACTCGGTTTTCACTTTCTTATAGAAGCCTTGGCCCGTCTTTTCACCCAGCCATTTTTTCTCCACCATCTGTTTCAAGACGGGGGAAACTTCAAACGCCGCTTTTTCCTCTTCATCACTCGCGTTTTCATGGACATTGCCTGCCACATGCACAAAGGTATCCAAGCCGACCAAATCCAGTGTGCGGAACGTGGCGCTCTTAGGACGGCCCATCGCTCGCCCGGTTACGTCATCCACTTCATCCGGCCCCATGCCCAGATCGACCATCGCTTGCAAGGTGATCTGTAAGCCGTAGGTACCGATGCGGTTAGCGATAAAGTTTGGTGTATCTTTGCAAAGCACAACTCCTTTGCCCAGCACCTCTTCGGCAAAATGTTTCATCTCTTCAACAATCTGAGGATCCGTATCGTTCCCGGGAATGATCTCCAACAACTTCATATAGCGGGGCGGATTGAAAAAGTGTGTCCCCAAAAAGTGGCGGCGAAACGCTTCTCTTCTTCCTTCCACCATTTTATTGATGGAAATGCCAGAAGTGTTAGAACTAACCACGGTTCCCGGTTTCCACACTTTTTCGAGGCGTTCGTACAAGCCCTGTTTGATAGCGAGGTTCTCCACGACCACTTCAATGATCCAATCGACTTCCGCCAAACGGTCGAAATCATCTTCCATGTTGCCGATTTCAATGAGTGCCGCCACGTCCTTGGTGTAGAGCGGTGCTGGCTTCTCCTTGAACAAGCGCTCTTTTCCTGCTTGCGCCAACCGATTGCGTTCTTTCTTATCCTTGCTCTCCACTGACTCGCGGGGCACGATGTCCAAGAGCAAGGTGGGGATGCCCACATTAGCGAGATGGCCGGCAATGGCTGCCCCCATGACGCCTGCGCCCAAGACTGCCGCTTTTTTGATGCGTGCCAACGATGATTCCTCCTCTCAAAGTCCGCCCCTCATCTGAATGAACAGTCATTCATTAAGAGGTCTGAAAAAAACCCCTCCAACCGGATAGAGTTTCGAGTAAGCGTTATCATTTAGAAATGGGTAAATTTTATATCATTTAATAATATTATTTCTCTGTTTTTTTCATGCGTCAAGGGGCTAATAAAAATTTTTTGCCAATTTCTTTTCTGAATAGACGAAAACCCTTGCCGCTGATGGTATATCCTCTTTTTCCTGCACATCATCTCTCGGGTGTGCCTGGCAAATCAAGTTGGTGGGGAACACGCCCTAGTGAAAACAGCACGGACATTCCCGCATGCTCTACCGTTTTGACGGCTTGCAGCGCACACCTTGCAAATGCCCCTTTTCCTTTGCACAGGAATGAGGTATACTCGGCGTATAAGTTTATAACCTGGTACTAATATAAGGTACTAATATAAGGTACTAATGCCAGGTATCAAGGAGGCCCCATGATGTATTCCCTAGCGAAAATCACCGGCATCGGTACACATGTGCCAGAAGAACGGCTCACCAATGCCGATTTGGAGCGAATGGTTGACACCTCTGATGAATGGATCGTCCCCCGCACCGGCATTAGAGAGCGGCGCGTCTCAGCACCTGATGAATGGTCAAGCCATCTGGCCATCAAAGCGGTGGACAATATGTTGGCACGTTATCCAGTCACCTTGGACCAGGTCGATCTGATCCTGGTCGCCACTGCGACGCCCGACACCTCGTTTCCCAGCGTCGCCTGCCAGATCCAAGACCATTATGGATTGCCCGACACGGGAGCCCTTGACATCTCTGCCGCTTGCGCGGGTTTTGTCTACGCCCTTCACCTCGCCAATGGCATGATCACATCAGGACTTCACCGCAAAATCCTCGTCATCGCCGCAGAAACACTGACCAAAATCACAGACTACACGGACCGTAACACCTGCATCCTGCTGGGGGATGGCGCCGGCGCAGTCATGGTTGAAGCCTGTCCAGCCGACCAAGCGAGTTTTATCCACACCCGCATGACAACGGACGGTTCAGCGGGCATCCATTTGTACAAAAGCGACCTCGCCACCCATATTCGGGGGAAGGAGATCATCAAAAACGGATACATGATCCAGAACGGACGAGAAGTGTTTAAGATCGCCGTCAGCACCTTGTCGCGCGAAATCCCGCGCTTGTTGGAACAAACAGAATACACGCTTGACGACATTGATTGGTTTGTGCCACATAGCGCCAATTTGCGCATCATTGACGCTGTCTGTGGGCGACTTGATTTTCCGACCGAAAAGACACTGTTTAGCGCGGAGTATTTTGGTAACACCTCCTCCGCTTCGATTCCGCTGGCATTGCAAATGGGGTTGGATGAAGGCAAAGTGAAACAAGGGGATTTGTTGTTATTGTCCGGCTTCGGAGGGGGATTTGTTCACATGAGCTCACTGCTTCGCTGGACCGCATCAGGGCGTCGAGTCTGAAAACAGCATACAAAAAAAGGGGTTCTACCTGTTTGGTAAGACCCCCTCTCTCTGGCACGCTTTCCTGAATCTGCCCATCCAATCCCTTCCTTACGCTTGTTGCACCCGCGAAGGTGACGTCCGCGGCCGCAAGGCAGGTGTTTGTGGGATGTACTTTTTCATTTGCTGAAACGACAAAAAGACCCACCACAGATAATGAATCACACCAAAAACAATGGCGTGTATCCACCATTCCATCTGCGGCAAGATGTCTATCGCAATCAAGTAGGAAGGCAAGATGGCCCATTGTGCCTTTTCGCCAACCGCTTCCGCCATATCCCAATAGTACACCTCTTCCACCCGATTCACTCGGTCGCGATAGGCCAGTTTAAGAAACGGACGGACACAGTTGTAATAGAAAAAGCCGGGGATTCCCAACAATCGGCGATTCGCGGCCATCATCAGATAGGTCAGGATGATGAGCAAAAGATAGGTCATGTGATCACCCCGATGCGAAAGTTATTATTTAAAATAGTACTATACACTCTTCTTTGTTTTTGACTGATTTCCTGCTTTAATTCGTTAATTTCACACCGATTCCATATCATTTATAAGAAAAGGGAAAAACAAAATACAATTTAATAAAATAACAAATTTTCTCCGCAAAAGCAAGTGGCAATCACAACAATCCATCATGGGCCTTAACACCTTTTGCATCACAACACAAGCCGGGTAGTGTTCAACGCACCACCCGGCTTGTTTGTCATGTTTTCTCCGTTTTTTTCCCTTCCATCAGCAACACGTTATAAGTGGCAATCACCCCGTCTGGTACTGCATATTCGCGGTCATACCGGTTCATGACTTCTTTGAGCAACCGCCGTTCGGTCGCCAGGGGCAAGCGAGATTGGCTGTGGCTGGCCCCCGTCTTTTTCAGCGCCGATAAAAATTGACGACAAGATGCGAACTCCACCTTTACCCTCTCTTCCCGTACCTCTGTCTCCGTCCAGCCTGCACCATCTAACCACGCTTTCCAGCGCGCCGCCGACAACAGCGGCAAGCCATGCGTCTGCGTCGGCAAGCCCCACTCTTTTTCAACCGTGGCACAGATGTGGTGCAACTCCACAAATGTATCTGATCCAAATGTGCCCGCAACCAGCCGCCCACCCGGACGCAACAAGCGGAACCAGTGTTCAAGCACGGTTTGCGGCTGGGTAAACCACTGAATGGCGGCATTGGAGATGATCAGGTCATAGCTTCCCTTGGCCGTAGCCGACCATGCTTCCGCATCGGCCACAATAAATGTGACCCTATCAGTCGCCACCCGCCGTTTCGCCTCGCTCACCATCGCTTCGGCCAAATCGAGCGCTACAATCTCTGCTTTCGGGAATGCCCCCGACAACAGCGCCGTCAAATATCCCGTCCCGCAACCCACCTCCAACACCCGCTGAGGCGATGGCCCCCCTTGTATGACGGAGTCGAGCAATTGGCGAGCCATCTTCCGCTGCACGTCCGCATATCGGTCGTAAGTGGCCGCGGCCGCATTAAAACTACGGGCGACTCGTTGTTTGTCAATCAATGTTGCACCTCTCCTTCATCCATGCGACAAATCGGTCCGGTTGGCTCAAAAACGGCACATGACCCACCTCCGGCCACACCGTCAGATCACCTTGCGGCAATAGCTCCGCCAACTCTTCCGCGCCGACAACAGGGCAAATCGGGTCGGCAGCCCCACTGAGCAAGTGAACGGGAAGCTGTAGCCAAGGCGCAAGTTCACGAACGGAAACCGTCCGCAAATAACCAAGGCCGTCCAGCAACGTTTCCGCATCAGGCGCACAGCCGCGAATCACTCGTATTGTAGCGGGAATGCGCTTGACTTCCGTAGTGGTGAACAAACGCCCGTCAAACTCCTGCAACACCTGCTCCGGGTCTTCAGTCACTCTGCGCATCATCCTCTCAAGCAGGCGCGCATCCCGTTTCTGTGTGATGAATTGGCTTGCACCACTGACCACGCACACCTCCGTCACGTGCTGTGGATAAGCGGCTGCATACTGGAGCGCCAGAAAAGCGCCCATCGACCATCCAATCAGCACAAACGGGGGCGCAATGTGAAGGCGGCGCGCAATCTCCTCCGCAGAGGGCGCCACATCGAGGAAAGATATCACCTGGTGTTCAGCCTCTGGTAAGCGCTCGATGACCAGTTGCCAACAGCGCTCATCGGCCGACCAACCCGCCAGCCAAAGACAGCGAACCCGCTGTTTCATCGCACCGCCCCCTGTTCGGCCACCCGCAGTACCGCCGCTACTGCCCGCTCCACATCTGCTTTCGTATGAGTGGCCATCAGGGAAAACCGCAGGCGGCTCTGCCCTTCCGGCACGGTCGGCGGACGGATGGCTACAGCCAACACGCCTTCCTCAGCTAAAGCTTGGCTCAGCTTGATCGCCAGTTCGCTCTCACCCACAATCAACGGGACGATCTGGGTGGTCGATCCGCCGATGGATAGGCCTGCCTCTTGCAACTTTTGTCGAAACCACGCGCTCCGTTCATGCAGATCGCGGCGCAGATTGTCCCCCGCTTCCACCAAACGCAAGGACGCGCGGATCGCCGCCACTAACACCGGTGGCAAGGCGGTGGTGTAGATCAAAGGGCGACAACGGTTTAGCAGATATTGAATCCACTCCTTTTTACCAGCTACATATGCGCCGTACACGCCAAACGCTTTGCTAAACGTACCCATATGCAGATCGACGTCCTCCGCCACCCCCAGATGGTGGGCCATACCCGCCCCGCCGGGTCCCCACACCCCTGCGGCATGTGCCTCGTCCAACACCAGTGCGGCGTTATACTTCCGCTTCAACTGCACCAGATCGGATAATGGCACCACATCGCCGTCCATGCTGAACACCGAATCGGTGACAATCAGCTTGCGCTTAGCTCCTTTAGCATCGGCCCGCTTCAACAGAACTTCCAAATGATCTAGGTTCAGGTGGCGGTAACGATATGATTGGGCGCCGCTCAACCGAATCCCGTCCACGATGCTGGCATGGTTGTACTGGTCGCTGAACACCGCGTCTGACGGCTTCAGCAGAGCGGACAACAGCCCTAGGTTGGCCATGTACCCGTTGGGAAATAACAAGGCCGCTTCGGTCCCCTTGAAACGGGCGATTTCCCGCTCCAGCGCCTCCGTTTCCTCGTTGTGACCGATAATCAGCCGGGACGCCACCCCGCCAATCCCTTGGGATACCGACTCGGCCACAGCCATCCCCAACTCCGGATGAGTGGCCAAGCCGAGATAATTGTTAGACGAAAAATTGAGGAGACGCCGTCCCTCCCGGATGAGAACAGTTTGGCCCGCCTGTTGTGCTGGAATGAGCGTGCGGAGCAAATGCCGCTCCGCCCACGCCCCCGTTTCCTCGCGTAACGTGCTCTCCCAACTTTCGCTCACAGTGCGCACTCCTCAATCTCAAAGCCCATGTCCTTGATCATCTGATGATCAGTCAAAACGGCTTGCCCTTCCGTCGTCAAATAATCACCGACAAAGATGGCGTTGGCGGGGTATAGAGACAACGGTTGCAATTGACGCAAATTGGATTCGCGCCCTCCTGATACCCGGATCTCTTTGTCGGGCAACAGGAAGCGGAACAGAGCCAACACTTTGAGGCAATAGAGCGGGTTAAGCTCATCCAGATGTCCAAGCGGTGTGCCCGGGATGGCGTGCAAGAAGTTAACCGGTACCGAATCCGCATTCAACTCCCTCAACCCGTATCCCATCTCAACCACTTGTTCCATCGTCTCGCCCATGCCGATGATGCAACCCGAACAAGGGGAGATTCCGGCCGCTTTGGCCATCTCCACC
This sequence comes from Laceyella tengchongensis, assembly GCF_900182735.1. Classification (NCBI taxonomy): domain Bacteria; kingdom Bacillati; phylum Bacillota; class Bacilli; order Caryophanales; family Thermoactinomycetaceae; genus Laceyella; species Laceyella tengchongensis. The sequence continues at coordinate 174,097 of NZ_FXTU01000004.1, read as the reverse complement.
GTGCGCACCCGGTCTTCATACGTATGGGTGGTCGTAATGTTGGCGTAATGTCCGGCGCTGGTGTTCAAGTTGTGATTATACCGGTCCACACCGGCTTCTTTGAGCTGGTGGGCTTGCTCTTCGGTCAAAATTCCCAAGCAGGCGCAGATCTTTAACGGCATTTCTTGCTTAATTTCTTTCACCGCGGCGATGACTTCCTCCAATTCACCTTTGGTCGGTCCCCGGCCGCTGGCCACAATGCAATAGGTTCCCGCTTTACGGCGTTGCGCCTCTTTGGCCCCTGCGATCAGCTGGTCTTTCTTTAGCAAGGTATACTTCTCGATGGGTGCCGTGGAAACGATCGATTGCGAACAGTAGCCGCAATCCTCGGGACACAAACCGCTTTTGGCGTTCATGATCATGTTGAGCTTTACTTTCTTGCCGAAATACGTCCGGCGTACGCGGAATGCCGCCTGCAACAGGGGCAACACCTCATCGTCCGGCGCTTTTAGCACCGCCAATCCTTCCTCCAACGACAATCTTTCCCCCGCCAAAGCCTTATCCGCCAGCTGTTCCCAATTACCCATTTGCGTTTCCCCCTTTTAACGTTTCCATGACCAGTCCGACATCCAGGTTCGCGCATCCCGCTTCTTTAAGCACTGCCCCGGTAAGCTCCCCCTCCAGCCAAGGCAGACTTCCCCAGACAGGGAGTTTCGCCACTTGCCTGATCAGACGCGGATTGTCCGCCGCGCTCGGATCGTCCAGCCCCGCAGGCCAGCCGTTTAAGATGACCCCAGCCGGTGTCAAACCTTGTTGGCGAATAGCTAGGGCAGTCAGCGCCGTATGGTTGACTGTTCCCAACCGTCCATGCGCAACGATCACCACCGGCCACCCGATTGCGGTAGCTAAGTCGGCGATGGTCCAATCCGCGCCAAGCGGAACCAGCCATCCGCCCGCCCCCTCAACCAGCACCACATCGCATGCTCGCGCCTGTTCTCCCAGCCTACGCAAGATCGGCTCGCGCGCAATCTCCACCCCGGCCCATTCAGCAGCCAGCCCCGGTGCCACCGGTTCCGGGAAGTGGTAACAGACGATCTCATCCACTGGTTCGGAAAGATCCAGCCACGTCTTCAACCGCATCCCATCCGTGTCAGGGTCTATTAAGCGGCCTCCGCTTTGCACCGGCTTCATCACCCCGACACGGAGTCCCTGCTCCCGCAGAGCCCACGCTAAGGCCGCCGTGACCACGGTTTTGCCAACCTCCGTTCCCGTTCCAGTGATAAACAAGCCGTTTCCCGGAATCACGCTGTCCCCTCCCTGATCGCCTGTTCCAGAATCCCAACCATCGCTTGCAAATCGGCGAGGGGAGTAGCTAGCGGCGGCATGAAGGTGACGACGTGATCCAGTGGCCGGGTGATCAGCCCCAATTCCCGCGCCCGTCGGCAAACCCGCGCCCCGATCGCTTCCTCCCACGGATGCGGCTCTTTGGTCACCTTATCCTTCACCAACTCGATGCCGACCATCAAGCCGAGTTGGCGCACTTCTCCGACGTGGGGCAGGGCCTTCATCGGCTCTAGCCACTCCGCCAGGTGCCGGCTGGCCTTAGCCACATGCTCTAGCACGCGCTCTTCCTCATACAGTGCCAAATTGGCTAGCGCCACCGCGCATCCCAGTTGGTTTCCCGTATAAGAATGTCCGTGATAGAACGTTTTGCCTTCATGGTGTTCGCCATAAAAAGCGTCATACACCTCATCGGAGGTGAGTGTCGCTGCCACCGGCAAATATCCGCCGGTCAGCTTTTTGCCGACCATCATGATATCCGGTTGCACCGCTTCATGCTCACAGGCGAACAGCCGCCCGGTCCGTCCGAATCCGGTGGCCACTTCATCAATGAGCAACAGCACCTCATGCGCCCGGCAAAGCTTTTCGATCTCAGCTAACGTTCCTGGCGGCATCATGATCATGCCTCCCGCACCCTGCACCATCGGTTCAACGATCAATCCTGCCACCTTATCCCCATGTTCCGCCAACACCTCAGCCAACTCATCCAAACAGGCTTGCCGGCAGGCCTCTGGCGAACCATCAAAACGATAAGGATAAGGGTAAGACACTTTCAGCGTCGGAAACAGCATCCCGGAAAAAGTGGTGTGAAACGTGTCCATCCCTCCCACGCTCACCGCTCCAACCGTATCGCCGTGATAAGCGTTCTTCATGCTGATGAATACTTGTTTCTCTGGACGTCCCCGCAATTTCCAATACTGGTAAGCCATTTTTAACCCGATTTCCACCGCTTCCGCCCCGCTGTCGGAATAAAACACTTTTTGCAGTCGCTCTGGGGTCAACTGCACCAGCTTTTCCGCCAACAACAACGCGGGGACATTTGACATCCCCAACAACGTGCTGTGGGCCACTTGATCCAGCTGTTCTCGTATCGCAGCATTTAGCTTTGGATGCCCATGGCCATGCACATTGAGCCATACCGACGCATTGCCATCGTAATACGCCCGGCCCCGCACATCGTAAAGCTTAACCCCTTCTCCCCGTTCGATGATCAAGGGCTCATCTTCCAAATACCCCTTCATCTGTGTAAATGGATTCCATAGAAAGCGCCGATTTTTCTCCAGCAACTCGTCATAACTCCACGTCGCCAAGCCACTATCCCCCTTTATGTAAACCAATACCAAACAATAGGTTTACATTAATAATAGGAATGACTTCAGTATATTGTCAACTTAATTATAAAATCTAGTTTACAATTATTAGACAGGCACCCACTTAAAGAGGTGCCTTGGCCTTGCCTTTGGGAAAATTCTTTACTATGCCCATCTGCGTGCAAGGAGAAAAAATGACCGAACAAATAGAAAATGGAGATCGGCAACATCAGTGACTCAACCATCACCTCCGCGTTGTGCCGTCAGCTTAGGAAGACAAACGGAAATCTTCGTTCCCCTTCCAACTTGGCTACTGATGTGAATTTCACCCCCATGTGCCTCAATCAATTGCTTGGCGATCGCCATTCCCAGACCCGTGCCTTGGGAATGCTTTGCCGTATTCGTTCCGCGATAATACCGTTCAAACAACATCCCTTGTGTCTCCTGATCCATGCCTTGGCCGTCGTCTTCCACCACGATCACCATTCGATCCGTCTCTGACTGTACCGACACCTTTACTTCCGTCCCTGGTGGATTATGCGTCACCGCATTGGCCAACAAATTATGTAACGCACGTTGAAACCACTCTTTATCCAACCGCACCATCACGCGATCCACAAACGGTTGAAATGACAAAGCATACGCCTCCGAACATGGATCGTTCATCACATCGATCACCGTTTGCCGCACCACCTCTACCAGATCATGCTCCGCCAACTGAAGTGGCAATGCCTCATTCTTCAAGCGAAACGTCAGATTTAGATCCGCAATCAACTGTTCCATATAATGCGCCTTGTCTCGGATCACCCCGGCATAGCGGCGAATCTCTGCCGGCTCCCAGTCGTACTGCTCTTCCGCCGGCAAATCAGCGTATCCTTTCACCGAACTGCGCGCAGTCAAAAACAAAATCGGCGCTTCCGTCCGTTCCCGCAGATCATAGCCGTTGGCGTCGGGCAACATGACATCAAGCACAATGATGTGCGGTTGGAACTCGTCGATCAACCGCAAGGCTTCGCGGCCGTCTTCAGCCAATGCCACATGACTAAACCCTTCTTTTTGCAACACAATCTGGATCAATTGCGAGATCTCCCGTTCATCATCGACCAACAAGACACGAACCTCTTCCACGGTCTCCGCTCCTCCTTTGACAGTTGCGATCTAGCCTAATCCAACCGTTCACTGACAAATCCCCTCTGAAAACCGCATTCAAACGCCATCAATCTTGCCAATACATACAAAAAAAACCACCCGTTTGCAAGGTGCCTTTCCATCACGACTCCCCCAGGGTGCGGACCGAACAACGTAAAATGCCACGTGATAAGCGGCGTAGAAAAAAGCAAAAACCAAGCCTGATCTCACATGGCTTGGTTTTTGCGTCTTTATCAGCGCCTGTCGGCATCTTTTGCTGGCCGCTTAGCCAGTTAGCCGATCAAGTCTTTGGCGTGGTGATTGATAAACTGCCGAATCGTTTCCGCGGCGTACTCGCCAGAAGTGAGATCGGCTTTGGTGAACACAAACCGCCCCTTCTTTTCATCCAAATCCAATTCGTCAGCCAACAGACCGAGTAGGCCTTTGCCCTTTTTGTCCAGCTCGAAAAAGCCAGCCACCCCGTTTTGCGTATGTGCCGGCTGGAACATAAAGACGATCTCGTCATATTCGCCGCGCAACCATTCCGTCGGCCGGAACTGTATGATTTGGAAGCCGCCGCCTTTCTTACCAGTGTAGCCTTCTTCGTGCGGCACAAAGCCGAGCTTGTTAAACCCATCCCAGAAATATTCTTGCAGGCCGGATGGGTAAACATCCACAAAGTCGCGATCCTGCGCATCAATGCCGCTTTTGATCTCCAGGTTGGTTTGGAAATAATATCGCGTATTCACTGATGACGCCGGAATAAATTCTGGGCAAACAAAAGTGAATGGATACTCTCTTGTTTCTTCTGGGGCCACCTGAAAGGTTTCCTCTGTAACCGGAATAGTTGCGATCGTTTCGTTGACATTGACGATATTGTCCCCGCGCTGATAAGCGGAAGCCAAGCGAAACTCCACTTCCAACCCTTCGATGGCTTGTTCGACCTGCCCTCCGGTCAAGACGATTTTCCCCGTCACAGGCTGTCCCATTTTCAGCCGAAAATCATCTAATACCAGGTCGACCTTTGCAGCGCCGAACCCAAAAGAAGCAAAGATGTTTTTTAACATTCATTTTCAGCCCTTTCGATGTTTTCAACCTAATCCTATCATAAATTCATGTTATTTAAACAGCATTACCTCTGATGGGTCATCTGTCTTTTCAAAAAGAAACTGCAAAAAATGCATGGTGGCATACACCCCGTTTCCACAGCGGTGCGCCCGTTCATAACGCCGGATCACCTCTAGAAGTATGCGCCGTTGGAGCCAAAGGGGATGGCTCGTCCGACCAGCCGCTTCCCCCACCGCCTTGATCGCTTTCAAAAAGGAAAGGCCATTCGCATATTCCAAGCGCATCCAACTCTCCCACGAGTCGATTTTGACGAGTCCAGCCGCCGTCAATAACTCTTCCCACTCTTTCGATGAACGGGTGGGAAACAAGTGTTGCTCGCGGGGGAGATTCCATTCTTCCTCCACTTGGCCAAACAGCGCACCCAGTTCAGCGCAGTTGTCCGGCCCGTAAATGGAAGCTAGCAGGCGTCCGCCCGTTTCCAGATTGTCCGCCAATCTTCCGAACGTCTTCAGCGGCTCCCGAAACCAATGGCACACCGCATTGCACACAATCAGGCCAAACGGCCCCAACCCGCTCAAGTCGACGTCCTCCACATCGCCGACCACCACTTTCAGCCGGGAGCGATCATCTCCCACTTTCTCACAGGTGGCCCGCACCATGCGGTCGGCGATATCCAGAGCGACGACCTCCGCTTCCGGAAATGCTTCCAGAATCAATTGTGTCATATGGCCCGTCCCGCATCCGACATCCAATATCCGACGCGGTGGCGGCCACCCATGGCGATCCAGTTGCATCAGAAGGCGGCAAGCGACTTTCCGGTAACTCTCCGCATAATCGTCATAAATGAGCGAAGCCCGGTTAAAGCGATTGACGCGCTGTTGCTTCTCCTTCTCCCTATCCACCGGCTTCTCCTCCCCTTTTGACACCTTTGTCGCCATCTTCGTCGGCAACCGGATGCTCAAGCCGCTTACTGCGGCTTCTCCGGCGGTCATCCCGCCCAAGGGGCGCTAGAAGCAAGATCGCCTGCCGACGGGATAACTTTTCTATCATCTGTCTCCAATCTCCTGCACTCCGCCGAAAAGGGAAAAATCCGGTGGAATCCCAGCCGGATTTTTATTTTGGCTTCTATTTTTTCTCCTTCTGTTCTCTCAGATACTCTTCGTAATTATCCTTGTACAACTGTTTGTACTTTTCGTAGTAATAGCTTACGCGAGCCACGTAATGGCGCGTCTCACCATATTTGATCTGATCGAGGTTTTGCCTCGTCCCGTCCCAGACCCCGGTGCGTAACCATTTATCCACATTTCCTAAACCGGCATTGTACGCGGCAATCACAGCTACATAATTCCCTTTGTAACGGTCACTTAAAAACTTGATGTACCAGCTACCCATTCGGATATTCGTCGCCGGGTCAAACACATAGTCTCGAAAAGCGGGCGAAAAATGTCCGTTCCGAATGATATCATTGACTGTCGACGGCATAAGCTGCATCAGCCCTTGCGCGCCAACCGCCGATTTCTTGTCTGGATCGAACTTGCTCTCCTGGCGGATCACCGCCATGACCAGAAACGGATCTGCTCCCGTCTCTTGTGCACTATCAAAGATATACTCTTCATATTCAAGCGGATACATCAACCGATTAAACAAGGGAATGGCCACCATCACAAACACTAGCAGCACGGCAAACGCCAGCAGAATCACCCGCTTAGACGGAAGAGCTTCCACCGCTGGCTTGATCCACTTTTTTATATTCATCTGCTCCATTATTGATCAACCTATCTTTCCCCTTGTGGAAGTCCGATTGTCATGCATGTAAACAATACCGTCAATAATCTACCTTCCACGATAAACTTAATTTTAAGCGGCGTCAATTCACAACCTTCGCGATGAATTAAACGATTTGTGTATATTTTTCGCACACAGGCGAAGACGGCCCAGCACCAAACCGCCCCACCCCCGCGAGATATGATGCGCAGGGGTGGGGCGGGGCTTAACGCCCGAGGTGCAACTCGTCTGCTTTCCGCTTCAGATAAGCGATGTAAGGGGCGATCGTCATCTCGGAACCGGTCGCTCGCCGCACCAACTCGGTCGTCGTCCATCTGCTTCCGTGGCGGTATACGTTCTCCTTCAACCAACCATGGAGGGTCGATACGTTTCCGTTTGCGATTTCGTCCGGTATCTGCGGATGGACGCGGCATGCGGCCTCATAAAATTGGCAACTGAGGATATTGCCGAGGGTGTATCCTTGAAACATCCCGCCGATGAAGTCAGCATACCAATGAATGTCTTGAAGCACCCCGTGGTTATCATCCGTCGGACTGATTCCAAGATCACTTTGGTAGCGGGAGCGCCACATCTCCGGCAAATCTTTGACGTCCAGTTTTCCTTCCAACATGGCCATTTCCAGATCGAAGCGGATGATAACATGCAGATTGTATGTGAATTCATCCGCTTCAATGCGAATGAGCGACTTCTCCGCCCGGTTGATCGCCCGCACGTAGTCATCCAAGGAAACATTCCCCAGCTGGGAGGGAAAAGCGGCTTGTAAAGAAGGATAGTGCGCTTGCCAGAATGCCCGGCTCCGGCCGACGACATTTTCCCACAAGCGGGATTGGCTTTCATGAATCCCTGACGAGGCTCCCGTATGCAACGGTGTTCCTTCCAGATCAGCGTCTATACCCAACTCATAAAAGGCGTGCCCCGTTTCATGGATGGTGCTAAACAGCACCTCCGTCACATCCTCTTCATTGACCCGCGTTGTGATTCGCACATCATCGTGCGCCAATCGAATCATGAACGGATGAGGTGCCAAGTCAAGCCGCCCGCGGTTGAAATCGAAGCCCATCGCACTGATCAGTTGCTTCGCATAAGCCAATTGCTTTTCTTTAGGAAAGTGCTGTTTAATACAGGCTTGCGACACCTCCGGACCGGCTGTCACCTGCTCCACCAATGGTACCAACTGCTTGCGCAATTTCCCGAACAACGCTTGCAGCTCTTTGGCTTTCATGCCATAGTCGGCGCGGTCGATCAGCGGATCGGCCACATGATCAAAGCCGGAGAAATAATGGGCGTATTCCCGGCTCAGCTCCAATGTTCGTTCCAGATGCGGAGCCACCTTGTCAAAACGATTTTCCTCCCGGGCGGCTACCCAAGCCTGATAGGTTTCTGAGGTATTTTGATAGAAGCGGGAAACAAAATCCGCTGGCACCTTTGTTTCCCTGTCAACCTCTCTTTTCGCCGCGCGGATCAAATCCGCTTCAAGGGAGTCAGACGGCCATTGGCCATCCAATTCTTCCAAAAGTTCACCCAAGCGGGGATCAGTCAGCTTATCATGCGCAATTCGTCCCAAAGCCGCCAATTGGCTACCCCGCGCACCTCCTGCCGTTTGGGGCATGTATGTATTTTGATCCCAATTCAACAGTGAGATTACAGATTGCAAATCATAAATTTCCTTGAGCCGCTTTTTCAACTCTTGCCATTTCTTTTCCATTTTGTTCCCTCACTTATCTTATGCGCTGAATCGTTCATTCTTAATTGAATTTCTTCATATAAGACATTCTTCCTGCTCCCGAAATGATTTCCGCAGAGAACAACGCTCCTTAATCCCTTAACTTGCCAATTAATCCTAAGGAATCCAATCGACAATTAGTGTGCAAAGTGTGTATGATAGAATCACCAACTTTTACACGGAGCGAAAAGGAAGTATGAAAAAACTTGATGCCATCCATCAACAACTGAACAAACAGCCAGCAGGAACCACTGCGGGAGAGTTGGCAAAACAATTGGACTTAGACCGTTCAACCGTCAGTCGCTACCTCAACCAACTCGTCAAACAGGGGTTGGCGGAAAAAATTGCCGGGCGACCAGTTCTATACCGTCCAACCCAGCCAGAGGCTCCATTTCCGATGCAAGCGGCCCATTCCGGGATCGCCGACCTGTTGAAAGAAGCATTGGCGGCTTTATTGTATCCCCCGCACGGATTACCCATCTTGCTCACCGGTGAAACAGGGGTGGGTAAAACACACATGGCGCAAACACTGGTTCAAGTCGCCACGGAAGCAGGCCACTTATCGCCGGGCACACCGTTTATCACCTTCAACTGCGCCGAATACGCCCAAAATCCTGAGCTCTTGCTGGCCCAGCTATTCGGGGTGAGAAAAGGCGCCTTCACCGGAGCCGTAGAAGACAAGCCGGGCTTGGTGGAACGGGCCGATCGCGGCATTCTTTTTTTGGATGAGATCCACCGCCTTCCCCCATCGGGTCAGGAAATGCTATTCTCCCTGATGGATCAGGGGAGCTTTCGCCGGCTAGGGGAGACCCATGCTGAACGAACGGTGGCCATCCGCCTGATCGGCGCTACCACGGAAGCACCGGATGCCGCCTTACTGCCCACATTGATGCGCCGTTTTTCAGTCAAGCTGACCATTCCTCCGCTACGTGAACGCCCCCCGCAAGAACGAGCGCGGCTACTCTCCACTTTCTTGAAAGAGGAAGAAACGCAGATGGGGGTACCCTTGACTGTGACAGAGGAATGCCGGGCCCGTTTTTTGTCCTATCCCTGTCCGGGCAATATCGGCCAATTGAAGAGTGACATTCAAATCGCTTGCGCCAGAGCCTTTCTGCGTCAGCTTGGTCACCGCAAAGACCAAGTGATCGTCACCATCAACGATTTGCCTACACACCTGCGCCAACAAGGGCCAGTGACCACGGCCATCGCTTCCCGTTTGAAACAGGTGCCCTCAGACAATATTTATGAGCAACTGTTGCATCGCCATGCCCTGTTGTCACAGCAAGGAGCGACACCCCTGGAAATGGAACGGGAACTTCAGGAAACGGTCAATTCCTACATCCGCCGCTTGGTTACATCATTCAAACCAGGCGATTCCCAAGAAAGCGAACCGCCGCTAGACCCACAATTGCTCCAATTGTTGGAGCAGACGCTCTCACCGTGGCGTGACAAACTCCCACAAGCGGCACAGCCATTTCCACTGAAAGCGTTGGCATTGCACATCCAAGCCTTCATCCGGCAACCGGAACGGCGCCCATCTCAGCCCGTGCTATCCGACTTGCCTGTCCTTCCTCTGCACAAAAAACTGGCGCGGCAAATCGGCCGTGCTTTGGAAGAGCATTACCGGCTGCGCCTGCCTGAATATGAATTGGACTTGATCGCACTCTTTTTCTCGCTGGATGGACAAACCGATCCGGCCAAACAGCGGTGCATCGCCACAGTCTGTCTCACCGGGGAAGGGGCCGCGTCCACATTGGAAAGTTGGTTGGCAAAGCGCCTGCCGCCCGCCGACAGTGATGTGGTGGTCCGCTCGGCGCAAATCGATCCGTTTACGCGCCGGTCCCCAGGTTTAGAGCAGCTGCGGGAAACCTATGACTTGATTGCCATCGTGGGCACGGTTCCGCCCGCCCTGACGGATATCCCTTATTTCCCAGCATGGGAGTTGTACCAGCCAGAAGGATTCCGCAAGTTGGCGCACCATTTGGCTAAGACCCGCAAACCACAGTCGGTGCAAGAATCGGAAATCCCGTTGACGCCGGAACGGGTGCCAGAACTCATCCTTCAAGGGCTTTTGGACACAATAACCCATTATAACCCCAAACGGTTGGTGCGATTGATTGAGCAAGAAGCGCCCCGCTTTCGGGAACTGTTCGATTGGACGCCCGAACGGGAGATGGGCATGTGGATGCACTTGGGCATTTACATGGATCAACTCCTTGCTGCCCAATTACACCGGACGCAAGCCAAAGTGTCCTCCCAAAGTCCGCCTGCTCCCAAACCGCCCACCGCCCATCTGACGCTGTGGGAGGGTTTTCTGCAACAATTGGAACAAGACATGGGTGTCCGTTTTCCGCCCGCCGCCGCGCATGAACTGGCTCGTTTGTCTGCCGAAACAACAAACAGATCCATTTCTTCATGAACCGTGCGAAGTGTGCAACCTGTTTTTGCACACTTTCCCGGTTCATCTTCATTTACCGCCCGTTACGAGGGTTGGCATCAAAATTGCACGTCATATGGGTGCCATCCCCCGAAAACGGTTTTTCCATCTTGAAGTAAAAAACCTGTCACCGGGGAGGGACAAACCGATGGGTCGCACCATCCGTTTATTGCTTGTGTGCAGTTGGGGCGCCTCTTCCGGCGTGCTATGTCGAAAAATCAATGAAGCCGCGCAGGACAAAGGGGTTCCATTAGTGGCTGAAGCCGTCGGGATCCATGAGTGCCAAGCGAAGTTGCCGCTGGTTGATGTGATTTTATTGGAGCCGCAAATCGGACATCATAAGCGTGACCTGCAAAAAAAGGCGGATGCCCATGCCATCCCCTTGGCCATGGTGAACCCGGTAGCCTTCGCCACCATGAACGGCGAAAAAGTGTTGGAGCAAGCAATGGCGCTCGCCTCCATTCCTTTCTCCTCTTGAACCATAACGCCTTTGGCACACAGACAAATGAAAGCGTACAACAAAAAACGCTGTTTCATCTGACACCTTAAACTGTCACAAACAGCGCCAGAAGATGAAAAAAACATCGCGGATCTTCCCGCCAAACGGGATCATCCATTCTGGCAGGCATGCGAGCCATTCTTGGGAAGGCCGCACGCCCCATTCAAATAAACCGTAAGAAAGGATTTGTGAAGACCTATGGAAAAAACAGTAACCATTACCAACGCAAGCGGATTGCATGCACGTCCAGCAGCTCTTTTGGTGAAAGAGGCTTCCGCATTCAAAAGCGTTATCAAATTAGTGAAAAACGGAAAAGAAGTAGACGCTAAAAGTTTGCTCGGCGTAATGTCCTTGGCTGCCAAACAAAATGATGAGATTACGATCCGCGCTGAAGGCGAAGATGCAGAAGCAGCTGTCAATAAATTGGCGGAAATCATCGCAACGCTTTCGTAATGATTAAGGGGGATTCCACAGTGAGCCAAACCATCCAAGGCGTAGGCGCCGCACCGGGCATCAATCTGGGTACCGCTGTATGGTGGCGCAAAGAGCAACCCACAGTCACGGTGAAAACGGTTGCCGACACGCAAGCGGAAACGGCAAAGTTAAAACAAGCCATCAATCAAACCAAAGAGCAAATCAACACTTTGCGCCAAACAGCGGCGGAGCGCATGGGCGAGGAAGAAGCGCAAGTGTTTGACGCTCATTTGGCGTTTTTGGACGACCCCGGTTTCACCGGTGAAATGGAAAACCGCATCCATAGCCAGAAAAAAAACGCAGAAGCGATCTGCCAAGAAGTGACGGAAGAGATGAGCGCGTTGATGGCGTCGCTCGATGACGAATACATGCAGGCCCGTGCCGACGACATCCGTGATGTGGGCTCTCGGTTGTTGCTGAACCTGCTTGGCAAAAAGCCGTTCGACCCCTCGCAGTTGAAAGCGGGAGATGTGGTTGTCGCCGAAGAATTAACCCCATCAGACACCGCACAGTTTCCGGAAGGCATCGCCGGCATGGTGACAGCCAAAGGAAGCAAAACCGCGCACGCGGCAATCATGGCTCGCACCTTGGGCATTCCGGCGGTGCTAGGGTTGGGCGCATGGATTGACAACATTCAAGATGACGACAAATTGATCGTGAACGGGGATAAAGGAACGATCATCCTCAACCCTAGCGAAGCGGAAGAACAAGAGGCCCGGCAACTCATCGCCGCCCAAAAAGAAGCGCGGGAAGCCGCTTTGAAAGAGGCAGCGGCTGATGCCTATACGGCAGACGGCAAACGGATTCAAACATTCGCCAACATCGGTAGCTTAAATGACATCGAGCTGGCAGTCAAAAACCATGCTGAGGGAGTCGGCTTGTTCCGCACCGAATTCTTGTACTTGGAAAGCGACCACTGGCCAACCGAGGAAGAGCAATACCAAGCTTATGCCAAAGTGCTCTCCGCCTTCAACGGACGACCGGTGGTGATCCGTACCTTGGATATCGGCGGGGACAAAGACCTGCCGTATGCTGATTTGCCGAAAGAGGAGAATCCTTTCCTCGGCCACCGCGCCATCCGTTATTGCTTAGCCAACCCAGACGTCTTCAAAACGCAATTGAAGGCGCTGTTGCGGGCAAGTGTACACGGCAACTTGTGGATCATGTTCCCAATGATCGAGAACCTGTCTGAAATCCGTGCGGCCAAAGCCTTGCTGGAAGAATGCCGGCAAGAACTCACCGGTGCAGGGACAGAGGTCGCCGACGATATCAAAGTCGGCATCATGATCGAAGTGCCGGCAGCAGCCGTCACCGCCGATCTCTTGGCGAAAGAAGTAGACTTCATGAGCATCGGCACCAATGACTTGACTCAGTACACCTTGGCCGCCGACCGTGGCAACGAGCAAGTGGCCCATCTGTACGACGCCGCCCATCCCGCGGTGCTGCGCTTGGTCAAAATGACCTGTGACGCCGCCAATAAAGCGGGCATCTTGGTAGGCATGTGTGGAGAGCTGGCCGGAGACGTAACCATGACAGAAATCTTGGTCGGTCTCGGATTGCATGAGCTGTCCATGAGCGCATCCGCGATTCCAGAAGTGAAGCAACGCGTGCGCCTCATCGACAGCGCCAAAGCCAAAGCGCTGGCGGACAAAGCCCTTCAGTTGGAAGATGGCGATCAAGTCCGCGCACTGATTCGTTCCTAACAATAAAAACGAATAAAACCGACTCGCTAGCGAGTCGGTTTTCGTCATTCGCAAAATTAAGTAAAGCCGACTAAAATCTCCCATCGTGAGACTTCAGTCGGCTACCACCTATTCTCTATGTTCAAACAGTCACTTCTTCTCTAGTCAACGTAGCTACGTCTGGTTGGATGACCTCAATCGGCCCTACACCTCTGCGAAGCACTTTCGAAAATGCTTGCGTCGGCTTCAGCACATCGATCATGTATTTGATGGCGATCATGGGATCAACAGTGTGACCACAGGTGTAACAATCCAGGGCAGCGAACCCTTTTTCCGGATAGGTATGAATCGTCAGATGACTTTCCGAGAGCATCACAAGCACTGTGGCCCCCTGGGGCTCAAATTGTTGGGATTGTACAGACAAAATCGTCGCCCCACATGCTTTAGCAGCTTCTTTCATATGATGCTCCAAAAACGCAACATCATTGATCAGATCAAAGTCAACGCCCCACGCGTCCATCGCTACATGTCTTCCGAAAGTAGAAAATTCCATATCTTTCGGCCCCCTTCCTAGCAAAAAGTTGGTGTGAGCCAAATTCCGCTAGGATCTGCTTGTTCACCACGGGGGAAGGTTAGTCCAGTGAGGTCCCAACCCTTTAAGTGAATCCTGGATCCTACTAGCTCAATGTCACAATCATTAACTTAACACATCTCTTTATGAACTGCAACAGTTATTTTAGGCAAAAATGATCTCACTCCTGCCCTGTATTTTACCACAGCAAGAAGGACACACCCATCCCCTCTTCATTGTTAATTAATGTCACTTCAGCCGTTTGCTTTCAAAGGGTTTCATGCTCCTAGTAGAGAATTAATCCGATTAACCGTTTTGCCATTTCCAATACACAACAGAAAGGATGAGGAGCATTGACCGCCATTTGCCAAATCAGGCAACACCTCTTTGAAGAGTTGGATTTGATGGTTCGCACCACTGCCGCATTGATTGAAAAAATCGAAGACAAGGATTGGCATTACCAACCGCAATCCGCGATGCGCACTCTCCTTGAAGTTGTCAATCATCTCGTCCAAATCCCCACTGTCGATTTAGCCATTATTCAGGAACAAGACGAAATCTCCATACGTAAACTGGAAAAGGAACTGTTCACCGACAATGCGACGGAGCTACTGAACCTCTTGCACTCCGGCGCAGACCGCCTAAAATCGTACATGGCGGCCTTAACCGTCGAGGACTTTGTCCACAAAACGGGCAAACCATTTTACAGCCAGGAAGGCATCGCCTATTCCAAATGGCTGATCGAAATCCTGACCCATCTGTCCCATCATCGTTCCCAACTCTTCGAGTATTTAAAGGAATTGCATTACAACGTCAATATGTTTGATCTATATTGATGCTTTCTAGTCCCGAATGTCTAAAACCATTTGAAACGGGAAGGATAAGACATTAGGGTAATCGGATTCGCCGGATTCGCCCCATTCGCACATCCTTCACCGCAGGAGGCTGAACGATGTACTTATCCCCCAGAGAGCGAGGTATCGTCATTCGGGCTCTAATCAAAGTGCTGGCGATGGAGCCGCGCGCAAATGAATATAAAAAATTGTTAGACCGCTTGCGAGAAGAACATGAACGGGAAGAGGAAATCTTGTTGATTAACGGTTTCCTCTGCAACATGGACGATGGCTAAAATCATGGGTGCATGCATCACTCCTTTTCTTCGTATGTTGTAGAAAAGGAGTGATTTTATTATGTATTTGATTGTGGTTGAATTAAAACGGTTCCGACTGTACCTGTACCAAAACGGCAGGCAGATCAGATCTTATCCCATCGCAATCGGCCGGGCGGCCAGCACCACCCCCGAAGGCACTTACCGGATCATCAACAAAGTCCCCTACCCTAACAGTTATCCCGGCGGCCCCCTCAGCCCCTTCGGCACATACTGGCTGGGATTGTCTCGTCCCCATTATGGCATTCACGGTACCAACCGCCCGTCTTCAATCGGCAAACGAGTTTCCAGAGGCTGCATTCGCATGTACAACCATCATGTAAACGAATTGGCCCGCATGGTCCCGATCGGCACCACTGTCATCATCCGCTGATTCACCATCCAGCCTTGGGATGTTTTTTCAACACTACGTCAGAGATCAGCAAGTAAGGGGAATATTCTTCAGCGGCTAAAGGCTGCGCCGTGATCAACATAGCAAACGGCTCCTTCGTCCGCTCGTCCGCCAACAGCACCCCGGCATGTTCTTTGGCAAAAGCGATCGCATATTCTTGGCCATCAGCCAATTTGAAACAATACAAATAAGCATCATTCCCCCGGTCATACAACCAGACGGACTGCATCTCCCGGGTCAGTGCCTGATTCGATTCCGTCCATTCTGGAATGGATAATATCAGCACCGCTCCGTTGCTCAATTCCGCCCATCCTCCGTCTTCCGGTATGACTGCCTGCCGAATCTGTGGAATATACCTTGTCGACATCTTAGATTTCCCCTTTCTGGCGCCGTTCCACCAACCGCTGTAGCAGCGGTGCAATACTGCATAAATTCCACTCAGCTACTTGCCCGTCTTCTATCGCCCCGACATCTCCAACCACCAACGTCGGAACCGGGTTCATGGTATGGGTGCGCACGCGCAAGTCTTCCATGTTGCCATGGTCGCTCACCAGCACAATCGTATCCTGGTGTTGGCGCAACCGAAGCATGGCCCCCAGGAACCGGTCCAATGTCTCAACCACCCACCGCACCAACTCGGGATCATGCTTGTGCCCCGCGCGATCACTCAAGAAAAACTCATGCACCACCAAATCATGGTCGCGTCCCAAGCGGGTGAGATGTTCGGCCGCCGTTTCGGGCGTGATCTCGTCTACCTCGGGCAAATGCTCCTTCAACGTGCGCCTGGTCAAATCATGATATACCGCTTCCCCCCGCAACAACTCTGGTAGGTATCGAACCGGCACCTGCGCCGACAGCATCGTCGCGGTCGACACGGAAATCCAGCCGCGTCTGGTCGCTGGGCGCTCAAAATATTCCTGCGTATAGCTATTGGCAAATGTAGCTTTCCAACCTTTGCGGGCAAATTGCTTATAGATGTTGTCTTCCTGAACCCAGTCGCGCAACCGGCGAAACGGTAGCCCGGCCATATGCATCCCCATTGCTTGCGGCGCATTTCTACCAGTAAAAATGGCCGCTTGGCCTGTTGCGCTCTGCGGCAATCCCTCGACCCCAAGCCGGGTGTCCGTCGCGATCAGGCGCACTTCTTTTCCATGCGTACCAACCGCCGCACGGCTAAGCGGCAATCCGCTCAACCAGCTTCTGAGATGCGGTGTCGGCTCGGTCACCCAAGGATTGTATTCCGCATCGTCGCCCAACCCTACTCCGTCAACAAACAGCAAGAAAACAGTAATCCCCTTCACCTCCAGTCTTTTTCATTGTAACATGTGATTGTGATACAAAGGAGGAAACGAAGATGCGCTTCAGCGAGATGGACAAAGAAACCCTTACCGAAACGATTCGCCAGCTGGAACAGGAAGAGAAGTGGGCGAGAGAACACGGACTAGACAGCCAAGTTAACATCATCAGCCAAAAACGCAAACTGGCCCGCTCGTATTTGGTCGATCCCGCCACCATCCCCCCGAAACGGTGGTACGCGGTCGAAGGAGAAACGCGCCGCTTCTATGTGGATTATCTCAACGGCGTGATGGCTTGGGGGAATTGGGAAGGGACTGAAGAATTGATCGCTCTTCCATTGGCCGTGCTAAAAAGTTAATTTTTTTGGCAAATCCGGGTTAAATTTCGTCTTTTTGAACATACTACATCTAGGAGGTGTGTTTAAAAAGATGTATTATGTCATAAGAGATTCTGAAAAATTACCACCATCCATCATTCACGAGGACAACTACTTCGCCTGGTATAATCCCATGAAAAAGGATCATCAGGTGGAATTCCGCGGTACCATGAACCAATGCTACGACTTCATGGCTACCCGCTACCAACAAAGATGACATGCTTGCGTTTCGCCTAATTGTTAGAATAATCAAGCACATCCACCCAACAAAAAACCGGGGTTGCCCCGGTTTTCTATTTTTGCTGATTCAACTTTTTCTCACGCACTGGCGGCAGGATTTTCTTCATGTCCACTTTGCGCTCAATTACCCAGGTGCTTGGATCGCTCTCTTCAAACTGCTCCAGAAACTGAATCACTTCGCGGGTAATCGGCGTCGGGGTGGATGCGCCCGCCGTCACGCCCACCTTTTTCTTCCCTTTCAACCATTCGATGTTCAATTCCGTCACATCGCTGATCCGGTACGCCTCTACGCCGGCGATCTCTTTGGCCACCTGTGCCAAGCGGTTAGAATTGTTGCTGCGCGGATCTCCTACCACAATCACCAAATCCGTCTGCTTGGCTTGTTCGGCGACCGCTTCTTGCCTCTCTTGCGTTGCGAGGCAGATTTCATTGTGAATCTCGACCGTCGGGAATTTGGCACGCACTTTATTCATCAAATGCGCCGTATCCCATTGGCTCATGGTCGTTTGGTTGGTAACCAACAGCCGATCTGTGTTTAGTTCCAACTTCTCGATGTCTTCTTCCTTCTCAATCAGGTGCACGCGCCCCGGAGCGACGCCCATCGCCCCTTCCGGCTCCGGATGGTTCTTCTTGCCAATGTAGATCACTTCATATCCGTCAGCCACTTTTTCGCGAATCAAATCATGGGTGCGAGTTACATCCGGGCAAGTGGCGTCCACGATCGTCAGCCCTTTTGCCCGCGCCTTTTTGCGCACCTCTGGCGAAACTCCGTGGGCCGTGAAGATCACCGTCCCCTTGTCCACTTTATCAAGAAGCTCGAAGCGATTTTCCCCATCCAGGGTGATGATGCCTTCATCTTCAAAGGCGTCCACGACATGGCTGTTGTGGACGATCATACCCAAAATGTATATCGGACGCGGCAAGTCCAGATTTTTGGCGGCTTGTCGAGCCAAAACCATGGCATCGACCACGCCATAGCAGTATCCGCGCGGTGTGATTTTCACTACTTCCATTCCTGTTTCCCTCCCGACCCCGTTTGGTCCGAGGCATAGTCCATCTCATTATAGCTTATTCTCCAACTGGAACCAAGGGAAGGTCGCCCGGCTCTGGCCATCCCAAAAGATGGGCTGGTCTGCACGGTACATTCGCACGGGGGCATTCATAAGATACACTGTCATCACAAATGAAGGAAGTGAAAACATGGAAAGACCACAAAAACCTTACACGCCGCCAGCACCACCTGCAAAGCCGATGCCACCGATGCCGCCCATGCCACCCATGAAACCGATGCCGCCATGCCCGCCCATGAGACCTTGCCCGCCGGCGCAACCGATGCCGATGCCAATGCCCATGCCGTATCCATATCCAGGGCACCATCATATGATGCACCGTTTGCCGTGTGATCCCCATGCTTTGCGAAATCTGTATATGCAATTGAAAATCTGCCATAAGTTCGAAATGGCAATGCTGAAGTGGCATATGAAATATTGTTGTAGCCGCCGCCGTCCCCATCCCGTTCCCCCGCGTCATTGTTCTTCCTCACACGTATCTTCATCAAGACGGCACGAAAGCAGTTGCTGTTGTTAACAACCCGCCTTCCCTCCAAGCAATTCGGGAGGGCATCCTTTCTTTTTTGCACAAAAAAACCCCGCCATGCTCCGCGAGGTTTTTAAACCAATGATAAGTGCTTATAAAAAAACGGGTTCCGCCGGAGCAGAGCGGGTCCGGCGATTGTGGCCGGGTGAAGTTGCAGGCCTAGTTCTCCTTGTTTTTAATGCGTTCGCGTATGTACAGGCCCGCCAAAATAAATGAGATCAGCATGGAGAACAGCAACAGGCCATGTTCCAGAATATTCGCATACATCTCCCCGGCTTCCCTCCTTCGACTCATTCGCCTTTAAATTTATACTATATAACAGAATAAACGTAAAGATAAAGCCACTTTAATTCAAAATATGGACAATTCATCCCTGTTTCTATTCAATTATTGCTGTTGATAAAGTGAATTTTCCACTATGGAAATGATTGGTTCCAGGGGTACGACCAACATCTTACCCAGAAGACCAGCTTTCTCTCATCCGATGCAAAATCCATCTTTTTGTATGATTTTGACATCTCTTGTCTTGTTGTGTCGAATGAAAGGAATGCAACGAATGGTCGTCAAATAGTTATCCGAGAATCCAATCATTCCAATGGTTGTAGCATAAAATCTAAAAAATTGATAAAAAGTTGACACAAAATCGTTTGTCGCATCGAATGATTATGTACCTGAACTTTTTCATCTCAGTTTTGGTTTGGTTTTGGGTGTTTCCATGTTTATCCCCCCTGTAAAAACAGGGGGGATTTTTTTCTTGCCCGTACAGAACCTGTCTCCATCAGGCCCGCAAAGCAATGTGCTGACTATCGTACTGATGGATGAAGCGGATCAACTCCTCAGACATCTGCCAATATGAGAATGGAGTAATCAAGTAAATCCCGTTGAAACGGGATAATGCCACTTCCAGCAATTCCTTCGCTACCGCCACGCCTTCCCTGCGCCCTGCCGCTTTGTCTGGCTGTTGCTCCATGCGCTTTAACACTTCCGGCGAAATTTTTATCCCTGGCACTTCATTATGCAAAAATAGCGCATTGCGATACCCCGTCAACGGCATGATCCCGATGAAGATGGGAATGGGGATGTGTTTCGTCGCTTCATGCACATCGATGATTCCTTGGGCATCGTACACAGGCTGAGTCATGATGAAATCGGCTCCTGCCTCCACTTTTTTCTCCAGGCGGCGCACGGCAGCGTCCAACTGGCGCACATGCGGATTAAACGCTGCCCCGACGACAAACCGGGCTTTCTGTTTCAATTGGCGTCCAGCAAAAGAGATTCCCTCATTCAATTGCTTCACCATGCGGATCAGCTCAAACGAAGTAACATCATAGATGGAGCTAGCCCCCGGCAAGTCGCCCATCCGCGTCGGATCTCCGGTGATGACGAGGATTTGGTCGATGCCCAACGCATGAAGACCCATCAAGTGCGATTGTTGCCCCAGCAGGTTGCGGTCGCGGCAGGCGACATGGACAAGTGGCTCAATTCCCATCTTCTCTTTTAAAATCGCCCCCAAGGCCAAATTGCTCATGCGGGCAGTGGCCAAGGAGTTGTCGGCCATCGTGATCGCATCAACCCCTGCTTGGTGCAACCGGCTGGCGCCATGCAAAAAAGCGGAAATGTCCAAGTCCTTGGGTGTGTCAAATTCGCACACGATCGTCCGTTTATGGCGCACTTTCTCTACGACCGTCGGTTTGACGCGCTCGGTTATCTCCACCGCTACCGGTTGTGCTGTCTCCCGATTCTGCGGATTGCGGCGTGGCACCGGCTTTCTTCCTTTCAGGCTTTGGGCTAGCAACCGGATGTGTTCAGGGGTAGTGCCGCAACATCCCCCCAACAAGCTAACCCCTTGCTCCACCAACAACTCCGCCGTTTGTTCAAAATAGGCGGGATTAGATTTATAAGCCAACTCCCCATCGGTGATCCCTAACCGGCTGGCATTGGGAAACGCGGTGATGACCAATTGTTCTGGCACCACCGTTTTCTCCAATCCGCGCAACAATTCCATCGGCCCTAAACGGCAATTGAGACCAACTCCATCTACCCCCCGCTCAGCCAACAACTGAAACGCGGTAGAGATGGAAAACGCATCACGCGTCCGGCCCACTTCCAACATTGAAAACTGAGCCAGCAAGGGAAGTTTGGTCAGAGGACGGATCACTTCGACAGCCAACAGCATTTCCTTTACATCGAGAAATGTCTCCAACAGAATGCCATCCACCCCGGCATGCAACAGCGCCGTGGCTTGTTCTTCATACATGTCGCGGTATTCCTCTTCATCATAGGCGGGCACGCGCCCGGCACAGATGGAGCCGATCGAGCCCAAGATGTAGGCGTCATCCCCCACCGATTCCCGGGCCAAACGCACCGCTTCCCGGTTGAGGCGCGTCACTCTCCCTTCCAACCCATACCGCGTCAACCGCTCCCGGTTGGCTCCATACGTATGCGTCTCAATCACCCGCGCTCCCGCTTCATAATAAGCTTGGTGCACTCCCGCCACCAGTTTGGGGTCGCTTAGCACCAACTCTTCGGTACAATCGCCGATGGAAACGCCCTGCTGGTACAAATAAGTGGTCATTGCCCCGTCGCCCACGAGCAACTCGCTCCGCAACCGTTCAATCAAATTTGGTTTGCCCATCTATTTTCCTCCTCACACCACACTGAAATAACGGGCTTCAGGGTGCGCAAACACCATCGCCGACACCGACGCTTCTGGCTCCATCATGAACCCTTCCGTCAGCGCAACCCCGATCTCTTCCGGCTCAAGCAATCGGAACAGCTTGGCTTGGTCTTCCAGATCGGGACAAGCTGGGTATCCAAACGATACGCGAATTCCTTGATATCTGGCGGCAAATCGTTCTTTCATGGTCATGGTGACCGGGTCGGGGAAGCCCCAAGCACTACGCATCACCTGATGAATCCGTTCCGCAAACCCTTCCGCCGTCTCCAACGCCAATGCTTGCAACAAGTGGGAACGCAAGTAGTCGCCCTGCTCTTTCCACTTTTCCGCTTGCTCGCGCACTCCCAAACCGGCGGTGACGGCGAAAAAGCCGACGGTATCCATCTCTCCCGACTCCACCGGCCGCACAAAGTCAGCCAAACAGAGATAAGAGCCTTTCGTCTGTCTTGGGAAAGTAAACCGTTCAATAACCCGACTGTGATCGTTGGGGTCATAAATCAGAATCGTGTCGCCATCCGCTTGTGCCGGGAAAAACCGATAGCAACCGTGCGGACGGATCAACCGGTCGGAAATAGCCGCGGCAAACAACTCATCCACCTGAGCTTTCAATTGGCAAGCTTTCTCATCACCAGCAGCCAACAGCTCCGCCACATTCCCCTTCAGGCCCAAATGCTTGCCCAAGAGCATCTGCTCATTGATATAAGGGCGCAGTTGCGCGAGCGGCACATCCCGATACACATGTTTCTCATAGTCGGGCGGGACGAACAGCGGGGCTTGGCGGTTGATGTCGCTGACACGTCGCACAGCCACCTGCACACTCGCTTTCACTTCGGTGTTCGCCGCTTGCGATTTGACTCGCTTCGCCCGCAACTCGGCCTCCAGCGCATCCCGTTCTTCCGGATTCATCAAACGGTTTGCCAATTCAAGGCCATTCATGGCGTCTCTGGCATACAAGACCGGGCCATTGTATTCGGGAGAGATGCGGGTATCCGTAAATTTGCGTGACAGCGCCGCCCCACCGACGAGCATCGGCACATGAATATCAGCTTTTCGCAAATCCTGCGCAGTCACTACCATCTGTTGGGCAGACTTCACCAACAAGCCTGACAACCCGATCATATCTGGACGCTCACGCCGCGCTGCTTCGATCAGTTGTTCCGGCGGCACCTTGATGCCGAGGTTCACCACCTCATAACCGTTATTGGCCATGATGATTTCCACCAAATTCTTGCCGATGTCATGGACATCGCCTTTTACTGTCGCCAAGATCACTTTCCCCCTGGCATGCGTCTTCGCTTTGTCCATATGCGGCTCCAGATAAGCCACGGACGCTTTCATCACTTCGGCGCTCTGCAACACCTCGGCCACAATCAGTTGGTTGTCGTTGAACAAGCGCCCCACTTCATCCATGCCCGCCATGAGCGGCCCATTAATAATGTCAAGCGGCTTATATTTGGTCAGCGCCTCATCCAGGTCGGAAAACAGGCCGTCTTTGCTTCCCTCCACCACATAGCGCGCCAAGCGCTCCTCCAATGTCAGATGGTCTGATTGCTTTTTCTCTTCCACTTTTTTGTCTCGATAAAAGGCCGTGAATTCAGCCAGCACTGCATCGTAATTAGCTTGGTTGGTGTCAAAGAGCAATCGCTCCGCCAAACGGCGTTCCTCTTCCGAAATCGAAGCGTAGCGCTCCAGTTTTTCGGTATTCACGATGGCATAGTCCAAACCGGCTTTGGTGCATTCATACAGATAAACGGCATTAAGGACTTCGCGACCCGCCAATGGCAAGCCGAAGGAGACGTTGGACACACCCAAGATGGTGGCAGTGCCGGGAAGCGCTTCTTTGATCAGGCGGATCCCCTCCACCGTTTCCACGGCCGACCCAATGTACTGTTCATCACCTGTGCCCACGGGGAACACCAATGGATCGAAAATGATGTCCTCTGGCGCAATGCCGTATTTCTCCACCAACAATTCATACGATCGCAATGCCACTTCCAGTTTGCGCTCCCGTGAAACAGCCATGCCCTGTTCATCAATGGTTCCAACCACCACCGCGGCTCCAAATCGCTTCACCAGCGGCAACACCTCTTGGAAGCGCTCCTCGCCGTCCTCCAAGTTGATGGAATTGATCACTGCTTTGCCTTGCGTATAAGTTAATGCCCGGGCAATCACTTGGGGGTCAGTAGAGTCGATCATCAGCGGCGCTTTGACTTTCTTGGTGACAAACGACAAAAACTTCTCCATATCAGCCAATTCATCACGGTCAGGATCGGCCAGGCAGATGTCGATCACCTGGGCTCCCCCTTTCACCTGCTTGCGGGCGATCTCTGATGCTTCCTCATAACTCCCTTCCACGATCAAGCGTTTAAACTTGCGCGAACCGATAACATTGGTCCGCTCCCCAACTAAAATGGGGCGGTTGTCTTCTAAGAAAACGGCCTCAATTCCCGATACAGCGGGAGCATGTGTGGCTTGCAACTGGCGTGGTTTAATGCCAGCCAATGCTTCGCTCATCGCCCGGATGTGATCAGGCGTGGTGCCACAACAGCCCCCGGCAATATTGAGCCAACCGTTAGCCGCAAAATCGGCCATTTTACGGGCCAGCGCTTGCGGCGTTTCCAAATAGTCACCGTTTTCATCAGGCAAACCGGCATTCGGGTAGCAACTGACGGCGCATCGAGCCATCCCCGCCAGGGTGCGGATATGGTCGGTCATGAACTCGGGGCCGGTCGCGCAATTCAAGCCCACGGCAAACGGTTTGAGATGCTCGATCGACACATAAAAAGAGTCAATCGTCTGTCCCGCAAGCATGGTTCCCATCGGTTCAATCGTGCCGGAGACCATCACCGGCAAGGTGACACCTAATTCAGCGAACGCCCGCTCAATACCCACACTCCCCGCTTTGACATTTAGCGTGTCTTGCGATGTTTCCAACAAGAGAAAGTCAACGCCCCCTTGAATCAAAGCTTTTGCCTGCAAATAATAGCCTTGGGCCAGCTCGTCAAAGGTGGTGCCACCGGTCACGGACAGCGTTTTGGTAGTCGGACCCATCGCCCCGGCAACATAGCGCGGCCATTCCGGCGTTGAGAACTTGCGGCATGATTTCACCGCCAACCGCGCCGCCGCTAAGTTGATCTCTTCCGTCAATTCAGGCTTTTCATACTCTGCTAACACGATGGGAGTCGCCCCAAAGGTGTTGGTTTCTACAATATCTGCCCCCGCCGCGAAATAGGCATCGTGAATCGACTCGATGAGATCAGGGCGGGTCAGGTTCAACATCTCGTTGCACCCATCTAAGGCTTCCCCCCCAAAGTCCGCCGCCGTCAACGCAGCTTGTTGCAACATCGTCCCCATCGCGCCATCCAAGATTAGGATCTTCTCTTTCAGTCGTTCAGACACACACTGCTTGGCCATGCTGGCTCCACCCTCTCCTCAAAATAAAAAAACACCATTCATCTCCGAAAGATGAAAGGTGTTTGCCGCTCGCTTATCACTCTCATCTTTCAGAGAGAACACTCTCTGACAGGAATTAGCACCACATTGGAATAACCAACAGGTTGCCGGGCTTCATTGGGCCAGTCCCTCCGCCACTCTGGATAAGAGATTATTTTTATATCTCAATAATATAGCTATTTCGCAAAACCGTGTCAATCAAATTCACAAATACAGTTTGTTTTTGTTGAGCTCTTTTTGCGTTTGATACATCCGTTGGGTCGCTTCCTGGAATTTCGCTTCTTCACCAATTTTTTCATAACAATCTGCCAGTTCATAATAACACTGGTAGACGCGGTCTTTTAACTTATTTTTGTCCGCAATCTTGCCAGCGCTTTGGAAATATTCGATAGCATCCAGGTAATGGTTCATATTTTTCATCGCTTGCCCCAACAAGATCAGTGCCGTGCTGGTCAACAAACCATGGTGAATGCGTTCCGCCATGTCCAAAGCCTGTTTCAGTATATCTCGCGCTTGTTCCATTTTCCCTTGCATGAGATAGACTTGTCCCAACGAACAGCTCGCTTGCACCAAATCCTCTTTGTCGCTCACATGCTCTCCCAGCTCCAGCACAAACTCAAATGCAACCTCTGCATCAGCCAGTTGGCCCGCGTCTTGATAGGAGTGAGCCAGCACCGACCACAATCGGAACATCCCCCCATACTCCCTGCTACCCACGGCGATTTGGCTTCCTTCGCGGGCATAGCGGATAGCATCTTGGTAAAGCTTCATCTTGCGCAGGAGTTCTGCCCGAAGCGCATACGTCTGGAGGATCAGCTGGCGTGAGCGAATCTGCGGCAACAGAGCCCACACCTCATCGACACCACGCAATGCCTCATCGGCCCGATCCAGTTTTTGCAGATTTTCGATCCGAGCGAGCAAAAGCTTCACATGCATTTGTTCGAAAATTTCTTCTTCATCAGTTAAAGCGTCCAGCCCTCGCTCAACATATTTCAGCGCTTGCTCCCAGTCCTTGTGTTGCATACGGCATTCTGACAGACACAAGTAACTGGCCGCCTCCAAGTTGACTTTGGGGGAGTAGGGGTCCTGATAAGCGAGACGGATGGCTTCGCTCAGTTCCCTTTCTGCTTTGCGCCAATCCCGCTTGATAAAATGAATGCGCCCTTTGAGGTAGTGAATCGTCGCTTGGTGTTGAGAGGTAACCTCATCGGATAAATCGGACAACAGAGCTAAAGCGCGTTGATAGTTGCCAAGTTGGATCATGGTTTCAATCGCGGTGAATTTCACTTGCAAGCTTTCGATGCTCCCAGTGTCCTTTTCGATCATGTCGGGCACTTCACTCAGATCCAAACCCAGTTTGTTCATGAGATACAACACTTTGTCTTTGTTCACATGAGGTACGCCACGCTCGATGTTACTGATAGTGGCAGTGGAGATGTGCTGGTCAGAGAGATCTTCCAGCCGCAATCCCCGTTCCTTTCTCACTTTACGAATGTATTTGCCCACTTCACTCATTTCCAAAATGTTCATCGCGACCTATCCTTTCCGAATTCTTGTTATTTCTATATTACTCCATCTATTTCATTTTATAAAGGAATAAACATATAAATTTTTCCATATAAAGGAGTGTAATTTTTTCCAACTGCTTTATTTTTTATTTCTTACCCACGACTGCCCCCGCAATATCACATAAAAAGATAAATAATCTGAAAAAACCACAAAAAGAAACCGATTCCTTATCTCTTTCGGGACAAGAAATATTTTCCCAATACCTCTATCTTCTCCATAAAATGAATCTTTATGCCAAATTTATGTTTTTTGTTTTATTTGATCAATTGGACCAACTTTAGTGCACCATCTACCACGATGACAGAGAGACCCCAGCCGCTGAGCAGGCCCGTCGCCACGCGGAGCAGGTTGTTGCTCTGGCGCCAACCCAGCCATTGCGTTCCCCCGTCGATCAGCATCGGCATCTGTGCCAACAATCCAAACGGCCAAGGCGGCGCTAGCGGGATCAACAGCAGGATCGGAATAAACAAATAACCCATCATAATGCCCAGACAGCGCGCACAGACGGGCAAAGGTTGTCCCCCCATATGAAAACACCGTTCTGGCTTGCGGTGGCAGGGCACGAACTTCAGCCAATCAAGCCATCGCCCCATTCGCTTCCCCCTCGCTTTAGTCCGAACAATTGCAATCGACACAATTGCAGTCCACGCAGTTGCAATCCACGCAGTCACAGTCAAACACATCGCATCCATCGCATCCGCAATCAAAGTCGTCACACTTCTTCCGGCGCCGCTTGTAATAGATGAACCACACCAAAAAAAGGACGCCACTCGCAACCAAACAGGCACTCCCTTCCAAGATCAGCCCCTGCACCAACAAGATTCCCCCGGCGACCGCCAACAACAGAATCAACGTCAGACTCACGAAGAACAATCCGCTAGCCCCTTTCTTACCAAAGTGTTCGCTTGCCGCGGCGATCGCAAGCCAAATCGAGCCAACTGCGCCAACCATACAGTAAACAAAACATCTTGAAACAAGCTTTACGGCAATCATGTTGCAATCAATGGAAAATCAGGAGATCATGCTGTTCATATCCCTTATGCCGGACTCACCTCATTTGTCAACTCTCTTCCCATCCCTTCGTCTTGACCATCATCGGACACACGGATGAAAGGAATGCCATTGCACCAACAAGTGTGACTCACCACTGGGGACTGGGCGCTTTCTCACTATCCCTGTTACCTCAATTCATAATCAACAGAAGGCAATCTGTTTGTCAATATGATTTTGTTTACCGACATGATATTTCCTCTTTTGATTTTGCTGATTTGGTTACAAATTATCTGTAAAAGTTTGTAGTTTATGTAGATTCATCCCATTCTTTTGAATGAAAAAGATAGAAAATGAACGAAATTGATTGATTAAGCAAACGACATCCGCTATGATAAGAAGGAAGCGAGGTGAACGAAAACGCTTACAATCCAACGACACCAAGTGATCTTGGATCTGCTGAAACAGAAGGGTGCTGTCAAACTGCAAGAGCTTGTCCTAGCGACGGATTCGTCAGAATCCACCATCCGCCGCGATTTGATCGAGTTGGAACGGCGCCGTCTTCTCAAGCGGATTCACGGCGGAGCCGCCTTGCTACAAACCAAGGGAGCCGAACCAACCATTGCTGAAAAATCAACCAAAAACCTTCAAATCAAACAACGCATCGCTGCAACCGCTGCTTCCTTGGTTGAGCCCGGTGATTGCATCTATCTCGATGCGGGTAGCACCACATTGGAAATGGTGCCCCACCTGCAAGCCAAAAATCTGACCGTTGTCACCAACGGCTTCGCGCAATTGGAAGCACTGGCTGAACGGCAAATCCGCGCCTATTTGCTGGGGGGAATGATCAAATTGTCCACCCGCGCGATGATTGGGAGCATGGCCTTGGAGTCCTTGCGCCTCTATCGTTTTGATAAGTGTTTTTTGGGAACCAACGGCATTGATTTGGAGCTGGGATACACCACGCCCGACCCCGAAGAAGCCATGATTAAAAAAACGGCGGCGCGCTTGGCCAGCCAGGCATATGTGCTAGCGGACGGCCAGAAGTTCCATGAAGTGGCCTTCGCTAAAGTCGCTGACATCCATGAGATGCGCATCATTACCGACAAGCTCCCGGAAGAGCAGCGACAATCCTATCTAAATCAGACCGACATTATTGAGGTGGACACATGATTTATACAGTAACACTCAATCCATCGATCGACTTCACCGTCCATGTTCAAACCTTGCGCCGAGGCGAATTGAATCGCATGGATCAGGAACAGAAATACCCAGGCGGCAAAGGAATCAATGTCTCCCGCATTTTAGCGCGAATAGGGGTGGAAACCACCGCCCTCGGCTTTGTCGGCGGGTTCACTGGCACCTATCTCACCAAAGCATTGACGAGTGAGGGAGTGGCGCATGATTTTGTCCGTATCGACGGGGATACCCGCATCAACATCAAATTGAAGGAACAGAGTGGGGAAACGGAAATCAATGGCGCAGGCCCTTCCATCCCCCCCGATCGCCTACAGCAATTCCTGCAAAAGCTGGAACGCCTCCGGGCCGGGGACATGCTGGTGCTCGCCGGCACCATTCCCCCTTCGCTCCCGCCTGACCTGTACCAAACACTGCTGGTCACCTACGGCAAACGCGGCATCAAGGTGGTAGTCGATACGAGCGGTGAAGCACTCGCGCAGGTCATTCGCCACCATCCCTTTCTGATCAAACCGAATCACCACGAGCTGGGTGAATTATTTAACACGACCTTCACCTCGCTCGACGAAACGATCCCTTATGGCGAGAAGTTGTTGGCCCAGGGGATTAGACATGTCATTGTGTCTATGGCCGACAAGGGCGCTCTGTTGTTCACCGCCGATGGGATCTACCGATCCAACGTGCCACGCGGTACCGTGGTTAACTCTGTGGGCGCAGGTGATTCCTTGGTCGCCGGCTTCATCGGCCACCTGTCGCAACACGGTTCAGTACCAGATGCATTCCGCTATGGTATCGCGACCGGTGGTGCTACCGCTTTTTCAGCGGACTTGGCCAGTCTAGACACGATCGAAACCGTTTATCCACAAGTTCAACTAACCAAACTGTAAGGAGGGGCCTCATGAAGATCACAGACTTATTAAAACCGGACACCATCATCATGGAACTTCAAGCGACCACCAAAGAGGCAGTGATCGAAGAACTGGTCGCCAAATTAGATGAAGCGGGGCGGCTCGCAGACCGCAACAAGTTTAAAGAAGCGATTCTCAAGCGGGAAGCGTCGGGATCGACGGGCATCGGCGATGGCATCGCCATCCCCCACGCCAAAACGGATGCCGTCAAAATACCGTCGATTTGCTTCGGCAAAAGCGTTCAGGGCATCGATTATGAAGCGCTTGACGGCCAACCAGCCCACCTATTCTTTATGATCGCCGCTGGCGAGGGAGCTGATGAAGCCCACCTTGAAACCTTGTCGCGCCTGTCCGTTCTCCTGATGGACAGCGCATTCCGCCAACAGTTGGAACAAGCCCGCACTGCGGAAGAGTTGGTAGCACTCATCCAAGACAAAGAAATGGAAAACGAGCCGGAAGAAGCGGCGTCCACCCACACCACCGATAAGCTCATATTGGCAGTGACAGCCTGCCCCACGGGCATTGCCCACACATACATGGCCGCTGACGCGCTCAACGCAAAAGCGCGGGAAATGGGCCTTACCATCAAAGTGGAAACCAATGGGTCAACCGGTGTGAAAAACAAGCTCACACCAGAAGATATTGCCCAAGCCACCGCCATCATCGTAGCCGCCGACAAACAGGTCGAGATGAGCCGTTTTCATGGAAAACCCGTCATTCAAGTGCGTGTCGCAGAAGCGATCCATCAACCGGAACGGCTCCTTACAGCCGCCCTCCGGCAGGAGGCTCCTCTCTATGTCGCGGACAACGCAGCGGGCCGCACTGAATCCTCTCAGGGAGGAGCTGGTTTCTACAAGCACTTGATGAATGGCGTGAGCAACATGTTGCCGTTTGTGGTGGGGGGCGGTGTGCTGATCGCCTTAGCCTTCGCCTGGGGTGGCATTGAGGCCAAAGGACCAGTCGCCGAGATGTTGATGAAAATCGGAAGCGAAGGCGCGTTCCATTTCCTCGTGCCCATCTTGGCCGGCTTTATTGCAATGAGCATTGCTGACCGTCCGGGCTTCGCTCCTGGGGTCGTTGGCGGTTTTTTGGCGGCCTCAGCGCAAGCCGGTTTTTTGGGCGGGTTGATCGCCGGTTTCTTGGCCGGATACATCGTGGTCGGCCTGAAAAAAGCGTTGGCATTCTTGCCTGAACAGCTCGACGGGCTAAAACCGGTTCTCTTGTATCCCGTGCTGGGCATCTTGCTCACCGGCATCCTGATGATCACCGTGGTCAACGGCCCGGTAGGCGCGCTAAACAAGGCGCTAGCCGCTTGGCTTAGTGGCCTCTCCGGCACCAACGCCGTCCTGTTGGGCGTGATCTTGGGCGGCATGATGGCCGCGGATATGGGCGGCCCCATCAACAAAGCGGCTTTCACATTCGGCCTCGCCTGCATGGAAGCGGGCAACTTCGGCCCACATGCTGCGGTGATGGCTGGCGGAATGGTTCCACCACTGGGCATCGCGTTAGCCACCACTTTCTTCAAACGCAAATTTAGTGACTCTGAGCGGAAAGCGGGTTTGACCAATTATCTCCTGGGGGCCTCATTTATCACAGAAGGAGCGATTCCCTTCGCGGCCGCTGACCCCTTGCGTGTTTTGGCAAGCTGCATAGTCGGGGCGGCTGTCGCTGGCGGATTATCCTTGTGGCTAGGGATCACACTGCCCGCGCCTCACGGCGGATTGTTCGTCATCCCCCTCGTCAACAAGCCGTTCCATTACGCGGCGGCCATTGTGGTGGGTTCTCTCGTTACTGCCTTCGCACTTGGCGTTTGGAAACGGCCAAGGCAGGATTGACACTACGGTGTGTCTGATGAATAGGCTAGCGGCTCCAAAACCATTTTCTCATTCGCTTCACGCGTGGCGAGGCGCTCCTCGAGAAAAGGTTTTTCCGCCGCTTCTTCCCCACAAACTTGATTTGCCAGACACGCCCTAGCGGCATACGGACAACGGATGGCTGTTTTTTTGCAAAAACCGATCTCATCCTCCCTTTTTTCAGTTATAATATACTTTTGTAAGCAACTTCTAATTTGGAAGGTGAATCTTGATGAGCAAAGCAAACGGTTTTGTCAACAGTTGGTTGCGTCACCGCCTGGTCATCTTGGAGTTGTTGGAGCAATTGCAAGACGAGCATTTGGATTATCGCCCTTGGGAAAAAGGCATGTCCCTGAAAGAATTGGTCTTGCACATGCTGCAATCCGCCGACATGTTTGTCAATTCAGTTATCGCAGGACATTTTGTATCCCCTGCTGAGCCGGAAAAGGCTGTGAACACCGTCGCCGAGTTGCGGGAATTGGCGCAAGCACTGACCGACAAAAACCGCCAATCCTTGTCCAGCCTGCCGGATGAAAAGTTTGCCGCTATGGTGGACGTGACCAAACCATTCGGCCGACCGCTTTCGGGTGAAGTGCTTTTGCAAATGATGCGGGATCATGAGATCCACCACAAAGGACAACTGTACACTTACGCGCGGATCGTCGGGGTAGAAACGCTACCGCTGTTTGTCAAGTTGCAATTGGATTAAGGGTGTGCGTAAAGGGATCAACCTTGGCGCGTGCCATCGCTATTCAGCCGAGTCGTGGATTTCCTTCCATGACTCGGCTTTTTCTCATAACCTGAACAGATTCCAAAGGCCACCTTTTTTCTTTTTCAACCATTGTCCGGCTTCGGCATCCCCTGCCTCCGCTGCTTTGGTCAACCATCTTTCCCCCGCGGCAATGTCTTGCGCCATGACCTTTCCTTCGATCAGCGCGTACCCATATTCCCGCATCGCGATCACCTCACCCGCTTCCGCCGCTTTACGGAGCCAGAACTCCCCCTGCGCCTGATCCCGCTCATACCCGACGCCGTGCAACAAGCGGTAGCCTAAAATGCGCATAGCAATCGGCTCTTCTTTCTCCGCCGCCTGCTGAATCCACCGTTTTCCCTCCGCCTCGTTTCGCTGGAGGCCGTCCCCTTCCAGCAAGCGGTAACCCAAAATCCGCATCGCTTCTGGATATTCCGCTTCTGTCGACCGGCGTAACCACATCTCCCCTTCAACCGCATCCTGACGCAACCCATCCCCGACTAACAAGCGATAGCCCAACTCCATCATCGACCAACTGTCACCCGCTTGCGACGCTTTTCTAAGCCACTTCTCCCCTTCGACCACATCTTGCTTCACTTGCTTGCCCGTCAATTTCCGATAGGCCAACTCCGCCATCGACCACACATCCCCCGCCTCTGCCGCCTTAGCCAGCCATTTCATTCCTTCTGCGACTTTGTCTTTGTTCTCCGCCGGGTTTGCTTGGCCTGCAATCGCCGACTCCTGTTCCATGGTGCCGGTCGCTCCGGGGTCGGTAGACATGACCTGTTTCAATTTCTTCTCCAGCGCCTTTTCCAAGATCTCTTCAATTCGATCCAGACTGACGCTTTCCGGCCACGACGGGCGAGGATGAACATACCCCTCATGCATGAATGACGGGTTTACGTACTGTTTCATAAACCATACGCTTAATTCATATAGGATGCGGTGTGCGCGCAAAGCCTGTTCAATGCTCTCGTATTTAGGATTGTGAACTGCCTTATTCCCTTCTGTCCGCACAAAATCAAAATGGCTCCGCATCTCTTCGGTGATCGCCCCTTGTTGCGCCAACGCTTTCAGCCTTTCGTATTGGGTGGCGGAAACTAGCCTGGTTCGCCCTTCCTTGGCGGCGATGAGCTTGGCCAATTCTTCGCCGAACACCCTCGCTTTGGCCAACGATGCGTGGGGATCGTCAAAAAGATTCCGTTCTAACTGTTCACCTAAGCTCACCAAATCGACCGATACATCCGCTAAAAAAGAAAACAATCCATGCTTGCTCACCATCAAACTCTCCTTATCGGATTGATCATGCATGAAGTATATCCTTATATTTATACAATATCATGAATAATTCATCAGTTCGTATAAAACGAATAACCCGGCATTCCCATGATGGGCGAATGCCGGGTCTGGCCACAGCGCACGGCTACTTCTCCACTGCTGCCACAATCTGTTCCAAAGCGTCCGTATTTTCTTGAAACAAATAAAAGTGGCCCCCTGCAAACTGCTGCATGAAAAAGCCGCCCGCTGTCATCTGTTGCCATGCCGCCAACTCATCCTGTTTCACATCAGGGTCCTCGATTCCGCCAAACGCCAAAATGGGGCAGGTCAACGGCTCCTCTTGGCGGTAAACGTAGCGATCCACCAACGCAAAATCGGCTCGAATGATGGGAAGGATCAATTCCATCAGCTCCCGGTTCGCTAATACTTCTTCCGGAGTACCATTCAATTCACGCAACTGATCGATCAATTCCTCGTCGGAAGAGTCATATCCGAGTGGTTTGCTCCGGGGGATGTGCGGCGCCTGTTTGGCAGAAACAATTAACTTCTGCGGCAACGGACGGTTCCGCCTACGCAATTCCCGAGCCAGCTCAAACCCGATCAACGCTCCCATGCTATGTCCAAAAATAAGAAAGGGTTGGTCCAGAAAGGGCTCCAATTCATCAGCCAGTTGCGGCACCAGCCGCTCAATCGAGGACACCGGCTCTTCCAACAGGCGATTTTCACGGCCCGGCAACTGAACCGGACACACCTCGATCCGTTTGGAAAACCGAGCTTGCCATTGGGTGAAAATCGAGGCGCTGCCCCCTGCGTATGGAAAGCAAAACAGACGCATCTCCGCTTGCGGATTCGGCTTGCGGTACATCAACACCTGATTTGTTTTGGTAGTCATCCCGACACTCTCCATTCTATGTAAACGCGATTTCAAACCTTGCTTGCCCCATGAAGGGCTTTTGCATCGACTGGCTGCGAATCCGGAGGAGTGGCGACCAACGCCCCCACTCCCTTGCTATGTCAGACCGTTCTTCTTGCAGGGCGTGATGGTTGCGGTTACTTTTTGGAGACTCCGTTGATCAAGTAATTGCCCCACTCACGCATGGCCACCACTTCACCCGCTTCAGCCGCTTTTTGCAACCAAAGCTCACCTTCTTCGATGTTTTGCGGGAAGGTGATGCCATTGAGCAGACGGTAACCCAGAATCCGCATCGCAATTGGCTCAGCCGCCTCAGCTGCTCTGCGAATCCAGACTTCCCCTTCTTCCAAGTCTTGCTCCAAACCGTCACCTTCCAACAAGCGGTAACCCAAGATGCGCATGGCCACCGGATAATTGGCTTCAGCCGACAGTCGTAGCCACTTCTCCCCTTCGACTGCATCCTGAGCCAATCCTTCTCCTACGATCAACCGGTATCCAAGCTCCATCATCGCCCACTTGTCATTGGCCTCGGCCGCTCTGCGCAACCACTTTTCACCCTCAACCAGGTTTTGCCGCACCTTGTTTCCTGTCAAAAGCAGGTATGCCAACTCCGCCATGGACCATACATCCCCCGCTTCGGCGGCTTTGATCATCCATTTAATGCCTTCATCCTGGCGCAGGCGTTCCTTCTCTTCATGAAAGTCCAGCACTTGCCCATTTCCTTGTGCTTCTGCCTCTTGGTTTTCATGTTCAAATTGACTCACAGCCCAATCTCCCCCTATAAAAAAATGAATAAATACCTTTCAACGATTCTATTATACTAAACCTGCACTGATTAAAAATCTTAATTTTGTAAAATACAAGTCAAATTAGGAACGATTTAACGCTGAACATCACCTTTTGAAGCAGGTAACACGAAAAAATGTTTCCGGCGCGCGCTACATGCCGCTTACCAGAAACACTTCCTCTTGCGATCAACGTCAATGAAGCGATGCATAACCCAATTTGCGAAATGCCTCAGCAATCAGCCGTTGCCCCTGGTCATTGGGGTGGACACCATCCCAAAAAAGCAATCCTTTGGCACCTGGGTCTTGATCATGATTCGGGCCATTAAAGGCATCGTAAACCTTAGCTACGTCATACCCCTTGGTTTGCCGCTCGTGAATATGGCGGTTGATCTCATCGAGACAAGGCTTCAATATTTCAAACCGGGTTTTGCTTCGGTCTGCGCCGAGGGCATGCTTGTCTTCATCGACAAAGGGATTGTACACATCCATCGTCCGGTACAAGGTTGGTTGCCCAGCGCGCAAGCCTTGGATGCTGTCGACGATCTGATCCCAATTCCGCTTGAAATGAACAACAGCTTGGCGCAGGCAGTCCTCTTGGTCAACGCCCCCGCACGTCCCTCTGATATAGCGGTTGCGCGCGCCAAGCAGATCATTGCCGCCGATATTCCATGTGACCACTTGGGCGCTGGCAACCGCATTGCGCAGATCTGCATCCGTTTGTAACGCGTTGGCCAAATCGGCGCTCGTCCAGCCATTTACACTCTGATTCGTCAACAAAACATCATTTCCCGTATCAGCTGCGATATAATCCCGGTAGCGATACACATACCCATACCAAGAACCAAAACCGGTGCCAAGCGAATCACCCAAAGCAGTGTAGCGCCAGGTGGTAGCGGCAAATGTCGGAGAAGTGGTCGACAGGAGTGAGAAAAGGGTTGTCATCAACACCAGCAGCAACAGGCGGCCTTTGTTCACAACAGTCACCTCATTTATATCGAGCAGGGTTTTATGCTTATTTTTATCATATTATTCTGAATAATTATTGGTAACACCCCTTTCACCTCCCGGCCGGCCGCAAGTGCATGTACGCATCCTACAGCCGGCAAGCCGTTCACTGCCGCATCATCCATTGTTTCTCCTGTTTGACACCTTTTCGCACATATCGATTCAAAGCCAGGACACTAACTGCGGACAGAATGACGAACAATCCTAACCCAACCCAATGAATCCCCCACCATTTGGGACTGGGCAAATCCTCGAACACGATTTCAAACAAACCGCTAAACAACGCCATGGGAAACCCAAAAATCGTAATTAAGTTGATCAGCCGGCCGGCGCGCAATTCGCTGTGGCTTTTGATGATGTTCTCCAATTCGGACACCGTGTTGTACAACTCATTAAGCTGCGTGCCCAATCCCCATCTCTTCTTCACTGTCTCACGGAATCGGTCGAGGTAATAATCTACGGAAGATGGCATCGTCGCCAATATCTTGTTGCGAATCTCCACCTTCTTGACGGTAATCCAGCGATTCAGCTCCATCAACTTCTTCCCGGACAGGGTTTGATTTTGCCGCAACAGCTCCTCCACCGACTCCATCACCTCCGCACATTCTTCGCGGATGCGTTGGAATGTGTTCACCCTGTCGACCAGTTTTTTCACTTCTCCCGCATAAAGCGCAAAATCAAGCGGTTCGCTGTTCCAATCGTCCAGGATCAAGATGCCACCAGGATGAATGAGCGCATAGCCGCACGGCAATTCAATAAAATCAAATGAATGCTTCGGCGGCAAGGGATGGATGGGTGGCACCCGGTTCTGGTATGTGCCTGAAGCGCAAACCGCCAAATATCGCTGCATCGTCGGCGAACTGACAAACACTTGTTGTTTCCCCAATGAATTCCACTTGGCGGCGATAAATACTTTTCCGTTGTGATAAATAGGTTCGCACTCATAAATGTTGCAAGCAGCCCCGATGGAGCCATCGGCCAGATAAGGGTTCACCTTAATGGAGTTAGCAGGGTTGTACAACTCCCATATTGCACCGACCACCTCGGCCCATTCCAACTTGGAGCCCATGGTGCCATCATCCAACTGCCGCGGCGCGAATAAAGCGGTCATGTTTTCGTTGGAAGCCATCCATGGGCGATTGGCCGGTGATCGCTCCGGAACCAGCGGTTGGTCGCAGGGACGCTCGCCGCCCCAGCGCTCATCCTCCATCTCTTCCAATTTTCGCCACAAATCCTGTAGATGGAGATTCATCGTGGGGTCAACTTGGATCACCATGTCTCGACCCGTCCCTTTTAGATCAGGACGGTAGATAGCGATAAACTGGAAACCTGACTGGAGCCAAGTCCGTTCTTCATCATGAATCAGAAAGGATTTCAACAAGCCGATGTTCGTGTTCTCCCTAGTGATAAAAGCATCGACCAGCACGGTTCGGTTCGCATGGATCACTGGAAGCTCTAACTGCGTCACCGTCGCGTTTTTCAAGCCTTGCAAATATTTTTGATACTCCAGGCGCAAATGGGTGATCGCCGCATTGTATTCTTCGATGTGATCCAGCTCAGGCACTTCATATGGCGCCACCTCTTCCAGAAGCAAAAGAATGACCAAATAAAGGCAGGAAAGCAACCCACGTTGCACATGCTCCGGATCGATCCGCACCGCCATCTCCCCGGTCGCGTGCAACTGTTCTTCCGTCACATAGGAAGCGTAAGCCAAGGCACTGTGTAAGCAACCCCAAGATTCAAATGGTTTCCCCGTGGTTTTCACATCACCCATTTCCCAACGGATGCTGTAATCCAGCCACTCCAGCGGAAACTCTTGCGCATCCACTCCCTGATGGCGGCAATAAAACAAGACAAAGGCCAAACAGGCGTCCGGGGAGAGATCGGCAAAGAAAAATTGCAACTGTTTGACCGGTAAATGGCGCCGTAATTCCAACGAGGGGAGTTCCCGCACGAATTCGGTTGTTGAACCGACCTCCGTTCCCCAATGGGTTAACATCAATCCATTTGTCGGAATGGGGAACTCATCGGCAAAGAGGATTTCATGTTCTTCCTGAACCTTTCGGTGGGGGGCGTAAGTGATCGACAACTCTTCCAATTCGTCATACAGTTGTTTCAAACATTCGTTCAGCTTCATTGTTGTCACCCATATTCTCTCTTTTTTTTGGCGTTTTTTCGGGCGACGAAAAAGCATCCACGCTAACGTAACACTTCCTCACCGCCCAATTCACCCAGCCCATGCCGCGCCGCTTTTTCCAACAGCGGAGAATGGCGCTCAGAAGACATCATCACCAAATGATGCAAAGCCCGGGTGCAACCTACGAACAACAGTTTAGCATGGAGCTCATCTACAGGATAGCGCCCCTCATCCACTTCCACCAAAATGACGGCGTCAAACTCCATTCCCTTGGTCAAATAAATAGGGATCACCGAAATGCCCCCGTGATATTCAGCCTGTGTAGAAGTGATCAGATGCGCCTCCACCCCTTGGTCGCGCAACTCGGCCGCTATTCTCTCACTCTCCGCTTCTGTCCGCGTCACCACGGCCACGGTGCCAACCCCTCGCTCGATCAAGGCCTGCACTTCCCGAGCCAACAACACATTCCGCTCCGCCGCCGACACGGACAACATCCGCACCGGGTCCCCACTTCGATAAACAGGAGTAGCCACTGCCACACCTTTGGCATAATCCCGGACAATCTCATTGGCAAACTGAATGATTTCCATGGTTGAACGATAGCTCTTGTTTAATTGCACATACCGGCACGTGCCTTTTGCAAATAAGTCCATCAATTCGCGCCACTCAGTAATCCCTTTATGGACATGGATGTTTTGTAACAGATCGCCCAATATGGTGAAAGAGTTGCTTTGGCAAAACCGTTGCAACACCGCCAGCTGATAAGGAGATACATCTTGCGCCTCATCGATCACCACATGATCAAACGTATTTTCGTTAGAAATCCCGTGCAACGCAACATGGATGTGCAGCAAAGGAGCCAAATCGGTAACGCCGATCCGCTTTCGTTTCAACTTTTGGACAAACGCCGCGGGTGGCGCAACATCGAATTCGGCTGACTTCGTGCTGATTAGGCGCAGATACCATGACCAAGGAGTCGGTTGAGGCCATGCCTTCATATAGGTGCGCAACCGCTGGTTGGCTTGTTTGCGAATCTTCCCCCGCGGATCGATATCACGCAACTCTTTCAACTCCATCTCCAACCAGCGCTTCAATCTCGCAAATACGCGTTCTTTCCGCTTCAGGAGAGGATAATGCCGATACTCTTCCGCAAACCAACGCCGGATCTCCTCCGCTGGCAACACCTTGCCTTCCCAAGGCGAAAACGGCTTTTCCGGCACAAACGTCGCTTCCAGCTCCGTCAAAGACGCCGCGATCCGATCATGAAACGCAAGGCTTCCTTTATATCGGAACCAGGCCAAATCCGCTTGATCGACGGTACCCCCCATCGCGAATTCATCCGCCCATTCCTTTTCCACAGGCGGCAGCTCGTCGTCAAAAAAGTCATAGGCCCAATCGACAAAGGTGAATTGCTGCACATCGCCCACGCCCAATTCAGGCAACACGTCCGAGATATAATCGACAAACATGCGGTTGGGAGCAAAGATGACAAACCGTTCCGCCCGTAGCTGTTCTTGATACTGGTACAGCAAATAAGCCAAGCGGTGCAAAGCGACCGTGGTTTTACCACTCCCCGGCACCCCTTGGATTACGAGCGGGATGTTGCGTTCGGCGCGGATGATTTGGTCTTGTTCATGCTGGATCGTGGACACGATATCCCTTAAGCGATTGTCTTTCTTTTCACCCAAACGGTAAAGCAAAAATTCATCCACCATCCCGGATGACTTTTCCCCGCGCACATAACTGTCAACCACCCGCTGAATCTGTTGCTTGCGAATCGCGATATTTCGCTTCAAATACACCGTCCCCTCAATCACTCCTTCAGGGGAGGTGTACTCAGCGCGGTCCGTCTCTCCTGTAAATGAATAAAATAGACTGGCGACAGGAGCCCGCCAATCAATGACCAGCGGCGCGTTCTCCTTGTCATCCTGCACGCCGACTTTGCCGATATAGAGCGGTGTCGGCTCGTCTTTTCCGTCCTCTGCAAAATCTAATCTTCCAAAATAAGGCTCATTTCGGGCGATACGCAATTGTTTTAACCGATTTTGCCGTTGATTGTCGAGCGCCTGTTCCACCAAGTCCTTGCCTCGGTAACGCGGAATCCCCTCCAACTCGACCAGCTGCTTTTCGATTTTTTCCAGCATCACTTGCAACCGGGCTTCTTCCTGTGCGTAAGCCTCGTTCAACCCTACCACACCCCTTCACTTTTGCTTATTAGGACAGTGAAAAGCACCCGCTCTGCGCTAGGTGCTTATGCTATAGATGTATCCGTTTTCAATTTTGTGTCTCGAAAGACATCATCGGAAATATAGCATAAAAGAACAAAAGCCAAAAATCAATAGATGATCTTGCCTAACAACTGATCCTCGTGGATGGTTCCCAGTCGGCGGCTGTCAAGCGTGTCCAGCCGGTCGTCGCTCAACAGATAATACTCATCTTCGGGAATTTGGACAGGCGCGGTGTCGATAATGCCTTTGGCTCGGGCCACGTAAGGCTCACGCACCAATTGCCCGTTGATATAGACCTTGCTATCTTTGATCTCAACTTTTTGTTTAGGCAGGCCGATCACCCGCCTAACCAGCGGTTTGCCCGAATTTGAACGAAACACGACCAGATCCCCTTGTTCCAGGGACAGCGGATAGTTCGCCACCAGGCAAAACTCTTTATTCTTCAGTGTCGGTTCCATTCCGACACCATGCACCTGGTAAATTCCGAAAAACAACCGCAAGCCAAGCGCCAGGCCGGCTAAACCGATAATGGCATACAACAAAAGGTGGAGTGTTTTGGGTGAATCGGACAAATGGGATCCCTTCCTTTGTCTCTACATGTGTGATGGCGTTGGCAACGACACTTTCTTTTCACCATAATATAACAATGGTTAAAAATAGTCGAACATTTATTGAAGTATAATATTAAATATTATTCCTTTTAAAATAATTATTTCTTATCTCCATGCACTTCGTCTATCCGCTATCATGTGTTACAATGCCATGGAGAAGTTTTCTAGGGTTCCGTAGCGGCTTTGCTAGACTGGACCGAGAGAAAACGCACGGCTTAAACCGTGTACACGGAGGGACAAAAGCCCGGGAGGATATCAACTAGGATACCTCCCGGGCTTTTTACGTAATGATTTCCTCCCCATTCGCCTTTCGTTTTTCGAGAGCGTGTCTGGTGAATAGGCCAGCGACTCCAAAACCATTTTCTCATTCGCTTCACGCATGGCGAGGCGCTCCTCGAGAAAAGGTTTTTCCGCCGCTTCTTCCCTACCAACTTGATTTGCCAGACACACCCTAATGTAACCAAACCCATACAAAGGAGGCTAGCATCTTGGCTTGGTTTTACTTGCTCATCGCAGGCGTGTTTGAGGTGGTATGGGCGATCTCCCTCAAACAGTCACATGGCTTCACCCGCCTTTATCCATCCTTGATCACCATCGGAGGTATGATAGTCAGCTTCTTCTTTCTGGCTTTGGCAACCAAAACATTGCCCATCGGCACCGCGTACGCCATCTGGACGGGCATCGGGGCAGTAGGGGCAGTGTTGTTGGGAATCTTCCTATTCAATGAACCGCGCGACCTTAGCCGCCTGTTCTTTTTGGGGCTGATCCTAGCCGGCATCATCGGCCTAAAGCTATCCGCGCGCTAAACGGGGCCTTCAGCGTTTTTACCCATTCAACTTCTGTTGCGTCAATCACTGACAAATTGTCCACTCAACCAAAAAACGCCCTTGCAAATTCCGCCGACCTGCGGGTGCCCCTCGACGGTTTGCGGCGCGGACACCACGTCAATCGTCCCCCCCAGCGTCTTGACCAACAACGCCCAATAATCTTGGCCGGAATACGCGTTGGTTTTCCGCTCACATGCCAGCACGCGGCCCGACAGCATCGCTTCTGCCCGGGGTTCGCCGCCTCCATCCGGATCAGCAAACAACCCGGTCGGGATGAATGATTCAACCGCCATCGGCATGTCCGGATCATTTGCGGCTTGATACTCCGCTTCATTCGCATAGCAACTCAATTCATAAGCAAATGCGGCGATCTGCACGGATACCGTCTGCGGCAACGATTCCAAGCGGCGCATTGGCCCATACTCCGGCACCTCGAACAAGAAAGGATAATCGCCCCGCGCTTCCTCCCCCACCAGACCGGCTTTGGGATTGGCCCAGGCGAAGTAAGAGAGCTCCAACGGCAACTGATCGCGGGTCAGCACTTTTTCCAGCCGGGCAATCATCCGCCCCTGCCCCCGATAATGGGGATGGAGATCGATGATACGCCCTTGCTCATCGATCGGTAACGTTAATTGCTCCCCGCCGGGCAACAAATACTCCACATAGTGGCTGTCCGGCGTCTTCACTTCCCGCCCAGCCCCCTGCAAAATGTGCTGGTCAACCAATGCTTCTATATCGTCGTCTGTGGCAATGTGAAACCCAATGCTACGGTAATGATTGGACACGTCATCCGCTCCGTTTCTGTTAAAGTCGAAGTCCATTGTATACGAAGACCCACTACACGCGCCAGCCGCTTCCATAAAAAACACGCCCGGCGCATTGGCGGGGCGGGCCTCCCCTCCGGCGCCAGTGGGTTTCCCGCCTGGGCCGATTTACTTGATTCAAGCCAGCGAACATGGTAAAGATGAGAGGTGGAGGGATGAAGCGTGAGACTAAAAGTGATGTTGTTAAACATGCACCACGGCCGCGGATGCGATGGGCGGTGGGACATGGAGAGGGTTTTGCATGTGCTCAGAACCGCAAATGCGGATGTGATCGGATTGAATGAAGTGGATCGGTGCTTTTCCAGACGAAGTTGCTATCTGGATCAAGCCCATTGGTTGGCCCAACGGCTGGGGATGCACCATTTATTTGGCAAAGCCCAAACCCTTGGCCCCGACCGCCAATTTGGCAACGCCATTTTATCCCGTCTACCCATTCTCGCGTCACAAAACCATCTTTTTCGAAGCCGCATCGCCGAAAACCGGTCATTGCTGGAAGCTAAGCTGAAGTTTCATGGGCGGGCGATCAAGGTTTATCTCTCCCATCTCCCTCTCAATCCTTGGCTTCACCGCAAGCAGACAGATTTCATCCTGCATCGGGTGACACAAGAGACCCACCCTGTCATTCTGATGGGCGATTGGAACATGCGCCCCGATTCCGCCGCTTGGCGAAAGCTGTCATCCCACCTGACGGACATCAGTCGAGCCAGAGGCAAAAAGCCCTTGCTCACCTATCCGGCACCCCATCCACGCTGGCAATTGGACTATATCTTTGTCAGCCCGGAATGGCGAGTGATCCAGGCAGAAGTCTCTACTCCCCTGCCGCAAGCTTCCGACCATCTCCCCTTAATTGCCAAACTGCGGCTGGATGATTAAGTCTTAGACAAAATTTCCTTGACCCGACCCACCTGTCCATCTTGCAAGCGTACCTTGATCCCGTGTGGATGTGTCGGTGAATTCGTCAAGATCTCCTTCACCACTCCCTGAGTTAACTTCCCTGTCCGCTGATCCCGCTTCAACACAATCCGTACTTCCATTCCTGGTGCGATGTTAGCGCGTGTCCGTCCATCCATCTAGTGAACCTCCCATGAGAAAAGCTTGCCATGTGGCAAGGCAAGCTTTTTCCATAGTATATCCCGATTCACCCACCCCTGCGAGGCAGAAGATCACCATCCGCTGCTCCGTCACGGGACAACTGCCCTTCATCGCTAACAGCAATCCCAGAAAAAACTCCCTTCGGGCCGCTCGCGATCGGGCCGGATAAAGAAATATCCCATCCCCGAATCGCCGAAATTGACAAAGTCGAGGTAAGCGATGCCTTCTTCCTTACTGCGGCTCATGAAGAGCGGTCCCTCTGTAGGCGACTGATAAATCGAACGCCCAAGCTGATCCTTCTGCCACAGCTCCGGCGGAATGTTGTCTATCACTTTCAAAAAACAATCGATCTGCCCGGCAAAAGTAGCCGCATCTCCACCCGGCTGTTGGATGAATGTGGGGGTTCCCTTCAGCTTGGTCTCCATCTCAGATAGGCTCGACCAGGCTTTCCCACCTTCCTCCAAGCGTTGGAAAAAACGAACATAATCCTCCGGTGAAATGCCATCCTCCTTCTCCCGCC
Source organism: Laceyella tengchongensis (assembly GCF_900182735.1). NCBI lineage: Bacteria > Bacillati > Bacillota > Bacilli > Caryophanales > Thermoactinomycetaceae > Laceyella > Laceyella tengchongensis. The sequence goes on along the minus strand of NZ_FXTU01000004.1, from coordinate 129,412 downwards.
AACCGACAACAGTAACTGATGGCAACAGCGCGGAGGCCGAAGTGGGTCGCTCCGTCCATCTGCCTGTGCACTGCTCTGCCTCTAGGAAAACAAAGGCATGATCCTCGTAACAGTGATCCCTCTCATTTTGGCACAAAAAAAGATAGACACGCCTGCCCTCGCGCCCGAGATCAATCCGCTTCGGATGATGGGCAAACTGTGCCAGCAAAGGCATCGCCCGGCCACAACTTGAACAAGACGGCCACAACGCTTCCGGCAATCCCCAAGGCCGTCCCCCATATTGATCGACAAAAGAAAAAGATTCGGGCCAACATTCACTCATGACCAAAGTGGGAACGAAGCTTTTCATCGCTGATCAACCCCCGAATACGAATGCATGTTCGCATTTTATTTATTAAAAAAACGGAGGCGGGACAACCCCATTTTTCTTGCCGAAAAAAAGACGGGGAAACGTCCCCGCCTGCGCTTGCCCATAAAAAGGTTCCTAAGCCGATGTTAAATTTTCACTCCAGGTGGTCAGAATCCCCATCTGACCTTTTAAAACACTTTTGTCGTCCACGCTTCGCAATTCCACACATCGGTCACCACGTCACGATAAAACTCCGGTTCGTGGCAGATGATCAGCACGCTTCCTTTATACGCTTTTAATGCCCGCCTCAGCTCATCTTTGGCATCCACATCCAAGTGGTTGGTCGGCTCGTCCAACACTAGCAGGTTGGTTTCTCTGTTGATCAGCTTGCACAGGCGCACTTTGGCTTTCTCCCCGCCGCTTAGCACCTCCACTTTGCTTTCGATATGCTGTGTGGTCAAGCCGCACTTGGCAAGGGCGGCGCGCACTTCAAACTGCGTAAATCCGGGAAACTCATTCCAAATCTCTTCGATGCATGTGTTGTGATTGGCCGTCTTGATCTCTTGTTCAAAGTAGCCGATGTGTAAATACTCCCCCCGTTCCACCGAGCCGGAGAGGGGTTGAATCTCACCCAAGATGCTACGCAACAACGTCGTTTTCCCGATCCCGTTCGCCCCGATCAAAGCGATCTTCTGCCCACGCTCCATCCGCAAATCCAGCGGGCGGGACAAAGGCTCATCATAGCCGATGACCAATTGGCGTGTCTCAAAAATCAATTTGCCGGACGTACGCGCTTCTTTAAAGTGAAATTCCGGTTTCGGCTTCTCCTTGGCCAGCTCAATCACTTCCATTTTGTCCAGCTTCTTCTGGCGAGACATCGCCATATTCCTTGTGGACACCCGCGCTTTGTTGCGTTGCACAAAATCTTTCAACTCCGCGATTTCTTGCTGTTGCTTTTTATAGGCCGCTTCCAACTGTTGTTTCTTGGCTTCGTATACCTGCTTAAAACGGTCATAATCACCCACGTATCGGTTTAGCTGCTGGTTTTCCATATGGTAGACGAGATTGATCACACTGTTCAAAAAGGGAATGTCATGCGAGATGAGGATAAACGCATTTTCATATTCTTGCAAATAACGCTGTAGCCATGTGATATGTTGCTCATCCAGATAGTTCGTCGGCTCGTCTAACAGCAGGATATCCGGCTTCTCCAGCAGGAGCTTGGCCAACAGCACCTTTGTCCGCTGCCCCCCACTCAACTCATGCACATCCCGATCTAAACCGATATCCTCCAATCCGAGTCCTCTGGCGATCTCCACCACCTTGGCATCGATTGTGTAGAAATCGTTGTTGGTCAGCAAATCCTGCAAGGGGGCCACCTCTTCCATCAGCCGTTCCAGCTCGTCCGGAGTGGCCTCCGCCATCTTGGCGTATATTTCGTTCATTTCCGCTTCGATATCAAACAAATATTGAAACGCGCTTTTCAGCACATCGCGAATCGTCATCCCTTTTTTCAGCGCGGCATGTTGATCAAGATAGCCGACGCGCACTTTGGAAGCCCACTCGATTTTGCCCTCATCCGGCTCCAGCTTCCCAGTGATGATGTTCATGAAAGTGGATTTCCCTTCGCCATTGGCCCCGATCAGGCCGACATGTTCCCCTTTGAGCAACCGGAACGACATAGCTTGGAAAATCGCGCGGTCGCCAAACCCGTGGCTTAAGTTTTTAACTGTCAGAATGCTCATGTGCGACACTCTCTTCCATTTATACTGAAGCTTCTATGCTAAAGCTTTCATCCACACCCAATAACCCCCGACCGATCGGGAGCGCATCCATTTGAGTGTAGCATGTCTTTCCTACTAGCACCATCCCGGATTTGTTAAAAACCAAGCGCCAAAAATCGGACGAGGGGGAAGTCATTTGATAGCGGAGTGACTTGAAGCCAGCCTCAAAGCAAAAATCCCCCATCGGCTACAGTTGCCGATAGGGGCTTCACTTATAGGGCCATGGTTGTTTAGATCGTTTCCACGCCCGCTTCTGCGAGCATTTGGGCAGTCAGCACAAACATCGCGTGCGACCAAGTGAGCGGCACTACCCATGCTGGCTCCCCGGTCGCTTTATCGACTTGCTCCGGCAAAAGATCTAACGCTGTGGCATGCTCTACCGCCCAAGTAAAATGTTTTTTGGCTTCGCTCAAACGGCCTTGCAAGATGCGATATTGCGCCAGCCACAAAGTGGTCAGGATCCACGGGTTTCCCCCGATGTACGTATCATCTTCATAACGGCGAATCCCTCCCACCACCGGAGCGGTGCATGTCTGTTCGATCGCATCCGCCGTGGCGACCATCCGCGGATCTTCGGGGTCAAACACCTGGAATGGAACAGACAAACCGATCAAGCTGATATCCTTCACATCATCTTGCGCCAATTGGCGGCGAACATACCCCTTGTCGTCCGTCACGGTGGCGACCAGTTTGCCTTGGGCCACCGCTTCCTCATACTCCGTTTCGCTCACGGAGCGCTTGATCCCACGCAGAAACGTTTGCGTCCGTTCGTCAACTGTGTTCTGTTCCATCCCCCGCTTGATGCTGTCGGCTGCCGCAAGCCAAGCGTCCGCCAAGGAGGCGTGGCCCAACTCTCGCGCGATGGCAGCCGCACCAGTCAAGCCGCCGAACACAGCTGCCGCCGAATACGTGTGCTCCGCTTCACGCTCTTCCCAAAGATCCTTGCTGGGAAGGGGCAATCCCGTCTCTTCATCTAAAAAGTTGAGCAAAAAGGTAGCCCCTTTCTCCACAGCCGGCCACACTTCTTCTAGGAAAGCGCGGTCACCGGTCACAAGAAAATGTTGATGCATTCCCCATAAGATCGAACCGCCTTCATCGATCTGCAACCCCCACGACGGAGCCAAGCGGCCGTCATGATAGTGGCGCTGTTGCCAAGAACCGTCCGGGTCCTGCGCGAGCACCGCCCAACGGTAAAACGCCCGGGATAGCGAAGTTAGTCCCGCTTGGTCAAACGCCGTGGTGATGTAAGCCGCGTCGCGCCCCCAACAGTATGCGTAACCGCCGCAGCGGGTAAAGGCTTCATCAAACTCCGGCGCCGCAATCACGCACCCTGTCTTCTGGTCGGACATCAGCTTAAACACGAGCAACGAACGCTCATAGATCGCTTGCACCCGTTCATTCGCCAGGGCTAACGGTTTGGCCTCCTGCAAGTATGCGCGCCAATAAGCTTCCGTCCGGGCCAACCATTTGTCAGCAGTCACCTGCTTGGCCTCCTGCATGTTGGCAATCGCCTCATGCACGGTCGAGCCCGCGGCCAAGTAGAGCGGCAACACCTGCGTTTCTCCCGGTGCCAAGGTCATCCGAAATGACAGAGCCCCGTGCGGCACCATGCCAATCGCATCACCCGGCAGATAACCTGCGGACGCATGGTGGAATGCATCACCAATCGCATAGCCCGCGCAATCGTTTGCACCAGACAGCGCAAAAGCATACTGGTGGCGGAAATAAAGCAATCCGTCGATCTGCCGCTCAAACGCTACGGTGTTGTACAAGGCATGCTCAGCGATCTGCAGAGAAGCGTACACGAAAAACGAAAGGGACAAGGGCTGTTCTCCCTTATTGGTCAACGTGACATGACGCACTAGCAAATCTTTATCCGGCACTGCGAAGTCGGTTGTCGCCACCACCAAGGGAACATCCCATCCTGTCGCCTGCGTGCGCAGGATGTTGGTTCCGGGCAAATAGGCTTGCTCATGGCTCCACGCTTGTTCATTCTCCAGCCAGCTCGTCGCCGACTGCATTCCGTCCACCAATACCCCCATTTTCATGGTTTCCACATGTTGCGGCATATCCACATGCGGCCACCACAGCCGATGAATTTCGCCGCGGGCGTCCAAAGCGGCCAACATGGAAGAATTACCGATCACAGCATCGTTGAGATAAGGTTTTTGGGTGATGGGCGATCTGTTCATGGATGATGCTCCTTTCGATACAATCGAGATGAGATTTTGGTTGCCGGCGGAGCGGCATGCGAGGGAAGTTTTTCCCCGATGAACGCCCCGCCATCCTTGCGGCGAATGAGGCACAGCGTTGGCACCGACGGCTTGCATCGGCAAAAATCAAAGGGAATCGTCAACATGGGGTAAAAATCTGACCGATTGGCGGATCACCAGCCGATGCGGCACGGTCACATTTGGTTCAGGCACTTTTTCCCCTTGCAATATCCGGATCAAGTGGCGCGCTGTCTGATAGCCCAAATGGTAGATGCCGATATCTACTGTCGTCATCGGCGGATTGCTCAATTCCGACAGCACGATGTTGTTAAAGCCGACGACAGACACATCCTCGGGAATCTGATAACCGGCTCCCACCAATTCGCGAATCATGCCAAAGGCGACCACATCGTCGGACACCACAAACGCAGTGGGCCGGTCAGGTGCGTTCATCACCATGGAGACAGCGTGAAATCCGTTTTTAGGCAAAATGTCTGACGCGATCACCCATTCGTCCCTAAGTGGCAATTTCGCCTGGGATAACGCTTTTTGATAACCAGCCAAGCGGTCGCCCGACACGACCAACTCCGGCGGACCGCTGACAAACCCGATGCGGCGGTGCCCCTGGTTGATCAAATGAACCGTCGCATCAAAAGCCGCGGCGATGTTATCATTGTTCACCGCCGGCACGTCAGGATGCTCAAGGGAGCGCCCCAACACCACAAACGGAAAATCCAACGCTAGCAATTTTTCTATTACGGGGTCCGCTTTGCGGGGCTTGATCAGGATCATCCCATCCACCTGACGCCCCAACACCATGCGGGTAACCGTTTCCATTTCTTCTTTCGGATTATTGGCCGAAGACATCAACAAGTCATATTGTTTTTGATTCGCGCAAGCCAGCATGCCCCGCAACACTTCAGAGAAAAAGGGGTTGGCAAACAGCTCTTCGGCCGAACGCGGCAACACGAGCCCCAACGTTTTGGTGCTCTTGGAGACCAGCTTCTTCGCTGTCATGTTGGGATGGTAACCGAGCGTTTCCATCGCTTGCCGCACTTTTTCGGCGGTGGCCTTGCTGATGCGCGGATGATTAGAGATGACGCGGGAGACAGTAGAAGGGGATACCCCCGCCAACCGCGCCACATCTTTAATGGTTACAGAAGGCATCGCTTTCTCTCCAAATTTGTGCAAACGTTTGTATATCCTATCCTAGCGGAAAGGCCAAAGATTGTAAACCTCCCCTTTTCTGCTACACAAAAACCTTTTAATTTCGCTCAAAATAACACATTTATCGCAAGCTAGCATTAATATAACAAAGAAATATCTAGAAAACAGACGAAATTTAAAGACAATCTCTACATATCGTTGTTTATGCCTTATTTAGGCAATATTTGGTCGTGTGCAAACGCTTTCCAACTCCCTCTTTTTGGTGTAGGATAAGTCATACAGGAGAACTGCCTCATCTCGTCTTTTTGCGAAAACGTTTGCACTGATGTTGAAATGTTGGGCTAGTCATTATCATCGATCCTCTTTTTCCCTTGTCCCCTGCCATCCCTAAAAAGCGGCATGGGCGAGTAACCACCCAGACATTTCAACAGTACATCCCACAGAAAGGGGCTAACAGGCATGAAAAAATTTTTGCGCACCTTCGCTTCCGTCGCGCTCGCGGGTTCGTTGCTGGTCGGTTGTAGCCCTTCCGCCACCGAACAGTCATCTGGACCGGTCACCATCACTTTCTGGAACACGATGAATACGGAAGAGACAGAAACATTGAAAGAAATTATCGCCAATTTCGAAAAAGAGCACAAAGACATCAAAGTCAAAATGGAAAACGTGCCGTTTGCCGAAGGGCAGAACAAATTTAAAACCGCGGCCCAAGCGGGCAAGGGCCCTGACGTCCTTCGTTCTGAAATCGCTTGGACACCGGAATTCGCCGCATTGGGCCTGCTGGAACCCCTCGATAATTACTTCAAAGACCAAGACGACTTTTTGGATAATGCCCTCAAATACAGCAAGTGGAACGGAAAAACCTGGAGCGTACCCCAAGTGACCGATGCGCTCGGCCTGCTTTACAACAAAAAACTGCTGGCGGAAAAAGGATTTAAGGAACCACCCAAAACCATGGACGAATTTTACCAAATGGCTAAAGCCTTGTCCGACCCGGCCAAAGATAAGTGGGGATTCTATTACCGCCAGTCGGACGCTTACTGGTTTCAGCCCTTCATGTGGGCCTTTGGTGGTGGGTTAATCACGGAGAATAAAGAAATTCAAATCAACAACGCCGGATCGGTCAAAGGATTGGAATTTTTGCTCAAACTGCGGGATGATAAAGTGATGCCCGACGAGTTCAGCGCGGCCAACGATTACAACAATCTGCAACAAGCGTTCAAAACCGGGCGCGCTGCAATGGTCTTCCAAGGTCCTTGGGCCACGTCGGATCTCTTGCAAGGTGAGCAATTCAAAGATCCAAACAACCTGGGCATCGCCCCGATCCCAGCCGGCCCGGAAGGCAAAACCGGATCTCCGGTCGGGGGGAACGGCTTCGTCATCTATGCTGGTTCCAAACACAAAGAAGCCTCCTACAAATTTATCGCTTACTTGACCAATGCGGAAAACCAAGCCAAGTTCGCCTCCAAAAACGGGCTTATCCCGACCCGCAAATCGGCGTTTGAACTGAAAGAAGTGAAGGAAAATCGCTTGGTCAACGACTGGCGCCCCGTCCTCGACAAAGCGACCAACCGCCCAGTCATCCCGGAAGGCGGCCAGATCTACACCACGTTCAATCCGGAAATCCAAGCTGCCTTCAAAAAAGAAAAAACACCGCAACAAGCGTTGGATGCAGTGGCCGAATCTTGGAAGAAGTTGCTTAAGAAATAATTGTCCGCCCGCATTCATTCCGCTGGCGGGCCAAAGGGAAGAGGAGCGGACAGCCCTCTTCCCTCTTCACACTCTTTGCGCAAAAGCGCCAATGATGGAAGGAGGCGGGCTAAAGTGAGTACCCGTAATAATGCGTGGATCGCATATGTCTTCTTGGCACCTGTGTTCATCGTTATGACCTTGCTCGTTTTTATTCCGCTGGCACAAGGCATCTCGTACAGCTTTACCAACATGAACCAATACAACATGGGCAACCAATTCCTGCCGCCCAGCTATGAATGGATCGGCTTGAAAAACTACAGCGACCTCTTCGGCACCATCTTCCAACCCAAATCCGTCTTCCGTGACGTTTTAGTACAAACAGCGATCTGGACTTTCGTCAACGTGTTTTTCCACTTCACCTTGGGCTTGTTCCTGGCTTTGCTGCTGAATCGCAAGATCAAAGGCAGAGGCATTTACCGGATGTTGCTCATGGTCCCTTGGGCGGTGCCTTCCTTTGTTGGCGCTTTCGCTTGGCAATGGATGTACAACGACAAATACGGCCTGTTTAATTTAGTATTGAAAAACCTGGGCCTCCCTGCCGTGCCCTGGCTGGGAGACAGCTTCTGGGCGATGTTTTCGGCCATTTTGGTCAATGTTTGGATCGGCATTCCGTTCATGATGGTCACCCTCTTGGGCGGCTTGCAGAGCATCCCGGAGTCGCTATATGAGGCAGCGCGCATCGATGGCGCCACCTGGTGGCAACAGCTGAAAAACATCACTTTGCCCCTGCTGAAACCCGTCGCCGCTACTGCCACCACACTTGGGATCATCTGGACATTCAACATGTTCAACATCATTTATCTGATTACGGGCGGCGGTCCGGTTCACTCCACCGAAATCCTAGTGACCTACGCGTACCGGGAAGCGTTCCGCAATTGGAATTTGGGAATCGCTTCAACCTACGGGGTTGTGATCCTGAGCGTGCTCATCGTCTTCACTCTCTTTTATCGACGCGTGCTAAAAGCCAATGCCAACGAGGGGGTGTATTACTGAGATGCGCCAATCAAACGGATGGGTACACCTGATATTGATCATTTCCTGCTTTCTTGCCGTGTTTCCAGTTCTCTGGATCTTGGCGACCAGTTTCAAACCGGAAGCGGAGGTCTTTTCCAGCTCGATCCAATGGATTCCCGAAACCTTCACCTTGGAAAACTACAAGACTGTCTTAACCCGCTCGAATGGAATCTTCCTAACCTGGTTTAAGAACAGCGTCTTGATCGCCCTGTTTACCACCTTGGTCGGCTTGGTCTTGTCGACGACGGCGGCTTACGCCATTTCGCGCTATAAATTCCGCGGGCGAAGCGGCGTGGAACTCAGCGTGTTGATCACGCAGATGTTTCCTGGCGCGCTGCTGATCATCCCGCTCTATCTGATCATCAACAAACTGGGGTTGCTAAACAGTTACTTTGGTATTATCTTGGCTTACTCCACAGTTTCGGTGCCTTTTTGCATCATGAACTTGAAAAGTTTCTTCGACACCATCCCTTATGAGCTAGAAGAAGCGGCCCGGGTAGACGGGTTGTCCCACTTGGGTACCTTTGTGCGGATCGTCCTGCCGCTCTCCTTGCCCGGCCTGGCTGTGACGGCGTTTTATTCCTTCATCACCGCCTGGAATGAATTTTTGATCGCCATCACCTTAATGAATGAAGAAACGATGTACACCTTGCCGATTGGCTTGCAGCAGTTCGTCAATCAATTCAACACCGACTACCACCTGATGGCGGCTGCCGCAATCCTAATCACGTTGCCGGTCTTGTGCTTCTTCCTGTTTGCGCAACGCTACTTGATCTCCGGCATGACCGCCGGTGGCACCAAAGGGTAAAAAGCCGCAAGATTTTTCAGCCCAAGACAAGACCAGCTAGGTGATTGCAAACGAAGAGTTGAATGTTAAACCCAACCGTCCTAAAACCCCAACCTTTGGGGTTCTTTTTTTGTGTCCTTCCTTCTTCTCGGGTATGGCCAAGCACCAACAAACGCCCCCAGAATAGAATAATCATAAATCCATGGGAGGTGCCTATCATGACTCAAAACCAGCCCTATGCACATGAATATGAAGAGCAACATGCGCCTTATGCGTTTGGGGAGGAATTGATGACGCACAACGCTTGGCCGACGCCCGACGCCCAGACGCAACAATTTTATCCGTTCTTCTTCTTCACCTTTCCGTTCCCGCGTCCCTTTCCGTTTTTCACCGCTCCTTTCTTTCCATATCGGAGACCTTATCGGAGATATAGATATTGGTAAGATCGGCCCAATACAAAAACCACCCCAAGCCTGGCAACCAGGCATCTGAGGTGGTTTTTTGGTATGGTCAAGATACGACAAAGAACAAGATCAACGCCAGCACGATGCGGTAAATGGCAAACGGCACCAGCTTGATTTTGTTGATCAGCTTCAGGAAGTAACGGATTGACAGCAGGGCAAAGATAAAGGCACTCACAAAGCCAGCGATGAAAAACGGCAATGCATCCATTGTGAAATGCTCCCAGTTTTTGAGCAAGGATACGGTGCTAGCCCCCAACATGATCGGTACAGCCATGATGAAGGTGAAATCCGAGGCCGCACGGTGGCTCAAGCCCATCAACACCCCGCCGGAAATGGTCGACCCAGAACGGGAAAAGCCCGGCCACAACACGGCGATGCATTGGAACAACCCGATCCCGATCGCATGCTTGTATGTAATCTGATCCACCGTCTCCACTTTGGGTCGAGCCGGACGGAACCAGTCTGCGGCAATCATCAAAATAGCGCCGCCGATCAAAGAGTAGATAACCAAATTAACAGTAAAGAATTCCTCAATTTTATCTTCAAACAACAGCCCCAAGATGCCAGCCGGCAACAGACCGACAATCACTTGGGTCAATTTGAGGCGGCTGCCTTCTCCATCCGTCTTCTTGCCCAGTCCCAACAGGTCGATAAAGCGGTCTTTCATCACAACGACCACAGCCAGAACCGAACCCAACTGGATGCAGACTTTGAATGTTACCGCCACGTCATGTCCAAATATCTCTTTCGATTTCAACCACAGATCGTCGACAATAATCATGTGTCCCGTGGACGAAACCGGGGCAAACTCTGTCAATCCTTCAACAAGCCCCAAGATGATGGCTACGATAATGTCCCACAAGTTCAATTCCTCACCTTTCCTGACACGATGTGTGTGCATTATTCTGTTTCAATTCAAACCTATTCTGATTATAACAGTGTTGCAAGAAGGAAGTTGGTTCAATTTATTGAACCTATAGAGACAAACTTACAATCTGAATCAAGCGGATGCAACCGTCGCAGGAAAACGCAAAAAACCCCAAGAAAAAAAAGCACTTGGCTCGCGGCCAGAGGTTGTTGGTAACGCACCTTCCCGTGGAGCTGCTCATCAACGGCTTGTTTCTTATGTATGCTGATTATGCTGTGTTGATGAGCACATTCTGTCTCTCCCTCCCCACAAAAATTCGGGCCTGTGAATCCATCTGCGTGAAACACCTTTTTCATCAACTTCCCAGATTATTATCGAATCAAAGATTTAATTGCGCCTTACCTGTTTCTTAAATCATTCTTAATTGTGCATGCGAAGCGAATGAAAAATCGGATGTAAAGCCGCTCTGACGACGAGTCACCGCGCCAGCGAAAGCGCTCGGCGCACATTGCCGTTTGCTTGCTCTAGCAACCTGACGGCCCTTGCGTAAGTGATTTCCGCCTTGATCATGACGATCGCTGTTTTCACTTCATGACGTGCTTGCTCCAATGATTCTTCCGCCCGCTCACGGGAAACGCCGGTCACGGTGCGAATGATTTCGATGGCCCGCTCCTTCAGTTTGCGGTTGCTGATGTTCACATCCACCATTAAATTTTCGTACACTTTGCCCAGCTTTACCATGGTGGCGGTGGAAATCATATTGAGAACCATCTTCTGCGCCGTTCCCGCTTTCATCCGGGTGGAGCCGGCCAACACCTCCGGCCCCACAACCACTTCAATCGCCTGATCGGCCTCCTGACTGATACGGGCACGCTCATTGCAAGAAAGAGCGACCGTGCGAGCACCCATGCGGCGGGCATACTTCAGCGCGCCGATCACATACGGCGTACGTCCGCTGGCGGCAATCCCCACCACCGTATCCCGATCAGTGAGGCCGATTTCGCGCAAATCCCGCTCGCCCCATTCCTCATTGTCTTCGGCGCCTTCCACCGCTTGGACAAAGGCTTTTTCACCACCGGCCATCAATCCCAGCACCGTTTCGGGGCTCGTGCTAAACGTGGGCGGACACTCCGCTGCATCCAAGACGCCCAACCGCCCGCTGGTTCCGGCTCCCACATAGATCAACCGCCCGCCCAGGCTCAACGATTGCACCGCATACTCCACAGCCACTTGGACATCAGGCAACACCTTTTGAACCGCCAACGCCACTTTTTGATCTTCTTCATTAATGATGCGCAAAATCTCCAACGTGTCGGCGGAATCCAACCTCATGGACTTTTCATTTCGCGCCTCTGTCGTCAACGTGCTTAACCGCTCATTGATTTGCTTCAATCTCATCCACCCTCCCATGCTTAATCCGTTCCCATGTCATCCCACTTGCCCCGCTAAGTCCTCACAAGGCGCGGTCTAGCAGATCCATGAGATGTACCGCTTCCATCTTTCCTGTTAGCCCCGCCCGGATGATGCCCTGCCTCATCTGCAACAAACACCCTGGATTGGAAATCGCGATGAAATGCGCATCCGTTTTCTTCACAGCTTCCATTTTTGCATCCAATATCTCCATCGATTGGTCAAAATGCGTAATGTTATAAATGCCCGCCGATCCGCAACATTGATCCGCCTGTTCCAACTCCACCACTTCCACTCCAGGAATGAGATTGAGCAATTGGCGCGGTTGGTCGCGCACCCCCTGACCATGAGCAAGGTGACAAGAATCTTGGTAAGTGACCCGCGCGCTAAGCTCTTTAGTGAAAGAAAGCGGTGGCAATGCCGCCAACAATTCGCTGGCATCCCGCACCTTGGCCGCAAACGCTTCGGCACGCTTTTGCCAACCTGGGTCATCCTCAAACCAATGAGGATACTCCTTGAGCGCGGCCCCGCAACCGCCAGCGCTGTTGACGATAAAGTCTACCTGGCTTTGTTCAAACGCTTCAATATTCCGCTTCGCCAACTCCACCGCCCACGCCTTCTCCCCAGCATGAGCATGGAGCGCCCCGCAACAAGTCTGGCCGCCGACAAACACCACCTCACACCCAGCCTTAGCCAACAAACGCGCTGTCGCTTGATTGGTCTCGAAAAACAAGACATCCATCACGCAGCCGGTAAAGTAACCAACCGTATACAAGCTCTCCCCTTCCGCCCGCATCCGTTGTTGGCGCTTGCCGCGAATGAACGGCGAGGCCACCGGTTCCACCGCCTGTTGCATTTCCGCCAGTGCCCGTGGCAACACCCGGGCCCAACCCGTGCGCGTGGCCAGTCTTTGCAATCCAAGCGCTTGCACCGCCCACAACACCGTACCCAAGGCTTTCATCCGGTTCGGGTGGGGAAAGACGTGTTCAAACACCAATCTTCGCAACAAGGAGGGCTTGGCTGTCTTTTTGTTTTGATCTTCCACCACCTCTCGCGCCGTTTCGAGCAAGCTACCATAAGAGACGCTCGCTGGGCAAGCCGTCTCGCAAGCGCGGCAACCCAGGCAAGCGTACATGTTTTTGGCAAACTCCGCATCTGCTGGCAATTGCGCTTGCGCTACCCCCTTCATTAAAGCGATCCGGCCGCGTGGGCTGTGCGATTCCAAACCCGTCTGCCGATACGTTGGGCAAGCAGGCAGGCAAAAGCCGCATTGCATGCAGTTCATGATTTCATCTAAATTAAATTTGCCCGCGGCCACAGGCGTCACCTCATCCTGACCGATAGCCAGATCACATGCTTTGTCCGTTTGGTTCATTGTTTGATCACCACCCGTCGGCGGGCACTGTTGGCAAACATTTTGCCTGGATTCATGATGTGGTTGGGGTCAAACGCTTCTTTGATCGCTTTCATCAAGGCGATGCCCCCCTCTCCCACTTGCAGGGGTAGATAATCCCGTTTCGCCAGCCCGATTCCGTGTTCGCCAGAGATCGTCCCGCCCAATCGGAGCGCAGCCAGGAAGATTTCCTCAAAAGCCTGTTCCACGCGGGCAAGCTCTTCTTTGTTCCGTTCATCTGTCAGACAAGTGGGATGCAAGTTGCCATCCCCAGCATGGCCAAACGTGCAGATCTGCACATCGTATTTTTCCGCGATCCGCTCAATCTCTGCAACCATCTCCGCCAAACGGGAACGGGGCACCGTGGCGTCCTCCAGTATAGTGGTAGGCCGCAAACGCGACAACGCCGACAATGCCGCGCGCCGAGCCGCCAGCAGGTTAGCACCCTCTTCGGGCGTCTGAGCCACCCGTACTTGCACCGCCCCTTCTTCCTTGGCGATCTCCGCGATCCGCTCTATATCTCGCTCTACCCATTCTTCCGGACCATCCTGCTCGATGAGCAACATCGCCTTCATTCCCGTCGGCAAACCCAGCTTCGCAAATTCATCCACTACCCGCATCGTGGCCTGGTCGAGAAACTCCATCGTCGCCGGGATAATTTTGGCAGCGATCACCCGCTCGACCGTCCGCGCGGCATCTCCTAGGCTAGCGTAATAAGCTGCCATGGTCCGTTTCGCTTCCGGCAGCGGAAGCAATTTGAGCGTCAACTGTGTGATGACGGCCAACGTCCCCTCCGACCCAGCCAATAGGCGCGTCATATCATATCCGGCCACATCTTTGACGTTTTTACCGCCGGCGCGCAACACTTCGCCCGACGGCAAAACATATTCCAACCCCATCAGGTAGTCCTTGGTAACCCCATACTTCAATCCTCTCATCCCTCCTGCGCACTGAGCCACATTTCCTCCCACCGTGGAAATGCGCATACTGCCCGGATCAGGCGGGTAAAACAAGCCTTCCGCTTCCACCGCTTGGTGGAGATCAGCCGTCACCACACCTGGTTCCACCGTCACTGTCAGATTCTCGCGATCAATCTCCACAATCCGGTTAAACCGTTGCATATTCAGCACAATCCCTCCCGCCGTCGGTACCGTGCCTGCCGCCAAGTTGGTACCCGAACCGCGCGTCGTGACAGGGATCCGGTGTTCATTGGCGATCTTCAGGATTTCCGATACCTCTGCAGTGGTTTGCGGCATGATCACTGCGTCCGGCATCGCCTGGAAAATCGGTGTGGCATCATATGAGTAAACATATCTTTCATTCAAGCTGTCCAAAAACCGCTCTTCACCCACGACCGCGATCAAGCGCCGCTTCACATCCGGAGCCAGCTTCCCTTCAAGTCTGTCCGCATTCATCCCAAACCCCTCCTCGCGCATAAAATGAGATGGATTGCTTCCTCACCCTAAGTTATTCCTCTACCCACGCGCAAACTCCTGGAACGAAGATGCGCCGGCACCCGAAGCACTTGGGCCAATGTTCGCCATGCCCCCTTGAAAACGAGCTATCACACCCAAGCCAACCCGAAAATTTTTATTTAACATGTCATTTCATATAAAATAAATATTATATCTATTTCGTTTTTCCATCACATTGGTTTTAATAACACTCACCACACGCCCGGGAGCCGAGTTTAGCTTAACCAAGTGGAGGTGCCAACGATGATTCAAGCTCTAATCCATGGCGCGCTTCTCGCCTTTGGCCTCATTTTACCCTTGGGCGCGCAAAATGTGTTCGTATTCAACCAAGGTGCTACCCAAACGCATTTTCGTCGGGCCTTGCCCGTCATCTTGACTGCGTCGTTGTGCGACACATTGCTCATCACCTTGGCGGTGCTGGGCGTCTCCGTTCTCATCCTTACAGTCAGCTGGTTGCAAATCGTTTTATTCTCGATCGGCATCTTGTTCTTACTCTACATGGGTTGGTCCATCTGGCGGGCAGAAACAGGCTCGGCTGAAAAACATGCAGAGCAGATGTCGACCAAGCAACAGATTTCCTTTGCCGCTTCTGTATCCTTATTAAATCCCCATGCGATCTTGGACACGATTGGGGTGATCGGCACCAGTTCCATCCAATATCAAGGAATGGAGAAATGGGCTTTTAGCCTCGCCTGTATCTCCGTTTCATGGCTGTGGTTTTTCGGATTAGGCCTGTGTGGAAGGTGGGTTGGCCAACTGGATGCGTCGGGCAGGGCTCTAGGCCTCATCAACAAGATTTCTGCCTTGATCATTTGGGGTGTGGCTGTCTATATGATCCTTCACCTCACCAACCCAAATTAGTTGCAAAGCAAAGCGCCAATCCGCGGATTGGCGCTTCAACTTCACCCATTAACTACAAGTGGGAGCCACTTGCCCATCTGAACCGGTGTAAACATACGTATCGGAAATATAGCCTGTACCAATGTAATCCCACAAGTTACTGGTGCCATATGTTCCCGTCACGGTTTCTCCCCGTTTTTGGCACTTGATCGTAACTTTTTGCCCATCAGCCACAGAGCCAACAATGGCATAGTTGGTTCCCGGGCCGGAACGCACATTGACCGAAACGCCGCTGTTCGTGTTCACCGTGCCAATAACTCCGCCCGTGCTACAACTGTTCTTGCTGGTGTAATTTTTGGTGCCGAAGTAGTAAATTTGCGACCCGTTCCACACGATTTTTTGCGGGGACCCGTTCAGGCGTTGCTCATAATGCAAGTGCGGCCCCGTTGATCCCCCCGATGAACCGACCGTTCCGATTTTTTGTCCTTGTGACACCGATTGCCCAACACTGACACTAAACGCGTTGAGATGCGCGTACAGGGTCGTCCATCCGCTTCCGTGATCAATCACCACGTACTTGCCGTAACTGGTCGATCCCAAATCGCGCACGGTGGTCACCTTGCCCGCGGCAGACGCGACAACCGGATCTCCCAAATCATCGGCCCGATTCAAATCAACCGAGTTCTGAGGATTATGATTGGTACGCGTCTGTCCTTCCCAAACTTGGCCACAAGGGAACGGCATTTGAAAAGCCGGAGCGGCGAGAGCGCTTTGCGGAAAAAATGTAACAACAACCGACAATAGCAGGGTCAACAATGAAAAGCGCACGATGTGGTTCATCACAGCATCTCCTCCAAACGATGATTGCCAAACCCATTTCCCCTAGCCGGGAAAGGATTTGTCATTCTTGCTGTTCACAAAATGCCCTAAACAATTGTGTCCTTTTTCGCCACCATTTGCTCTCCTGTTACGAATAAACCGTCTCTACTTTTCGTTTGCCCATCTCCTCCTTTGTTGGCACAAGATAAAGAGAAAACGCATATATAATTATTCAAAAGAAACATAATTTCCTCTATTAAAACACGTAAAAATTCGATTAAATTTGTGAATTTTACTGCCACCCTCGTTTGACAAAGCCAAATGTAACTGTTATGATTACATTTACCCGAGGAGGATGGCTGCATTGAACAGTGAATTTCACATCGCCGTACACAGTCTGGTCTTTTTGGCCTATCTGCCCTCGCGCATGGCTTCCAGTGAATTGCTCGCTTCCAATATCTGCACCAATCCCGTGCGGATCAGGAAAGTGATGAACCTGTTGAAAGCAGCTGGCTTGGTCGACGTGCAAAAAGGAACGGGCGGCGGATACATTTTACGTGGCAATCCCCGCCAGATCACATTGGGATCGATCTACCGCCTGACATCTGCAGGCTCGCTGGTCTCTGACTGGCGCTCCGGCGACCCGACCATGGATTGCATCGTCGCCTCGCAAATCGGCCAAGTGATGAGTCACATCTTCGAGGGCGCAGAGGAGCAATTCGAACGCCATTTGGATCAGTACACGATCCAGGACCTACTCAACCAAATGCAAATGAATAAAAGAAATTAGGGGGCGTGTCTAGGTAGCACATATTCCCGCTTTTCCATGCGATAGCTTGGTTTGCCAGACACGCTCTGGACCCCTCATTCACTTTGAATCATTTGTGGGTTTGCGGCCCTTTGTTTCGGGTAAAGTGTAACTGATACAGTTACAATTCAATATTTCTTTATCACATCAATTAAAAGGGAAGTGACACCTGATGTCTGTAATCAACATTAATGATGCCACGTTTGAGCAAACCTTGAAAAGCGCCCCCTTGGTGCTCGTCGACTTCTGGGCTCCGTGGTGCGGCCCATGCAGAGCCTTGGCCCCGATCTTGGATGAATTGGCGGCTGAATTGCAAGGCCAAGTCGTCATCGCCAAGCTGAATGTAGATGAAAATCCGCAAACGGCTGCCAACTTCGGGATCAGAAGCATTCCGGCCCTAAAGCTGTTCAAAAATGGTAACGAAGTGGATTCACGTGTCGGTTTGCAACCGCTGGAAGAGCTGAAAAAACTGGTTCTCCAACATCAATAACATCCCCTTCAAGACCGGCAACGCCGCCCCTACGGACCGTTGCCGGTCTTTTAGCTATGTTTTAGCACCTGTATATAAAACCAATTCTTTTTTATAGTAAAAATACCTATTCAAAATGGTATAATGACAGTAAATACCTAGGAATCCCATCACGCTTTCCCATTTCGCGTCGCACTATCACCCATGCTAGTTTTCTTTGCCTATCACTTTGAAGGAGGGAGCGCGCATGGTTCGTCCACAATTGTCCAAATGTTCCAAATGCGGCAAAGACGAGTGCGAGTGCTGACTGGGTAACCTTCTAAACAGCCAAACGACAGCCCAACAGGGGCTGTCGTTTGGCTGTTGTATATATTGTATATCATTAACACCCACTTGGTTTATTTAGCGATAAATTGCTGAGTCCAATAGCATCCGTAAGAACCGCCTTTGACATATCCGACACCAATATGCGTGTAATCCGGATTCAAGATGTTGGCACGGTGTCCATCGGAATTCATCCAGCTCTCCATCACTTTCTCGGCCGTGGTTTGCCCGGCGGCGATATTTTCTCCCGCCATCCGGTATTTCACCCCGAACCGCTTCAACATATCAAACGGCGAACCGTAAGTGAGCGAATCATGGCTGAAGTAATTATTTTCTTTCATGTCTTCTGATTTTTTCCGAGCGACGCGAGATACGCTTTCGCTGATCTCCAATTTGCGCAATCCCCGTTGTTGCCGTTCTTTATTCACCAGTGCAACGACTTCTTTTTCAATTGCCAGCATCGCGGACTGGGATTTGTCAGCGACGGATTGGTTGGGCTTGTCATCAGCTTGATTCGTTGTTCGTTTGCTTGTGCTCTTCTCCCGGTCGGTGCTTTCTGCTCTCTTTTCCTGTTTGGACGGAGATGGTGCGGATGGCTTGGCTTCTTCTTTTATCTCTGGTTTTGTTTGCTTCTCAACTGGTTCACTTGGTTTCTCCGCTTTTTCCGGTGAAGGCGATTCCATGTTACATATCCATGCTTCGCAAAGGAGCTGTCGCTTACGAACCTCGTCAACAGCCCCCGCTCTCTTTTTTACCAAAACTCAAAAAAACAGCACAGGTCAAATCCGACTCTGTGCTGGCTGGGCTGTACCAAACGCCCTCATGATCTCTTCCGCTCTTCAATTTGACGCAACAACATCTGCGCCTTGAAATAATACAAATTTCGCCGCACTTGCCCCGCATCCGGGTTTTCCGAAGACTCCCCCACGTTTGGGTCGATTTGCTTCAATTGGTGGCAAATCAAATTCAAGGCGATCTTTTGCCGCTGGAGGGTGAGCCATTTTGGCTTCTCCCCTTCTTGATTTAACTGAGCTTCAATCCGCTCCAACTCCCGATTCACTTGCTGCAAAAAAAGGTCCTCACCGATAATCATCATGTGTCTCCCTTGCGATGTTTTTGTCCTATATATATTAACCTTTTATTGATGCAAAGTGAATGCGAAAAAAGACCGGATCTAATATCCCTTAGGGCACCAAGCGGTTGCGGTGAGCGTAGATAGCCGCTTGGGTGCGGTCTTCCACTTCCAGCTTAGAAAAGATGTGGGTGACGTGGGTTTTCACTGTTTTCACGGTGATGTGGAGCAGATCGGCAATCTCTTGGTTCGTCTTCCCTTCCGCGATCAAGCGGAGCACCTCTATTTCCCGGGCGGTCAGGGATTCATGCGGTTTGCTTTCTTCGGCGCGCCGCATTTTGGACAACATCTTGCCAGTCACTTTGGCCTCCAAGACCGGTTCCCCCTTCATCTCCGCCCTGACCGCCTCGGCGATTTCATGCGCCTTGGATGTTTTCAATAAATAACTAAAAGCGCCAGCCTCAAGCACAGGATACAACTTGTCATCATCAATAAAGCTGGTCAGGACAATGATCTTCGGATTCTCCATCACGCGGCAGATCTCCTTGGTAGCCTCAATTCCATCCATCACATCCATGACCAGATCCATCAAAATGACATCTGGCTGGGTCTCTTGTGCCAGCCGAACGGCCTCGAGGCCATTGGCTGCTTCCGCGACAATCGTGATGTCCGGCATGACCGACAAATAGGAAGCCAAACCCATCCGCACCATCTCATGGTCATCCACGATCATGACTCGAATCACGCTTTCTCCCCCTCTCCATCAACCACAATGGGCACTTTCACTTCGATTTGGGTCCCTTTACCCGGCACGGAAATCACTTCAGCGATGCCCCCGATTTCACTGGCCCGCTCCTGAATAGACTGCAAACCGTATGAAGAGGACTTCACTTTGGACATATCGAAGCCCACGCCGTTGTCAATCATCCGCAAATGGACATGGCGGCCCCGAAACACCAAACGCACGGTGACTGACGTCGCTTGCGCGTGGCGAAACACATTGGACAGCCCTTCTTGCACAATCCGAAACAAATGATCCTCTACTCCTTTGGGCAAGCGAGGCAAATCCCCTACTTCCCAGTGCAACGAAGCGGGATGCTTGGCGCCAAACTCATCAAGCAACTCCGCCAATCCCTCTTTCAGCCCTTTGCCCTCCAGAGTTACCGGGCGCAATTGCAACAACAGCGCGCGCATCTCGTTTTGGGCAATCCCGGCCATTTTCTCAATCATAGCAATTTGCTTGCCCACCGAGTCCTCCGCTTCAGGCAAGGTTTCTTTCATTGCCGAAGCCATCAAGGAGATGGCAAAAAGCTGTTGACTGACAGCGTCGTGCAACTCCCGTGCCAACCTTTGCCGCTCTTCGGATATAACCGCTTGTTTCTGAGCTTCTACCCATTCCGCTTTCTCCGTGGATAATTTTTGCAATGAGGCGACTTGCTTTTCAATCCGTTCTGCCATCTGATTGAGCCGGGTTCCCACCAAGCCGATTTCATCTTCCCCAAGATCGGGCAGGCGATAGGAGAAATTACCTCGCTCAAAGCGCAGAATGGCCTCAATCAAGCGGGACAGCCTCCGTTTAATCGCATACCCGTAGAGAAAGCCAGCGCAAGCGCCCACAAGCAGAACCAAAACAAACGCCACCAACAAAACAGGCACTTTCGACAACTTGGTTGTCCACAGCGTTTCCCAACCCAAGCGATAGGCATTGAGAAACACGGTCAGCAACAAGAAGGCCAAAACGGCGCAAACCCAGATGGTATACTGTGTCATGCGCCAGTGGATGTTGGTCGGTCGGTTTCCGTTCATAATTGCCTCACGCCCACGTCCCCTACCAACAGGGAAATGCTGATTTTCACTTTCCGCCTAGCTTGCTCATATCCTTTGGTTTCCAACATGATTTGGCGGTTGACGCCTCCTTGGTGGTGGCCTAGAATATCCAGATAGCCGGCGCTAACGGTTGCGGCAACAGACACATCTAGGTCATCTGGGACATAAATGTCCACATCTCCGATAAGCCCGCTGATCACGATCGCACTTTCCCCTTCGGGAATGATCGCTTTTGACAAATCCAATTTGATATCGTTAACCATGGCGGACCGATTGAGATCAACCAAGTCATAACGCAGATTCATCAAGTGCAGGGTTCCCGCCATTGCATTGGGGGAGCCGGATTTCTTTACGATCAAATCAGCCGGCGGCACATGGGCACCTCCATCCATTTCCGGCGTCTCCTCTTGGCTACGGCCGGTGAATAGGCGGTAACCGAAAAAGACCAGCAAGATGGAGAAGGCAATCCATCCCCACTCCACTTCGGCAAGGTGACTGACAAATACAACCGCGGACAAAAGCAAAAAGCCATAACCCCATTTGCGGCGGTGATTGCGCAACAAAATGATCCCGATGATAAATAAAACCGATGAGCCTACAAAAAACCAATCAGTCAACCCCCATAAAATCAAGGCCCCGGCACCCAAGATAATCCATCCCGCCAACCTGTTTTGAAACAGGCGCACAATGCTCCCCCCTTCTTTCCCGCATGGCCGAGTGCTCAATGCACACGGATATTGCCGCTCAGATTCTCCAACATGATGGCATGTCTCCTCTATTCGTTGGTCGCACTTCCATCCTGTTTGTTTTCGGTTATGCGTATAGGCGCACTCCACGCCACCATGGGCCACCCTCCGTAACCACCAACGAACATCCCGCTTATTTTCAGGGATCATATCCTTCTATTATGGACGAAGAGCCCCAGCCTTGAAAACAGGGCAACGGTCAACCCCTGATCATGCGCCAGCCCCAATACAAGCATGCCGCGCCAAAGCAAAAGCCGATCAAAAAGGGGACCCCGGGCAAGAACAGAAGGATACCGAATAGAAAAGTAAACAGTCCCACCCGTTTTTCCTCCGTCGATTCCGCTCTTTTCATCAAGCTGGCGCCAATAACGATCACGGCCCCAGCAAGCAAAGAGCCCACTACGCCATCGGGGATACCATTCATGAACGCCAGCGCCCCAAGAATCATGAAAAACAAGCCAGCCTGCTTTTTTTTGTCCCGCTTCATCTTTCCCCACCTTTATCAGTTATGTTCCCATTGCCCTAAGACCTCTTCTTGGTAAAACGTATCAAGAAACCACCTCATGCCCGAGCCCTGACCGGGCAAACCAACAGCCAACGCACAAAAGACTCCGTCCGAATCCGGAGTCTTTTGTGCGCGTGCCCTCTTGTCCTTATGAACTCCCTTCAGCCGGATTAAGAGCGATCTGAGCGGCGGATGACGATGCCGGAATCAGCTTAGCCTCCGTGGGATTCTCACCAGCTAGCTCCCGCGTCTTAATCTCCATTTCCGCAATGCGCTCTTCAATGCGCTGGAACTCTTTCAGCAAGGTGTCAGAGGTGGTGAAATGAAGCATGGCTTGAACGCGCTGATTCGCTTTAGCCATCTCAGCGCGGGCCACCAATTCATTTTTCTTGTCTTTCAGATCAAGATATTTTTTCTCCAGTTGGCTCACTCGGTGCCGTAAGGCGTCAGTCTGCGTGGTGGATTTATGCGCATATCCTTCGTATTCTTTCACTTTTTCCCGATAGTATTCTTCTTCCGCCAAGGCTCTGTTCGCCAGCTCTTCTTCTCCCGCTTCCTTGGCGATTCGGGCCTGTTCTGCACGCTTTTCAGCCAGCTTGCCCGCATCACTCGCTTGCCGGCGGTATTGCTCAGTCAGCAACTGTTGTTTGGCAAGCATCGCTTTGGCCGAGGAAATCTCCTTCTCAATGTTGCGCAGATGCCGTTTAAGCATTGCTTCTGGCTTTTCCGCATCATTGATGATTTCATGGTAGGTCGCCACCAAGTAATCCCAAATTCGTTGCCAAGACATAAGCCATTCCCCCTCATGATGATGTGATTTTATGCTATTGTTTATTTTGTTTGTCCATAAACGCACGCCAATCGGCATCAAAAGAAGTTTCGTTTGTCGGCGTTCTTGGCGCGGTCACCTTCTCCAAGGAGATGGGTAAACCCCCGTTGAAAACCTTCCATCCCAGATAAAAGAGCACTCCGCCAATCAATAAACCGACCACCGAGGGGAACCATCTGAATAACAATAGCGCCGCCACCCCCATCACTAGTACGGCTACTACCTTCTGCCCTTCAGTGGTTGCCCGTTTCCACCGTTTCAATCCGTATACCGTGAGAGCACCCGTCAACAACAAGATGAGTAAGCCGCCAACGTCATCGAGGCAGATGGCGATCCCGATGAGTAACAACAACCCTCCAAACAATTTTTTCATCTGTTTCCCTCCCTTGCACCTGCTCGACTCCATCATACCGAAGCGTCCTTGTGCACAACACGACCCTGAGTGCCATTTTGGACTACGACTTGAGTCGGAGGGACGCTTGCGACCATAGCGCGATTCCCTCTCAAACCGGCATTCCGCTTTATGCTCTTAATATGTATCTCTCCAATCCACCAGCATCACCGTCGCATTGCCAGCTGACCAACTCTCAAACCTTCTATGCACCATCTGCTTTGCCAAAACAAACCGGCTCTTTTTTATCACCAAAAGAAACTGATATGATGGACATGCATTTCATATCACCGATTAGGTAACCGTTTGCTCAAAACTACATTGTGTTTATTTAGGAGGACGCTCATTTTCATATGAACAACGCGCTACATCATGCGGCAGAACAATTCATCCAGACTTGCTACCAGGAACTGGGCAAACCGGCAACCGAAACACAAGCGAGACTGAAGGAAGTGAAACGGCACATTGACCGGTTCGGCTATTATGAGCACACAGAAGAAGAATTGGCGCATGGCGCCAAAATGGCCTGGCGCAATGCCAACCGATGCATCGGTCGCCTGTTCTGGAATCGCCTAAACGTGATCGATGCCCGTCATCTCCAAAAAGAGGCGGATGTGTTTCAAGCCTTGCTCAATCACATTGAAATAGGCACCAACGGCGGAGAAATCATACCCACCATCACCATCTTCCAACCAGAAATAGATCAAGACGCCCCTGTGCGTATCTGGAATCATCAACTCATCCGCTATGCGGGATATGACACCCCCTCCGGCATCGTCGGTGACCCTTCATCCCTGGCCTTCACTCGCGCTTGCCAATCCTTGGGATGGCGCGGAGCGGGCACGCATTTCGACCCGTTGCCACTCGTCGTCCAACTGAACGGGCAAACGCCGCGATGGCTGCCGATACCGCGGGAACTCATCTTAGAAGTGCCGATCCTTCATCCGCACCATGACTTGTTTGGCGAGTTGGAGGTCAAATGGTACGCCGTGCCAATCATCGCGGACATGCGTTTGGAAATCGGAGGGATCAACTACCCGGCAGCTCCGTTTAATGGTTGGTACATGGGCACAGAGATTGGAGCGCGAAATCTGGCAGATGAAGCGCGCTACAACTTGCTTCCGCGCATCGCGGCCAACCTTGGTTTGGACACGCGTTCCCACGCCTCCTTATGGAAAGACCGGGCCTTGGTTGAGTTGAATATCGCCGTGTTGCACTCCTTCAAACGCCACGGAGTGACCATCGTGGATCACCACACAGCCGCCCAACAGTTTAAAGCCTTTGAAAAAAACGAAGAAAAAGCTGGACGGGACTTGACCGGAGACTGGACTTGGCTGATCCCGCCCCTATCTCCCGCAACCACCCACATCTTCCACCGAACCTACGAAAATGCGATTGTGTCACCCAATTTTTTCTATCAACAGCCGCCTTATCTCTAATAAGGCGGTTAAATCTTGTTGTAAGGAGTCCTGGAACCAACACACAGGGCAGGTGCATGATCAAATAGTAAAATTTTAAATTTATATTCTAAATCAAACAAAAACATCTTCGTTCACAGCCCGTCATCAGTAAATGATCAGTTTTTAAAAAAACATAAAATCAATAAATTATAGATATAACTTTCTATCTATCTAGACATCTATCATTCATAATAAAAATAATGAATGTACATATAATTAAATTTTATATATAACTGATTCGACTAAATTTATTGAATATTTTATCGGTCGGTGATATATTGTACTTGTGAATCCAAACATCATGAAAAGAAGGGTGGATGCCAAACCATGGCCGTAACAACGGGTATTCCGACAAGAGAAGAAATGGAAAGCATCGCTAAGGAAGAAATGGAGAAGTTGTTTGAAACTGTTCCGATGATCAAAGAGTTTCACGCCGGACAAGCTATTGATCGGGAATATTACAAGCGTCACCTGATGGAAACGATCATTCGCATCGGACTGAACAATGAAGTCGACTCCTACTGCTTGTACAAAATCGGCTACAGCGACAACAAACTAGCGCAACTCCTCTCCACTTACCTCGCGGAAGAATTCGGCCATGACAACCTGTTCCTATCCGACCTGGAGAAATTCGGCGTGACCAGGGAAGAAGTGAAAAACACTCCCCCGCTCTTTTCTACCCAATTGCTGATCGGCTACATGTACTATTCCATCGACAAAGACGGCCCCATGCCCACCATGGTGTGGAACTGGTTCGTCGAATGGTATTCCGACCAGTACAACATGAACATCGCCAAAAAAGCCGCTGACGAATACGGTACAGAATATGTGAAGGGCTCCATGGCCCACCTGGGCGTGGATGAGCACGAAGATCACGTCGGGCTCATGTATCAAACAGTCGAGCGGGTGATGAAAACCCCAGAAGACGGTGAAAAAGCAAAAGATTATCTGCGCAAATTCATCCACCTCATCAGCATGTACTTCCAAGAGCTGCATGACACAACGATTGGCCAAAACGCTTAAAGCAAACCCAAGGGAGAAAATGTTCTTCATTTTCTCCCTTCTATATAATCCCCACATATTGAAAGGATGAGAAAGGCAATGAACGTGGTAATATTAGAGCCTGTTTCTTCGGGATGGAAGCTGATCCCCAAAGCGAAAGAGTTGAACCACACCGTGATTGTTCTGACCTATGACCAAGGGGAACGGATCATTCCCGCCGAGTTTCTGCGACTGGCCGACCGGATTGAGCGCGTTGACACAAACGACGACCAGGCAGTGATAGACCTAGCATGGAAACTGGATAAAGAACTGGGTATCGATGCGGTTATTCCCGGATTTGAGTATTATGTCCCCCTGAGTAACCGGATTAACCACTTGTTGGGCAATGCAGGATTAAATCCTGAAGTGGTCGATCACCTGCGATACAAGGATTTGATGCGAACTGCCCTTGCCGATGCTGGAGTGCGTGTCCCTCGCTACCGCTTGGTGACTGACGCGGAGGAACTGGAAACGGCGGCGGCGTATGTCGGTTTTCCCCTGGTCGCCAAACCGGTCGACTGCTCGGGAAGCTTCAACGTGCGAAAAGCAGACAACCACTCGGAATTGGAAGAAGCTTACCGGCGCATCGCAGAAATGGGGGTTAACGATTTGGAACAGACGGCGCGCGGGGACGTGCTGCTTGAAGAATATTTGCAAGGGCCGGAATACAGTGTGGAAGGCTTGGTAGATGGGGAAACAATTCACTATTTCAGCATCACCGAAAAACTGCTGGGTCCGGAGCCTTACTTTGTGGAAGTGGGCCATATCGTCAGCGCTCCCTTGGACGCAGAAGCCGAAAAGAACATCCATCATTACGTAAGCCAAGTCATCAAAGCACTTTGCATCAACATGGGTCCATTCCACGCTGAAATCCGCCTGACGTCAACAGGGCCCGTCTTGATCGAAATCGGGGTTCGCTTGGCTGGAGATTACATCTGCGATTTGATTTATCATGCCAAAGGGATCGACCTGTACAAGCTGATGATAGACAGTTACTTGGGCAACCCTTTGTCACTGCCGGAGCAAACCGCCCAGCGGGTGGCGGGAGTCCGCTTCTTCGTTCGCGAAAATCTCAAACGCTACGACACGGTGGAAGGGTTGGAGCAACTTCGCGCCCTTGACGGCCTCATTGACTGCAACCTCACTATCCCGACAGGTCAGGAGATTCCAGAAGCGAACAGTTTCATGGGCAGAATCGGATATTTTGCCGTGGTTGGCGACGACTATGATCGCCTGAAAGAAACCTTGTTGCAAGGCGACCGCCAAATCAAGTTTAAGCAGCTCACCAAAAAATAGGAGGAAACGATGAAAGCGGAAAACATCGTGGTGATCAACCGTTGGGATGACGACTTCGCCGCATATGATCGCTTGTTAGACCACCAGCAACACCGCGTCTTCTACATTGTGAATAAAGCCGGTGGCGAGGGCATCCGCCATATTAGACAACATACAAAAACCTTTGTGGTGGACAATCTCGAAGATGTAACCCAATTGATGGGTCCCATGCAGGCGATTAGCGATGAACACGGGCAAATCGACCGGCTCTTAGCCCTATCGGAGTTTGATTTGATCCAAGCGGCCGAGTTGCGTTCACGCTTTCGTATCCCCGGTGTGGACAGGGAGCAAGTCAAACTGTTTCGCGACAAGGTGAGCATGAAGGAGCGGCTGCTCGCCAAAGGTTTGTCCGTTCCCCGCTTTCTTGACTTGCGTGACAGTGAAGAGGCCATCCGTTTCGCTGCGGAAGTGGGTTACCCGCTAATCCTCAAACCCCGGACGGGCGCCGCGAGCCAAGGGGTGTATAAGGTCGACACGGAAGCAGACCTCCGCCGCCTCCTTCAGGCGACCGACATCACCGATTACGAGTGCGAGGAGTATGTGGACGGCCCCATCTATCATGTGGACGGTGTGATTCATCAACAACAGTTGCTATTCGTCCGACCCTCCCGCTATATCCACACCTGCCTGGATTTCAACCATGGCCAGCCGCTTGGGTCAGTCATGCTGCCTCCAGGCGAACAGAACGACACCATCACGCTGTTTACCAAACAAGTACTCCAAGCCTTGGGTCTTGAACGCGGCATTTTCCATTTGGAGATCATCATGCGGAACGACTCCGAGCCGGTCTTTCTGGAGATTGGAGCCAGAATCGGCGGAGGGGAGATTCCCTTTTTGTTCAAAGACCTCTACGGGCTGGACTTGGTCAAAGAATGGGTGGATCTTGAGCTGGATCAGTTTAAGGGCCTGCATATCAAAAACTCGTCTTGGTACGGAGGCTTCCTCATGGTGCCGGAGCCGGCCGAAACCCCTTGCGAAGTGGTAGAGCGAACAGATCTGATCCAAACCATCGGTACCTTGTACAAACAGATTCTTCCCGAACCCGGCCAGATCTTGGATGGGAACGGCGGATATCTAAAGATCGGTGGCCGCTTCCGATACAAGTCCCTAGATCCCATGCAAATTGAGCGGGATATTGCCATGACCATCGAGAAATACAAATTGATTACCCGTTTATGCGACTAGAAAATGAGAAGGTGGTTCATGCATGTCTCGTCTAAAAGTGTTTAAAAACAGACATTTCAACTTCTTCTTTTTAGCCACGCTTGTCGGGCTACTCGGCGAAGGGATGTTTACCTTGGCCACACTCGTCATCATGACCAAAACAACTGGCTCAGTCATTGCGATCGGCTATATGCTCATCCTGCAATTAACGCCGTCCCTGTTTCTCTCCCCCTTCGCTGGCGTATTAATCGACCGGATCAACAACGCCAACATCGCCATTTGGTGCAACCTACTCCGCTTCCTGTGCATTGGCGCCTTGCCATTGCTCACCTATCTGGGCGCTTTCAGCATGCCCCTGTTTTATCTATCTGTCTTCTTAAATTATATCGCTTGGTACATTCTAGCTCCGACCACAGAAAGCATGTTGAAAAAAATACTGAAAGAAGACGAATACGTTTACGGCGTGTCGCTCACCGAATCGGCTTGGCAAGTGGGGCTGCTGTCAGCGGCTCTGTTCGCAGGACTGTTTATGAAAATGTGGGGCGTCGATGTGACGCTGATCATCACCGCGGCCACTTACCTGCTTGGCGTCGCTCTCTTCATGCCGTTGAAAGGAGTCTACGCCGACCGCCCACAAGCGGTTTCGCTTTCCTTGACGGCCTATTTCAACGACATGAAGGAAGGATGGGAATATCTCGTCAACCACAAAAAAATGTTTTACTTCAGCTTGGCTTCAGCCATCTCCCTCCCTTACTTGATGACCATGAATGTACTGATCTCTCCGTTCAACTACAATCTGATCAACGGCAATGAACTGACGCTGGGAGTCATCGATTCCGCAGCGGGGATTGGTAGCTTGATTTCCGCTGCCATCTGCATCATCTTGGCCAATAGCAAGCGCTTGCCTGGTTTGTTGCTGGGGTCAATTCTGTTCACCGCATTGTCCACCTACCTGTTTGCCGCGTCACCAAATACATTGTGGGCTTTTTTCTATTACCTGCTACTGGGCATGTTTGTGGGGAATACGAAAGTCTTGTCCAAATCGCTCGTGTTTACTTATGTCCATCCTGATTATGTCGGACGCACCATGACAGCCATTTCCATGCTCAGCCTTTTGTTGGCGATCGTCAGTTGTTGGGTGGTGAGTTACATTGGGGAAATCGACTTGAAATTGGCTTACTACGCATTGGCTGGCACATTGGTGTTTCCGCTCATCTGCACGTGGTTGGGCAAAAGACGAGTTGAATCGGACAGCCTCGTTCACACACAACAAAGAAAGGCGGTATCCAATGATTGAGCCGAGAGGCAACCCGCTTGCTTCTGCGCGGCATTCCACAGGCCTCTGTTAATCACAACCAAGAAGACGTCGTAATGGCAAAGGAACGGTAATAAGCGTATCAAACCTCGATAAGGCCGTCTTTTGGCGGCCTTCAGAGCCTGTGCTCCTTCTCCAGCCGCTTCCGCCCACCGGCAGACTAGGCCGATTTCCATTCGCCATGTGCCAGATGGCCAGCGCCTTTCCCTCCAAACAGCGTTCCTTCAAGCCCTGAAAAAGACAAGACATGGAGCCCACTTGCATTCCCCTTTCCGGCTCGCGCGTTCAACCTTCATCGTGAGATAACGTCTAGAGCGTGTCTAGCCATTCAAATTGACGGATTGCGGCCCATTCATCAGACACGCACTCTAGAGGGCAGAGGATGTGAATCGATTGATTTACTCTTGTAAAAAGCATCTGTTACAAGCGGTAAAACAGTATCTGGTCCCCCATGTTAATCAAATGAACAAGAAGACTCGCCCCTGTTTCATGTGCAAATCCAGGGCCGATTACACTGTTTATATCTTTTCCATCCACAAGAAGCACACAAAACGCGGACAGGCGGAAACACTTTTCGACCATGGGGCAAAACAGCTAAAAAAAGACGTTTCATCCATGCGCCGAGAGTGAAAAAAATGAGGGGGAATTCACCTCCCACAACCAAATGCAAAAGGGGGACCAGCCATGTCCAAAAAAATACTGATTGTCGCCGGTGACGCCGTCGAAGCGTTGGAAGTTTACTATCCGTACTACCGGTGTTTAGAACAAGGCTATGAAACAGATATTGCCGCACCAACCAAGAAAACCATTCACACGGTGGTGCACGACTTTGAAGCTTGGGAAACCTACACCGAGAAAAAGGGGTATGGTTTGGCGGCCACCCTCTCCTTCGCAGAGGTTGATCCCAACCAATATGACGGACTGATCATCCCAGGCGGGCGAGCTCCCGAATACATCCGCCTCCATCCCGATTACGGTCGCATTTTGCGCCCGTTTTTCGAAAACAACAAACCGATCATGGTTGTTTGCCATGGGGGCATCTCCCTCGCTCCAGTTAAAGACCTGATCCAAGGTCGATCCATGACCGCTTATACCGCCTGCAAGCCCGATATCGAAGCGTTAGGCGCTACCTATGTAGAAAACCATGTACACGTGGACGGCAATCTCATCTCCGGCCATGCTTGGAACAACTTGCCGGATTTGATGCGCGAATTCATCCAACAGGTAGAAAAGAGCTGAACACACTACCAGATCAGCGCCATGTCCGACACCTGAGTAGCATCAACAACAAGGGAACCAACCGGTTCCCTTTTCTTATACATCCTCTCATTCATTGTTGAATCCTCCCCCATTTCGCCCTCATATCTTGTAAAAAAACCTTGCTCCAAAATGGAAATAATTTAAAAAATAAAGCAATACAAAGCAACATATAGCATTTATAATAGTAAAAAACATTCCTTGTTCATTAAATTAAATGAAATAACTTCCACAAAACCACATAATTGCCGAAATACTTTCGTAACAAAATTTGATTATTTTCATTTTGTAGAATATTAATCCAATAACGAAAGGATGAGCTGATGTTTAAGCATCCATTTGCTGTGGTCACCGCTTTGGCCCTGAGCACCATGATGGTCGTATCGCCCGCCATTCCCCAAGCCCACGCAGTCGCCAAAGACCAAATGCCGCAAGAAATCATCGTTAAGTTCAAACCTGGCACGTCTTCAACCAAAGCCGCTTCCATCCATGCGACTGCCAAAGGCAAAGTGGCCTCCAAACATGCCAAATTGGGTTACCAAGTGATCAAACTGAACAAAGGGCAAAGTGTCCAAGAAGCCATCAAAGCCTATAAAAAGAACCCCAACGTCGAATATGTTGAACCCAACGGCGAAGTGCATGCCACCTTCATCCCAAACGACCCCAAATATCCTCAACAATACGCTCCGCAAAAAGTGGGGGCGGAAGCTGCTTGGGATGTAACGAAGGGTTCCAACCAAGTGAAAGTGGCCATCGTGGACACCGGCGTGGATTACAATCATCCTGATCTGGCCGGCAAAGTGGAAAAAGGGAAAGACTTCATTGACAATGACAACGATCCCATGGACGAAAACAGCCACGGCACCCATTGCGCCGGGATCACCGCTGCCAAAACCAACAATGGCGAAGGGATTGCCGGTATGGCTCCTGAAGTAACCATCTTGGCAGAGCGCGTCTTGGATGCCAACGGTTCCGGCACGTGGGATTCAGTCGCCAATGGCATCACCCACGCCGCTGACGCCGGTGCGCAAGTCATCAGCTTGAGTTTGGGTGGACCGCAAAGCTCCCAAACTCTAGAAGATGCGGTTAAGTACGCTGCCAGCAAAGGCGCCGTGATTGTGGCTGCGGCTGGCAATGAATCAACCAGCGCTCCCAGCTACCCCGGCCGGTATGATGAAGCAATCGCTGTTGCCGCCACAGACCAAAACGACAAAAAAGCTTCTTTCTCCAACTACGGTGACTGGGTTGACGTAGCAGCTCCAGGAGTGAATATTCTCTCCACCGTACCTGGTGGTGGTTATGAGGCGATGTCCGGCACCTCCATGGCTACCCCGTTGGTCGCCGGTGAAGCCGCATTGCTCGCATCCCAAGGCAAAAGCGCCAGTGAAATTCGCCAAGCCATCGAAGGAACCGCGGACAAAATCCCCGGTACCGGCACTGATTGGGCTCACGGACGCATCAACGCCGCTAACGCTGTAAAACAATAAGCACGGATAGTGGAAACAGACATTTTCTAGTTAGAGTACGGTATCTCCTTCCCAACCAAACCACACTTGAATGATAACGCAAACAACTCCTCCAAACACGTGATCCAAGCAAAACAGCGGGTTCCCTACGACCCGCTGTTTCGCATTTGCTTAGTCCAAACATTAGCAACTTATGCTATGATATCTTTTATACCTTTGATGAAGGAGGAACAAGTGCATGATCGTTTGGAGAGGATGGGGTATTTTAATCCTTCCTATTGTGGCATTGTGTGTGGCTCCGTTGCAATTCCTTACCGTCGAATGGTTGAAGTTTCCTGAACAATCCTTGCCGGCAAACCTCGCCCTCATTGTGGGCTTTTTCCTATCCGCCATCATTATTTGGTTTTTGGGAAAACGATTGAACAGCAAAACGGCTGAACGGGTGTTTGTGGACAAGGAGTCAGGACAAGAATTCAAATTGGGTCCCCAACATTTGTTTTTCTACATCCGCATGGAATACTGGGCCTTCATTCTTCCCGTCATCGCGGTAATCATCTTTATCGCCAGACTGGTGGGCTAAAGTAACTTCTAAGCCGGAACGGATGGTTCCGGCATTCTCCGCATCCCCTCCAATCTCCGGCAACCTTTCTCATTACCATGCCCCCTTCATTTGCTTGTACTGCCATTTACTCCGTCCCATTGTCCACCTGTTTGGACGGATTGAGGCGGGTTCCCCATTTGACCAGCGCAAATACCGCCACGGCAATCCCCAAAACGATGAACAAGTATTTCAAATATTTTTCGACCAACAAAAAAACTTCCTCCCACTGTTCACCAAAAACATATCCGATAGCAAAAAACGCCATCACCCACATCAGAGCTCCCGGATATGCATACAAAGCAAACGTGCGGTACGGAATGCGGATGATTCCCACAAAATAACCGATAAACTGGCGAATACCAGGCACAAAGTAACTGATGAGCAACAATTTATTCCCGTATTTACGATAAGATTGCCGCGTTTTCTCCAAGCTTTCCGGCTTTATAAACAGCCATTTCCCATAGCGCTCAACCAATGGCGCCCCCAGCTTATAACCAAGTGCATAAGTGGCGGTCATCCCCAATACTGCCCCGGCATAGGCGGCTCCGATAGCCGGCAACCATGACAGTACCCCTTTGAAAGACAAAAAACCGGTGTAAGTCAGTGTCGTATTGCCCGGAGGAATCGGCAAAGCAATCGCATCCAGAGGCAACCCGATCAACATAACCCAGTAACCATAGTCTGCAAACAATTGTTCAATCAATTCCATAAACTTCATTTCAAGTAGCGCTCCTTAGATGACTGACTGGCATCGTTTATTGTTTTCATTTATTTCGGAGTAAAGGTTCCGCACATAGATCATAACCGACAATCTTCTCCCGGGTTCGCTGAAATATGGGCAAACCTTTTTATCGCTTTTGGTGAGGTGGACTCCAACCAGGCCTATTTCGTCCAACTGGCATCACTGCAAAAGTCCTGCTCCCTCCTCATCGAATACATATAACAAATAAATTCATACTAAAAAACGCAAATATTACATAAAAAATCAAAAAAAACCTATTCTAGGGTGTGTCTGGCAACTCAAGTTGGTGGAAAAGAAGCGGCGGAAAAGCCTTTTCTCGAGGAGCGCCGATGCGCAAGTGAACCGAATGAGAAAATGGTTTTGGAGCCGCTGGCCTATTCATCAGACACGCCCTAGTAACCGAACTGATCCAGTTGTCCTGTAATTTTAAAACCGTCATGATTTATCCTGCCAAACCATAATACCCAAAAGTGGAGAATTAAACATCTTTCCTTTTTATGAATTTTTCCCACGATATTATGTTCTTCGAGCAAATTAACAGTTTTCAAGCAATGCGGTTATTTCCCATTCAGTTTATCATCGATTTCATCCATTTCAACTTCCACTTAAACAATTAAGTCAAAAGAAATGAATTGCAACAAAGTGACAACGCATGCTCTAACAAATAGCCGCGACATATCATAGGCAACTTATGAAACAAGCGAAGTGGGCCAGAAAACCTACAAGCAAGCGAGCCCATGACAAAAGGTTCTTACTCTTATACCGTGAAAAGAGTAAGAACCTTTTGTCAAATCAGGAGGAGGAACCACATTCAGCTTAGGGCATGTCTGGCGAATCAAGCTAGTGGATCGAAGCGGCGAACAACCCTTTTCCCCGACAAGCATCTCGTCACATATGAAGCGAATGGGAAACCGTTTTGGGAGCCGCACTCCTATTTTCATCAGACACGCACTAGAAAACCACTTTTTCCTTAGTCAGCACGTAGGGAAGTGATCATATCATTGAAGCCCCAGCTGCCCAAGTCGGGACTGCCTTGGCAGAATCTGAGCGAACGTCCGCCCCAATAAGCATGCTCAAACACTCTTACACATCCACCGGAAACCTTGAGAGAAGAGGCCATATCATTAAACCAGCCAACCCCTCTGTAACCCGCACTGTCAACGCACGCACTCCAAGTGCGACCACCATAATTGATATGCTCGTACAAAGTGACATTGACACAAGCATTCGTATTGACATCATCGGTAGCCTCCGCAGCGCTCACGGAACTGAACCCAAGGGAAAACACCGTAACCACAGCCATACAAACAGCCAACCATTTTCCGAAGATTTTCATGATTGATTCCTCCTATCACACTTATTTTAATGGTCAAAAGAGGAAAACAAACCAAGTAAACCCTCCTCCTTATTCCAAATTTTATAAAATACAGAACATTTTTTTCAATGTGTTCTAAAACACATTGCTTAGCTGATCATCGTAATATTTCATCTCTCAAAAATATTTCATTGCATTTATGAAATAATTAAACGGATCCTCGCTTATCTAATCATCCACTTCACATATACCAGTGCAAACAGCAATTTCTCCACAGCGTACCGTTTATTTAGCATGCAAGAGAAAGAGCCAACGATTAATCTTCCCTTTCTATGTAATTTCACTTAGCCTATAAAAACACCCAATCCTTCACCCTTAAAAATCGGTCAAGCGTGACCACGCCTAATTACTAAAAACCCGGTCCTCTTTCGGATTCATCTCGCCTCATTTCATTAAACAACACTCGAACAAATTTACCGACCTTGTAACCTTGTTTTTTCTTCATTGAGCTTTTTATTCATTTGTTTCATCTTCTTTTGAAAAAGATTATAAATATAGTTACCTCTTCTACGGTCGACACTAGCTGTGACTTCTGTTAATGGACAAATTGGTGGAACTGATTCGGTTTCAACCACGATGACTGGTAGCTCATAAAACACATTATCCGGTTCATCTAAATAAAGCTTCCACTTTCCCTTCAACTTTCTACGATATACCTCCCCAACATATCGTGCCAATGAGTCCAACATCGTCTTCTCACTATCTTTTAATATATCTCCTACAGTAGCATAGTTTTCCAATATCCAGCTTTCGAGTCGCAATAATGAGTCAGGACTGTAATTAAGTTGTAGCTCCTTCGGCAGCTTTTCAATTAATTCATCTAATCTATCCTCCATTTCCATTAGCCAGTATTGAAATAAGTCTTTATTTGCTTCATGATCACTTTTCATCTGCCATGCTGCTTCCTTTCTCAATTTCGACTACAGATTTAGCAAGTGGGCAAACCAGAGAGAACTCATTTTCAATCCCTCTCATTCCCTCTTAACCAGTCACTCATACTGCTAGAGAACGTGCCTTCTGTTGCCTTCATTGCTCCCAAGATCCTACGTATTTAATAGTTTTTTTCAATAAAATGCCCCCACCACTTATTGCTCCTTCCATTAATAGAGCGTGCCTGATGAATAAACCAGCGACCGCAAAATAGCGTCCCCACTGACCAAGCGGGCCCTCATTGAAGAAAATCCGCCAGTTTTATTCGCCAGACACGCCCCAGATTTCAGCCTATGATACGACCCTTTTCATCTATTGGAATTACCTCTCCGTCAATATCTCTAGCATTATCCAATCGATAACCGTTAATGTGACAAAACTCATTTGCATCATCTATAATCGGTTCAACTCCAAGCGCAGCTTCTATTTCATAAAGTGCTTTTTCCAGCCTCGGTGCATTCCATTCATAGATCTCTTGTTGAGGCTCCCCTGCCAACGTATATGGCAACCACGCCGTACTATACGTTATGACATCAACTATTAATGCTCCAATAAACATGGCTTTTATACTTACTACATTCTCAAATCCCTGTTTTACACCGTCCTTATTTATAAGTTTTCCTTCACCAACAAATTGAAGAGAACAAGGATATACGTATCCGGTCGCGCCTTGTTCTTTCTTCAACCAATCCAAAAAATACGTTGCTAACTCATTCTCATTGTGACTAGGATAATCTATTGAAATGTCTGCCTTTTGAACTCGTCGCCACTTTACTTGTTCTCCTACATTCTCATTGAATATCCAATTTTTAGACAAAAGGATTTTTGAAGGAGATAATAATTCATACCGTTTCAAGATTGAAATACATTTCTCACACATATTTATAAGTGATCTCACCCGTTCGGGTCCAACAAAATCCGTTATCTCAGTCTCATCCTCAAACCACCAATCCGCTACGGGTAAATCTAAAATAACCATGACTTAGTCACCCCATCCGAGAAATTTAGTTTCATACCTGGAAATCTCCCGGCAGTATCTTCTAGACTTTGAAGTCTATTCTTTGCTTAAAATTCTTCCCACATTCCATCTTTGATAATTTTGTTATTAGCTGGGCATTTACTAGTTGCTTTGTTGCACTAGTAATGTTTGAATTAATTTTTTTATTTGATTGAAGCAATACCTCTGTTCTTTCATTGTGATATGTCAAATTTATGTTTAATTTCTTGTAAGTAAGCTTTAACTTTATCTTTATCATGATGATTTCGGGTTAAATAATTATCACTTGCTTCTTTTAAATATTGATAAAATGTTTCATAGTCTACAATTGCATTTTCCTCTATCTCAACCAATGGAGGATGTATACTAAAATTCACTCCACTATCTCCAAAATACCCTTCCTCCCAAGGTTCATAATCCATAGCAAAGGTACAGCAAACTGGACCTATACCAAACCCCTGTCCTAACCTAAATTCATTCAACGCTTGTAAAAATTTACCATCACCTATTACTTGATAATAAAACCTCATAACGTCCACTTTTTCCTCAAAGTCTTCTATTATCAGAACATCATTTTCCATTTCTTAAGGCCCCCTAATATGTTTAATTAATCACAGGAAAGAAGTTAATAATCTCATCTGTATTTTTGTCTTTAAAACCTATAAACTTTAACTTTTCTCCATTTATCTCTGCGAAACCTTCAACCGTATCACTAGGAGATCTACCTTTACCGAGACTTATCCTTTTACTATCGATTCCCTCTGCCATAGCTTCTTTACCTAATTTTAAAATCTGTTCATCAGATATTATGTTAGGATCGTAAACCGTTTTAGGGTTCTTATATACTTTCCAATTTCCTGTAAAATTTCCCTTGCCGCCATTAGCCATACTTTTGCCATCATAGACTGGTAATTTATACTTGATCTCATAAATACCTTTTACCTTGGGATGCTGTGTTTTATAGACAATTACTTGACTGATATCTGTAACTTGGTCACTAAAATTATCTAAAATGAATTTTTCAAAGTTACTTAGATTATGACCACCTTTTATTCCAATCGATGGCTTTGCTCTAAATCCTTCTACCTCTATTAAATGTTTATCATAACCCTTTTTAAATTTGACTTTAATGTTCGCTATATCTTTAGTAATTTCACTCGTCGTTCCCTTACTCCCACCATTCGAAGCAAACCTCTGCAACCAAGCACCAAACGGTGTATCCCCAACAGTTTTCGGAGCAGAAGTCGTCCCATCCTTAAAAACAGAAACGGCCGTTAACGGAATATCATTGATTTTGGATACAACAGCAGGACCAATGAGTTTTCCTCCGTATTGAGCAATCCCCAAACCAGCAAACCCAATCGCAACGCTTAATAATCCGGCAAATCCTGCTTTCTTCCAGTCCACCTTCCCATCACGCATATAATCGAAGGATGCACTGTCAGCCACTCCGGCCACACCACCTGATCCGACGAACGGAAGCCATTTGCCTAGCCACGGAGGAGCCATTGTTGCGATTCTCCCCCCAATCAACCGAAAGGCAAGCGCACCGGCCCCTAATCCAATCAAACCGGCGATTCCCCCAATTAACGCCTCTTGGGCTATGCTAGAAACATCCTTATCAGCCATCCAAGCACCAAATCCGCTAACCGCCATTCCCATCACGATCGAAGTGCCTACAAGGGGGTTGGTACTTAGTAAAAACAGTCCCAGCCCCAGACACAGCAGCGCTAAAATCAAGGACAACTGCTTTTGCAGCCATTTCAATAGTTGATCAATAAAACCGGTCGATTCTTGCACCGGGGCTTTAGGAATTTCCGCCTTCGGCACCTCAACCTTATTTTCCGGTATCTTCACTTTAGGTATCTCAATTGGATCACTTGGTATCTCTACTTTCGGTATCTCAATGGGGTCATTGCTCGGAATCGTTGGTAATTCAATGCCATCTGCAAGCAATATCTGCTCTGATTTTGTGCCAAACCATGGATGGGTCTGCGCAAATGTTAAATGGGGTATAGATAAATTTATGACAAATAGTAGAAATAGAATAGTAGCTATCTTCCACTTGCCCTTAAACAATAATATTCCTCCTTCATCCTAAACTACCTACATTTCTGAAAGCGATGATTTGGTTCAACAACATGGCAAGAGCCCCTTCACAGGCGATTACATTGATATATTCCCACCTTGGCGACCCTTTACAACATTTTTTATTCTACTTTAATAGTTTCATGAAAAACTCTGTTGGTCGCTCATTCGATCTCCTACAAACCTACAGATAAAAAAGCGGAAATAACATTCATGCCACAATAGCATCTACAAGCATTTATTTGGAGTATATTTCTCATACTTTTTTAAGATAAACAATGAAGTTCCCATCCTACTCGATTACCTCCTTCACTTATTGCAATGAGTCAACAATCATTACACAGATTTATAATCTGCCCAAACTTTTCACCAGACACACCCTAGATTTCAGCCTATGATACGACCCTTCTCATCAATTGGAATTACCTCTCCGTCAATATCTCTAGCATTATCCAATCGATAACCATTAATGTGGCAAAACTCATTTGCATCATCTATAATCGGTTCAACTCCAAGAGCAGCTTCGATTTCATAAAGTGCTTTTTCCAGCCTAGGTGCATTCCATTCATAGATTTCTTGTTGAGGCTCCCCTGCCAACGTATTTGGTAACCAAGCCGTGCTATACGTTATTACATCAACTACTAATGCTTCAGTAAACCGCGCTTCTATACTCACTACATTCTGAAATCCCTGCTTCACACCGTCCTGATTTATAAGCGTTCCTTCACCAACAAATTGAATAGAACAAGGATATACATATCCGGTCGCGCCTTGTTCTTTCTTCAACCAATCCAAAAAATATGTGGCTAGCTCATTTTCATTGAGACTAGGATAGTCTATTGAAATGTCTCCCTCTTGAACTCGTCGCTGCTTTACTTGTTCTCCTACTTTCTCATTGAATATCCAGTTTTCTGACAAAATAATCTTTGAAGGAGATAATAATTCATACCTCTTCAAGATTGAAATCGATTTTTCACACATATCTATAAGTGATCTCATCCGTTCAGGTTCAACAAAAGTCGTTATCTTGGTCCTATCCTCAAACCACCAATCCGCTACGGGTAAATCTAAAATAACCATGACTTAGTCACCCGATCCGAGAAAGTGATATTTAGTTTCATACCTGGATAATCTTGAGCAACAACTTCCTGAATGCCTTGAAGTCTATTCTTCGCTTGAAATTCATCCCACGTTCCATCTTTTACGCGAATATCAATAATTTGTTATTAGCTGGAGCATTTACTAGCTGCTTAGCTGCACTAGTAAATGTGATCTGTATTTAACATAAGAAAAATCATAGGAGGTTTACAATAATATATTCCCACATAGGTGCTTTACGACTTACTGATGCGTACCTTTTCTAAAAACTTAGGTGCAATTTATTTCAAAGAAATAGGTAAGAAAGCACATATTTAATCAAAAAGGGGTACGTTCACAAACAGATTAACTGCCTCAAAGTTGGTTCATCTTAATGGTTACTAATCATCCGTTTATAAAACTCCCTCATATAAAAATAATAAGGGATTCAAATATAAAAAAGCCACGATCATCATTTGGATATGAATATATGCTGTTCAAGAAATCTATATTCTTCGTTTTAGTAAAAATGTAGTTAAACAATGGTACTGGGCCCATTTTCACTTCATCCTGCTTATCTTTATAAAGCAATAATAAAAAAATAAGGAGCCGTTTACTTTAAATGGCCCCTTATATAATCTAACACTAATATTTCTATCCTACTACAACATCATTTTCTAATTTTTCTACATGCTTATTAGGCAGAATATCTCTAACGCCTTCTCAATTACTCGTAACATATCGAAGTTTATCAACCAAAATTTCACCTTCATATTTTAATTAGCACAACTCACAGAACTAATTAATTATCTAAATAAATTCTTCTAGAGTTGGTCCTATCATTCATAGCGGCTTCCTATATATAAAATAGTAGCAACAAAACCCCAATCAATACTCTTTGTAAAATTCTCTTCTGTAATGATCCCATCCATATCCTCAACCCACGATGCAATACCATTGAGGTAATCTTCCAAATTCGTATTTTCCCATTCACTTGAGTTCTGCTTTAGATCTTTAATCAAATAGGAAATAAATTCTATAAAATCCTCTCTACTATCAATCTTTTCTAACATATCTTGAATATCCAAGTTTAACTCCTCCTATTTAATAATATGAGTTGTGCCATCCCCATTTTTTAGTATTACTGATTTGCCATCCACTTTTGTAGTTAATTTCCATGCATCCTTGTATACCTCAGCTTTAGAAACCCACCTAACTGGAATTTTATCAATTTCTGCTAGTCTAGCTGCCCCTAATCTTCTATGATCTAATGTCCATATGTTCCCCTTTCCATCCTTCCAGACCCTTATAGGTTCCAGTTCGAATATTTTAGAAGGATTTTTAGAGAATGTGTTGGCATTATTAAACACTGTATAGTCACCAGTTTTATTACTTATAGTGCTTTGCATAAATCTTATATCTCTAGGATTTAATACGCTACTCTTATTTGATTCTCCCTCTACTACTCCACCATATTTATTTTCAATCTTCTTTATGCCTTCTTTACGTACTTTAGCAAAATCAAATTTAGGACTCGAAGATTTATCTGT
Organism: Laceyella tengchongensis; assembly: GCF_900182735.1. Lineage (NCBI taxonomy): Bacteria > Bacillati > Bacillota > Bacilli > Caryophanales > Thermoactinomycetaceae > Laceyella > Laceyella tengchongensis. The sequence continues at coordinate 87,708 of NZ_FXTU01000004.1, read as the reverse complement.
TCTCTTACCCGCAAACTTCTGCAACCAAGCACCAAACGGTGTATCTCCAACAGTTTTCGAATTAGGAACCTTTCCTACTCCGGGCGCTTCAAGAACTTCCAAAGTGGGAATGGGAAGTTTATTAATCTTTGCCACAACCGGGCCTGCATGTTTTTCAATCGTAGCCGTAGCTTTATTAATGAGTGGTTGCACAAGTGGATAAGCACCCGAAGCAAAACCGACCAATGTAGCTCCGGCCAAACCTGAGAGAATAGCTCGTTTCCAATTCAGCTCTTTCCCTCTTAACCAATCATCTACGCCACTGGTGATAGCCCCTTCTGTTGCAGCCATGGCACCCATTTTGCTAAAGAGTCCGCTGGCCATGCGTTGGACTAAAGCGGGAGCTTTACCAAGAATCTGCCTCCCACCACTGATAATAGGACCTAGAAAACGTGATCCTGTTATAGCGGCTCCAAGCCCTGGCGCAAACTTCGCCAAACCGGAAAAGAGCGCACTCGCTACTCCACCACCAATGGCTCCAGCCGCTCCACCAATAGCCGCTCCCAACAGCACCGTTTTGTCTACTTTGCCGCCATTAAGTAACGCTCCGAAGCCTAACGATAAGCCCCAGTTCGCCAACAGCATGAGCCCCAACGGCTCCAATCCTGGAATGAGTAAGAGCCCAACTCCAGCAATGATTACCCCAGCTGAAGCAACCACTTCTTTATTTTCCTTCATCCATTGCCATACGCTATCTAAAGCATTGGTAGTGTTATTCCATAAAGACTGGGCGACTTCCCCCAACTCGATGTTTTTTACATTTTCCCAGGTTTCAGATAATCCTTCTTTGAACTTGTTTTTTAATGCTTGATAACCAGATGCAAGATCGTTTATCCATTCTGGCCTTCTAAAAAAATCGTTTTTTCTTTCGTCAAGTGATTGTTCTTTAGAATCTTCATCCACTGAGACAACCATGTTTTGTCCTGTGATCACTTGCATGATCTTATCTTTCAGTGCTCCTTGCACCTCTGCAAAGGCCATCACTTGGTTTAACAATAAAGCCAACGCAACTCCACAGGCGATGACCACCACATATTCCATTGTTGGCGACCCTTTGCGACTCTGCAGTACCCTGGCCATTCTACTTAAGAATTTTTTCAATAAGCGTTCACCTTCCAAATGATGATTTGATACAATCCTATTTTACGTCAATAGGAAATGAGAGGAAATATTTCAAACAAAACGCTTCATATATGCTGGTAGCTTTCCCTGAATATATTTTCTTAAAACAACAAAAACTGCGAGATGTCGCGGCTAGTCTTTGGCAGAGTATAGTAGACTTCTAAATGAATAATCATCGATTTATTGTGTTGCTTTAGATTCCAAAAATATTTTTTCTAATGAAACTTCTTCAAATTGAACACGGTAAATAGAAATTCCTTCCCTTACAGCGATTGAAATGATTTCAGGAAAAACCTGATCTGAATCAATCTTTAAATGAAAACCAGACTCAGTTGATTTTGCAAAGATTCCTCGTTGTTTAAGACTTTGAATAAACGAATCTTTAGCATTCGCTTCTTGTTTAGTAACCAAATATATATGAATAGAAGCTTGATTCTTTTCTCTCAATTCCCTTAAAGTCCCCATTTGAGTAATCGTTCCATTTTGCATGATTGCCACGCGATGACATATCTTCTCAACTTCTTCTAGGTTATGTGATGTCATAAATATGGTTTTACCTTGTTGTGACAAAGCAAATATGAGTTCTCTAATTTCAATCGCAGACTCTGGATCAAGTGTTGAAGTCGGTTCGTCAAGAAAAATGATTTCTGGATCACCAATTAGCGCTTGAGCAATTCCCAATTTTTTCTTCATTCCTAGCGAGTAAGAATGCACCTTTTTTTTCTCATGGCCTTGTAGCCCAACTCGTTCTAATAGTTGATACAAGTCTTGTTTCTTCATTTTTACTCTCTTTAACTCTCCAAAAAGTGTTAAATGATCCAAGGAAGAGTAAGTCGGATAAAAATTAGAACTATCTGGTAGAACGCCGACCTTTTGATAAATAACAGAGGGGTTCTCCAACACATCCTGTCCAAATAAAAAAACCTTTCCCGATGTTGGGCGAACAATACCTGTAATCATATTTATTGTCGTACTTTTACCAGCACCGTTTTTCCCCAGATAACCAAATATTTCGCCTTTTCCCACTTGAAAAGTAACATTGTTCACAACCGTCCTATTTCCGTACATCTTAGTCAAATTTTCAACTTTAATCACTGTTATAAATCCTTTCTCGAGAAAATTATTGTTGCAACGAAAACCAGTAACAAGCTGATCAACAGCGGTAGAAGTCCCCAATAACCTTTTAAGAGAAGATAATGATATGGAGTAAGATAACGTAAAACATCCCAAATCACCCCATTTTTAGCAAGGGATAACACACCGACAACAGGATAGAGAATACTTGCAATAATCCCTATTAATAATGTATATGAAGATCGGTAAATAATTGTGGACAACAATATCGTCCAACTAATCACAAAAGACACAAAGCAAACTAAACTCCCTAGTAGATGAATGTCGATGGTTTTGGAAACAAAAGCAATTGGGATATACGACAGACATAAAATCGTGCTCCAAAAGAAAACGGTACCCAAGTACTTCCCTAAGATAATGGAGGAACGACTAGACTTGGTCACCAAAAAACGAATCGTCTGGGTTTCGATCTCTTTATTCACGATGTCATGAGAAAGGAGACATACAAATAAGAAACCCAACCCGATTACCAGAAATCGTAATCCTGCTGCATAAGGAGATCCCATTTCGATTTGAGACAATCCATCTGAAGAAAGGTCGTTAAGATTTTCCCCAACAACATCAGCAATAAAGTAAGAAAACCCAATAAACACAACTAATATAAAAATGGATTTAAAACCACGAAACAAAGCGAAAAATTCCTTTTTACATATCGCTAACATATATGAAGCCAGCCCCATTCAATTTTTCTTTTTTTCGTTATACTCAATCATTCCGTTAATCTATCCCAAAACACATAAACGATTCAAAACCCTTCTAGGACTTGTTATCATAATATATATCTCTTCACAATGTGACCTTAAACCATTATTTCATTCCTTTTTTCACCTCGATTTCCCCTAAAACGATATACCCAATACCAATAAGTAGTGTAATAACGCTTGCGATTTGCAACTCACTCCCTAATAATTCAAGGAAATAAGGGAAATTCGAACCTACTTCTACTCTTGTGTTTAAAATTGCAGCGGCAATGTAACGAGTGGCAAATAAGATTGAAGAGATCAAACAAAAGATGGCTCCGGTTAAAATCCTGTACACACAAAAAGCCTCCTACCAATGATTAATGAAAGAACTAAACATTTTAACAAACTCAACATTACTAATGCATTAGTTTCATCCCTTTTATAATATATACGAATCGTTACAAAAACTTTTCTAAAATATAAATTTATTTAATAAGACTCTTACTTTGCATGATTTCCACGTTGAATAACCTCTTGGCCAGAAATCACTTATGGACATAAACACATAAACAATGTAAGCTCTTGGTTCAAGCTTGATCAGTAAAGAATTTGGCAATCTGGATCCCATACACACCAATGAGGAGCGGAATCGTTATCTGGCCTAAGCATAAAAAAGGCTTATCCTCTACAAAGGAAAGCCTTCTATTTAGACTACAGACATATTCAAATCCGACTCAAAATTTCGGATCTCTTTATCTTTTTATCGCTACTTGCCAGTGAATAATGTTCGAGCAAAACCTGTTTTAAATGCTCTGCCAAACTTTCTTGATACCCTTCTATTTTTTTAATTTTTCCCATAAATTCATCATCAATATATTTATCACTGACCATTCCAATGGGTTGTGGCATAGACGTTTCATTTTCATGTTGATAGGCCTTCCAAGCTGTATAACATACCGCATCAACTACACAAGACCAAACCAATCTTGCCTGTGGGCCATATGGGTTTTCACCATAGGCCACCCCTTCAATATAAATTAACCCATCTTCATCCTCATTATCTAAAATCTCATAAAGATCTTCTCCACTATACTTCTTCTCTTCGATCCATTCCCAGCATATATCGATCGCTTCTCTTACCAAAGGATACCACTCGTAATCTTCTATTTTATTCAGAGCTTTATCTGTCAAGGTTAATAAATAAGCCACTCTGGCATCAACATGTACATCCTCCAACCCATTCGAACCACTTCATAATCATAACATCCTTATTCCACAACATATTTTTAAAGGAAGAATGTCCATCCAGCAAACACCTGTGGCAGGCTTATACTCCCCCAAAAAATAACTCTCTTTTGCTAAAAACAGATAGCCTAAATATGGTCAAAAGTCCAATTTTGGTTCGTTTTAATTCCCAAAACAGCAAAAAAAACGCGAAAGCTCGCGATTTACTTTTGGCAATGCCGGATCTACTCTGGGTCACTGTACTAATTGATCTCTTTGTTTAGATTCACCTATTCCCTCTGTTGGTCAAAAAATTGCAATCGTCTTGCTGCCAAACGATAAACCTTTTCCTTATCCCTCGGACCAATCGCAATGATCTCCATGCGTATCATTTCGTCATTAACCACCGGACGATACACAATGCGTAAAGCCATATTCTTAGGTTTTATTTTGGTATAGCCTTTAAGCTCATCTCTCAATGGTTCACCGATCCCCTGGGGTTTTATTAACGGCCCTCTCATTCCCCTTTTAATAATCAAAGCGATAATTTTTTCTTGTTGGTTTTTATCATAGCTACTTAAATCATTGAGTGACTCTTTTGTAAAATGAACTTCGACTTGATATGGTTTTAATAATTCATTTATTTGTTGAGCTATCCTCATCAGTCTTCCTCTTCCACCTCATCAACCAACTTCATAATGTAATTCAAATCTAGTTGGTTGTCTTGAATTACTTGAGGAAGAGGAATATCGGCGATTGTCTCTTTTCTCTCTAAGGCAATTTCCTCAATAGCGTGATCCAACGCCCAATCAACAGCTTCTTTATATGCCAAAAGCTCCTCAAAATACTTCAGATCAGCAATAACCGCTTTTCCAGGCTTCTTTACATTTTGAATCACATACACATCTGTACTTTTCTCTTGGGAATAGGAATCAAGAATCTCAGTCAATTTTTTACTTCGGGTTAATTGAGTGACAGATAAGACTCGATCATTAAGGAACCTTAGAATATCTGTAGTTACACGTCTCTTGGCTGTCATAGCCAACCCCATCCTTTTCCATCTCCTTTTCATCTTTTTATTATATGCACCATGCACTATTATTATACCCTTTTAAATGTGCTTTGGTAAACACATTTAACAACACAATCAAACATTTTCAACTCTAAGAAAGAATTAAGTATTGGCATCACTTAAATAATGATAAACTCAAAACAGGGGTGAGTAATATTTGAAAAACATTACTTTAGCAGACGGCCGTAAGATTACTGTTCATTGTTTAAGCTGTGCTATTGTAGAAGGAACAGTACAGCCAAATGGGGGCACAATCTATGAAACAAAGTTTTTTCATGCTCATCAAGATGTTGCATACCCTATTCGAGGTCTTGTAATTTTAGCTTCAAAAAGGCATATTAAGTGTCTAGATGAGCTTACAGAAGAAGAGCTAAACGATTATATTCATACACTTCATCTGATTCGAAAAGCACAACGCAAAGTCTTAGGGATTGAACAAGTCTACTATTTCTATAATGAAGATACTACACACCATTTCCATACATGGATGGTTCCCCGATATGATTGGATGTATCAGTTTGGGAGATCGATCGAATCAGTTCGTCCTGTACTTCTTCATGCAAGACGAAAAAGAAATTATAAAGATGAAATCGAAAAAATAATAGAAGCAATCCATGCGCTCAAAAACTATTTAAATACTTCAAATTAGAAATGAAGTGGTTATTCTATCACCCTTTCCTTACCTCTTTTCAGTCGTCTCCTCTCATCGTTTAACGATCTCTTCGATTGCTCGACTACTATGAATTGCACAAGCATGATCGATTAATCTCCAATTGTTAGGCTTATTAAATTGCCAAATCATACTTTGCTTTTGCCAGTGTGTCTTCACCCCATAATCCATTGAATTCTAATGTACTTAAATTGAAATACCCTCAGAAACATAGGATTATTCACTGTTCCAAATCTACTCTGGTTTACCCTAAGAATACATCTTTGCATTATCTCGGACTACATTTTCTTACGCCCCCAACCTCATTTTGATCATCAACAAAAAATATACCCCCACCGCTTTCCTTCACACAGCAGGGGCACATGCCAATCCTTATATCTTTAGCTTGCCCAAGCTCACCAATTCAACCATCGTAGGCAAGCTGGTGCAGAAAAGCACTGATTAATTCAAGAAGGGTATTGTTCCACAGCTAGTCCCGATGTACGAACTGAATCACAACTTGTACCACATACTATGCCAACCGTAAAATCCCTTTTCCCCGGCTTTGCTGTTTGTGATCAGTTCTAATTTTTCACATGAAAAGCTGGCACTAAACGTTTCCAAAATTTCCTTGCTGGACACCCCAAAATGGTTGATCACGAAATGGTCTGTCTCCACCGGATATGGGTTACCGGGAACCTGGTTTGAAAAGCAACTCATGGTATACAATCCGCCTTGCTTTAGCACACGGGCGATTTCGTTGGCGAACTTTTCCCTTTGCTCAGCTCGGATACAATGAAAACAGCCACGGTCCGTGACAACGTCGATGCTATCACTTTTAATGGGAATGCCCAGCACATCAGCTACCAGCCAATTGACCTCCACACCATAAAATTCGGCCAATTGTTTCCCTTTTTCTATCGCGTCCTTTGATATGTCCAATCCAGTTACATCATAGCCATTCAACGCCAAATAAACCGCCTCGGTTCCAATACCGCAACCGATATCCAATATCTTGGCCCCTTCTGGGATAACCCCCGTTTCGACCATGTTGATCAGCTTCGGCGAAGCCGTACCGGACGTCCATTCATATTGGGAAGGTTTTAGCGTGGAGTATTTCTTTTTGTAATATTCGTTAATTTGTGTTGATTTCATAACCAACATCCTTTAACAAATTATTTTTCTTGCCTGGACCTAATCAATGCCTGCAAGGTCACTCTGGAACAGCATGATAAAACCGATGGATCTCGTGTGCGACTAACTGTGGCTGTTCCACTTGCACATAATGCCCCGCGTTGGGTATTCCCACGTGCTTGGCACAGTTTAAGCCTTTAGCCAAGTTGCGTGAATGGCGGGGTGAAATAATCACATCTTCATTCGCTGAAATAACCAAAGCCGGACAGGAAATCCGCGACAACTCTTCTTGTAGGTCGATTTGACTCACGCCGGAAAAATCCTGGCTCGCCGCATCCGTTCGCAAGCGCAAATATTCATTCAGTACAAGCGATTGCTTTTCTTCCGGTACCCCCGGAAAAAAACTCCCTTTCAATGTTTCCAGATCCCACTCTCCTGACAATGCTTGCTTTACGAAATCAGGATGTAATCGGATTTTGGCTGAGGTGCATAACAGGATTAATCGGTTTACGTTCGCGGGAAATTGTAAGGCAAACTGCAAACCGATCAGACCGCCAATCGAGTGTCCTACATATGTGACAGGTCGTTTCACCGACAAGGCATCCAAGAACTGATCAATAAATGCTGCCACGTCTGGAATGGTTTTACATATTGTCCCACCCGTCAATCCATGTCCCGGCAAATCCAAGGCAATCAACGGCATGTCCATCTCTGGTTCTAAAAAAAGAGGATACCAGTGGCGGACACTGCCTCCGCCACCATGAATGAAAAGGCACACATCCTCTGAATGATCTATTTCCCCGATATTTCTTACTTCATAGTACGTGCGAATGCCGCCAACATCAATCCATGCCATTCTCACACGCCACTCCTTCACCCATGTTTCAGCACCAACGTGGACAGCATGGTGTTCATTTTGTTAACCGTCTCCAAGTATTCATTCTCAGGATTCGATTCTCCCATGATACCGGCACCCGCTTGAAACGAAATGACATCGCCGTATTGGAAAACAGAGCGTATCGCAATCGCCAAATCCGCTCTATCGCTTGAATCAATCCATCCTACCGCTCCAGCATAGATGCCTCTCGGCTCCTCTTCCAACTGCGAAATCCATTCCAACGCAGAAGCTTTGTCAATCCCCGACACGGTGATGCCGGGAAATAAGGCTTTCAACGCATCCCATGACGTCCGGTCCGCTTTGATCGTCCCCCCAACCCGTGAAGACAAATGCTGAACGCAGCGGTATCGTTTGACTTGCATAAAATCCAGCACCCGAACCGTATCTGGCTCGCACACGCTCCGAATCTCATCCTGCGCCAACCAGATAGACAAAGCGTGTTCTTTCACCTCTTTTGCATCGGTGAATAACTCATCGTGCAATTGTCGATCCCGTTCAGGTGTGTCCCCGCGCGGGCGCGTCCCGGCAAGTGGATTGGTGAGCACAAATCTCTCGCGATCGACGGCCATGAGGATCTCAGGGCTGAAGCCCACCACTTTTGCGCCTCCCAGTTTAAGGCAATACGAACGCACGCTGTTGTTGACGTTTGTCCCCTCCGCATAAGTGAGAATGGGATCAAGTTGATCATGTACCTTGACTGAACGGGAGAGGATCGTCTTATGAAGTTGCCGTTGTTGGATATTGTCAATGAGACATTGGACTTTTTGTTGATAGGTTTCACGGTCAGCATAGTCCAGTTTCAGAGGATACCGCTCATAGGTTGGCAAATCAATCTCCGACTCCAATATTTGGATCAATTCGGCTTGCTGGGTGACTGACTTTATATAAACCCCGCTTTGGGTGAAACGAAGTTCGAACTCCGGCACGATCATACACAAGATTGGCTCCGCACTGGATTTGAAGTAGTTGTAGTAATATTTGCAAATATCAAACCCCACATAACCATATGCCGTCCACTGCTCCAAAGGAAGCGTGTGCAAAAACCTCTCCGCTTGTTTGAGCGGGTCCTTCGCCGGCTCTTCTGTGGTGTCACCAGCATATTGAAAGCGGACAATGTCTTGTAGCACTTCGATTTTGGCCACCACATTGCCGACAATCCGAACCTCACCATTTCCTTCATATAATAGATAATCGGTAACAAATTCACTTGTTGCCAGATGGTGCAGGACTTTCAATGGTTCTTTCGCGCCCGCCACAAATGTCTCTTCATACATTGGGGTTTTCTTCACCCTTATCCCTCCACATTTCCCGGCCATGATTCTACTTTTTCTTTCACGGCGCTCATTTGGATCTTGGTATTTTGATTGAGGAAATGCGTCATCTTCTCTTCACTGATCGGACATTCTGGATCTACTTCAAATTCTTGCATCCAAGTCATTTTTTCACTTGATTGGGGCTTATGACCTCATAAGACCACCGAATATTCATATATTTAAACGGAAACTTAGGGTCCAATCTTTCCGCGGTCGCTTGTTTATTCTCCTTGTCGATGATGCGCCGGGACACCCATGTGCGGGAAGGCCGCTCCCCTTCCGGATATGTTGTCAGTTGAAACAGCACTTCGTTTCCATTTTTCTCTAACACCTTTGCTTCCTTGTATTCCGTGAATAATTTCGTCCAAAGCTCAATATCGTTGGTCAAGTCAAAGGTGGTATCAAAATCGCGCTCTACAATTATCGAGTTTTCGATGCGTGGCATTTTGCTCCTCCTATTCATTCACAATACCGACGGCTCTCACCCAACTCGCATCAAGCCCTTTCACTCGCAATGGAAAGCATGCGACTTCTGCTCTTTTTTACCCAGTAGAAACAAGCTAAGTGTCTGATCTTTAAGAAAATCTGTTAGCCAATCGTCCCACAATCTCAAAATGGCCCTCCCCTTTCTAAAAACGCCACAAATTCATCGACAAACATGGCTGTAAACTCTGGCTTAGATTTTTTATCCCATTTTTCAAGGAAATTTTCCATGTAGAAACGATCTATCTTCTTTCGATGATTAGGGAATAAATAAATGAATCGATCCCACTCTGGAACCTGTGATACATATGCTTGATTTAGTTCATTAGCGAGTTCTTTAGGTCTATGATAATCTTTCATATCAATTGCCCATTTTTTCCCGTTTTTAAAGACAAGATATAGATCAAAGCTGTCGAACTGGGGCCAGAATTCGTAATGAGCAATATTAGGGTGTTTTTTTACCTGTTCAAAAAGGGGAAGCAAGGCAACTTCAGGTCTAACAATGGCACGTTGGGCACTAAATGTGGTTTGATATGCTGATCTCCCCACTGGTTTAGATTGATTTTGATCAATATTTAAAAAGTCATTCACCGCTTTTTTGCACAAATCATCCAAGCAACTCAACTGCCCGTTTTTCCATTTAAGTGGCCAAGCACAATGTTTGCATAAAATTATTCGATTGTTTTTAATACAATGCGAAGGAATCGGTTCGTAAAATCCTCTTACCCAATTCATACTCTTTGTATCAATACCATCAATATCCATCAAACATGAAATATCGTTTATGATAGGGTTTTCACACAAAAACAGGCGAATGTTTGAATATAGCTGCGGCTCATTTATCTCTTTGCAATAATTTCTCAATTGATTAAACGCATAAGTATGATCTTCAAGCTCTGGAGCCTCGTGAGCTCCTTGGCTTAAATCATAACTCAATTCAGTTGGCGCTAAATCTTCTACCAAGCAACCTCTCCAACCCAACTCACTCCATTTCTCACCGAAATACTCCCATTCTTCTATCGGTGTAGTAAGCCACGCAACAAATTCTTGTAAATTCTTTGGAGGACATATTCCCTTTTTGATGCACTCCATTGTTAATTGATTCCAAGATATTTGAAGAGGCTGAGGCAATAACGGTAAGGGAGGAAGTGTTGACTTTTGCGACTGTATTTCATAATGAATAATGCCAATAGCCAAGTCTTTCAGTAATTTAGTAACGTCCATGCAATACTCCTTCTTATCTGATTAGAAATAAAATTACAACTAATTAGCTTTATTTAATTCTACCTACTCAATCCTTTTCCTCCCCTTACAAAAAAATTCCTCTACTCCATCTCACGAATAAAGAGATACCACATTATCATGCATGTTGCGAATTTTTCAATACATTTCCTTTCTCAAGGAAAATAAAAAGGCCCGAGAAAGGACCAATCACTTCATTTAAATTCATACAGCTTGTTTTTCCCTTCAGCTACCCATATCAATGACAAAACAGTCCGAAAAATAGTTCCAGAATATTGCAATCAGTTTTGGGATAAGATAAAATGTAACTACTATCTGTATATCCAAACATTCTATGAAAAGGATGAGTAACGAACGGAACTATCACCAGAGAGCCGGGAAAGGTGAAAGCCGGCATAGGGAACTTCGTGAACATGCCCTTTGAGAATGATTTCTGAACGGGAATCTTAGTAGGAAATTCACGCACACCAGCGTTATCGGGTTGCCCTAAAGGGTACATGATTTTTTAGTAATCACTCATGTACTGAAATTGGGTGGTACCGCGAACAACCTCGCCCCAATAATATTGGAGGCGGTTTTTTATTTTATTTCAAAGAAAGGAGATTTTATCAATGGGTGACAAAAAGACGTTTTATGTAACAACCCCAATTTACTATCCAAGCAACAAACTGCATATCGGTCACACGTATACCACGGTCGCTGGAGATGTCATTGCTCGCTATAAACGGTTACGAGGATATGACGTCATGTACCTAACAGGAACAGATGAACATGGGTTAAAAATACAAAAATCAGCCCGAGCAGCTGGCAAAACCCCACAAGCATTTGTGGATGAAATCGTAGCAGGTGTAAAGGAACTATGGGAAAGCTTAGACATTTCTTATGACGATTACATCCGTACAACAGAGGAACGTCATAAACGAGTCGTGCAACAGGTTTTTCAAAAGTTGTATGATCAAGGGGATATTTATTTAGGCGAGTATGAAGGTCTGTACTGTATTCCCTGTGAAGCCTATTTTACAGAGAGGCAAGCACCTGAACATAAGTGCTTGGATTGTGGTCGCCCTACAGAGAAGATCAGAGAAAAAAGTTATTTTTTCCGTATGAGTAAGTATGTAGATCGCTTGCTTCAATATTATGAAGAACATCCAGAGTTTATTGAACCAGTATCCCGTAAGAATGAAATGATCCAGAACTTTATTAAGCCTGGTTTAGAAGATCTTTCGATCTCTCGTACTACCTTTGATTGGGGGGTCAAAGTTCAACATGATCCGGAACATGTCGTTTATGTGTGGTTAGATGCATTGACGAATTATATTTCCGCGATTGGCTATCTTTCGGATGATCCCGAAGAACAAGCCAAATTTGAAAAGTATTGGCCAGCAGATGTCCATCTAATAGGGAAAGACATTGTGCGCTTCCACACCATTTACTGGCCGATTTTCCTCATGGCTCTTGATTTACCACTTCCCAAAAAAATATTTGGTCACGGTTATTTCTTGGTCAGAGGAGAAAAAATGTCCAAATCCTTAGGGAATGTAATTGATCCTGTACCATTTGTGAATCATTTTGGATTGGATGCTATGCGTTACTATTTATTACGTGAAGTTCCTTTTGGTGCGGATGGAGTATTTACTCCTGAAAACTTCATTGAGCGCGTAAATGCAGACCTCGCTAACGATTTGGGAAATTTGCTTCATCGATCTTTAACAATGGTAGAAAAGTACTTTGGAGGAATCATCCCTGAGTACATTGAAAATGGAACCGAATTTGATGCTGAGCTGACATCCATTATAAATGAAGTGATTGGCAAATTTGAGGAGTCAATAGAAAAACTCCAATATTCGGTTGCATTAACCGAACTATGGAAGATTGTTCGCGCCGGAAACCGTTATATTGAAAAAACCACTCCATGGAATCTTGCAAAAGATGAAGAAAACAAAGCGATCTTAGGCTCTGTTCTTTATCATTTGTTAGAAACTGTCCGGATCGTAAGTATTATGATCCAGCCATTCATGACTCGTACTCCGCAAAAAATATGGGATCAAATTAACATTGTCGAGGAATCTGAAAAAAATTGGGACAGTATTTACCGGTTTGGAAGACTTAAATCGGGAAAGAAAGTAAACAAAGGAAAACCGATTTTCCCACGTTTGGATGTAGAGAAGGAACTAGAAGTGATCGAAGAAATTATGAAGCAATCGTCCAAGCGTAGAGAAGAACCAAAAGAGGAAGTAAAAACAGAGCAAAAAGAAGAAACAACTGATGATCGAGTGATCAGTATTGATGATTTTATGAAGGTCGAATTAAAGGTAGCGGAAGTAATTGATGCGGAACCTGTCAAGGGGACGGATCGACTATTAAAATTACAGTTAGATTTGGGTACGGAACGTCGTCAAGTTGTATCTGGAATTGCTGAGTATTATCGTCCTGAGGAGCTAAAAGGACTAAAAGTGATCTGTGTGTCGAACCTAAAACCAGTGAAACTACGTGGTGAAGATTCGAATGGTATGGTTTTAGCTGCCAAAGAAGGGAATCGCTTGGTGCTTTCTACAGTATCAGCAGATATTCCAAATGGTACCCGTGTGAAATAGCCGACATCAAATGAAGTCGATAGAAATTAGAGATTCTATCGACTTCATTCTGTTTATCGACCTTTCTACTTTTTTGATTCATATTCATATAAGAATCTCATCCAACCTTTGCAATCGGAACAATTCGGATGAGCTTTTATTCCTTCCTTATCATAGAGAATACATTCATTAGATTTCAATTGTTCTCGTTGTTTAATTAATGCCGATCCTAACTCGCTAATCTGGTGATTGTTTTTTCGTTCCATAGCATCCACCCAGTCACCAGGTAATGATTCAGGATGAATGGTAGCTGCAATCGCTCCAGCAATGGATGCTGTAGTGTCTGCATCATTCCCCATGTTCGTAGCAATTAAGATGGCTTCACGAGCGTCTAAAGAATGGATTGCGATTGCAATGGCAATTGGAACTAAAAAACAGGCTTCTCGTTTGATTCCCACACTGTTGTTTAAGGATAAATATAGCCCTTCATAGTCATCGGTAGGAATATGTTTAATCGATTCATATGCCTGTTCGATCAATTCAGATATGTCGGGTAAAGTAGATGGCTTTCCCCATTTCCGTCCTAAAAATGCTGCCTCTTGTGATATCCGAATGATATCCAAAGGAGGAAGGGATTCAAGAGCGGCTGTTATGGCACCGGCAACAGCACAAGCAGCTGATATTGCGGAAGAATCACCATGTTTCCAGTAAATAGTGTTGAAACCGCAAGTAAGCTGAAAAACCAACCACGTGTTTGGTCAATGCCTTCACAGATCATGTCTGCTGGATATTGCTCTTGGAACAGCTCTTCATTTTCAAAGGGGTAGTGATATTGTGCAAATGGCATTGATCCACTATCAAACCACACATCAATCACTTCCGGTGTTCTTTCCATAATGCCAGTGCAACTTGGGCATTTGAGCTTCACTTCGTCTACATATGGTTTGTGAAGCTCCAGGTTTTCATCAATAGGCTGGATAGCTTTTTCCCGCAAGTCACTATGGCTGTGCGGAGCATACTCTGTCGAGCAGTCCGTACATACCCAAACGTTCAATGGGGTCCCCCAATAACGATTACGGCTGATATTCCAATCGACCAGTTCCTCAAGAAATTTACCGAAACGCCCTTCACGAAGATGATCTGGATACCATTTAACCGCGTTGTTGTTTGCGATGAGTTGGTCTTTCACCGCAGTTGTATTAATGAACCAGCTTTCCATTGCATAATAGAGAAGCGGAGATTTACAACGCCAACAAAACGGATAGCTATGCTCATACTTTTCTTTGTGGAAAAGGAGACCCCGTTGAGACAAGTTTTTAACAATATCCACATCACAATCCTTTACAAAACGACCTGCGAACGGCTCAACTTCATCAGTGTAACAACCAGATCTATTCACAACTTGAATCATGCTAATTCCACTCTGTCTTGCTACCCGATAGTCATCTTCACCATGTGCAGGAGCCATATGCACTATCCCTGTACCACTTGTATCACTGACAAAATCAGCTTCAATCACTAAATGACCGTGTTCAGGTGTTACAAATGAGAATGGTGCTTCATACCGAGCGCCAACAAACTCAGCACCTTTGTGGGTGGAGAGAACCTCATATTCTCCCTTCATTACTTTCTCCACTAAGTTGCTTGCAACAATGTATGTTTCACCATCTTGCTTTACTCTGGAATACTCCAACTCCTTATTTACCGCAAGAGCCGCATTAGCTGGTAGAGTCCATGGAGTGGTTGTCCATGCAAGAAAAGTATCATCCGAATCCTTACTGCGGAATTTTACGGTTGCACTCAAGTCTTTTACATCCTCATAGCCTTGTGCAACCTCATGAGAGCTAAGCGTAGTTTGACAACAAGGACAGTATGGGCTCACACGATGTCCTTTATAGAGCAATCCTTTTTTGTGAATGGTGGATAGGATATTCCAAACACTCTCGATATAACTATTTTTTAATGTAATATACGGATCATCCATGTTCGTCCAATAACCAATCGCTTCAGTTAGTTTCCGCCATTCCTTCTCATACGCAAAAACACTATCCTTACACTTTTGGACGAATTCTTCAACACCATATTTCTCAATTTCTTGTTTTCCAGAAATACCGAGTTGTTTTTCAACACCAAGCTCCACAGGTAACCCATGGGTATCCCATCCAGCTTTTCGAATTACCTTGTAGCCAGTCATCGTTTTGTAACGACAGATGAAATCTTTAATTACCCGACCAAGCACGTGACCAATATGGGGCATGCCATTTGCTGTTGGAGGCCCTTCATAGAAAACGAATGGTGGCTTGCCTTCACGATTGGCAATGGATTTTTAGAAGGTATCTTCTTTTTGCCATTGTTGGAGAACTCGCAGCTCTCTGGTTCTTGCTTTTTCTTTTACATCAATTCTCTGCATACATATCATCCTTTCATTCTCGAATGCTTTGGCACAAAAACTCGCCCTTTAATTTCCCCAGCTCATGATAATCGTGATCTCATATATTTAGACAGAAATTCAGCGGATAGGAATAAATTACGATCCCCAAGTAATAAAATGATTTCGATCTCGGAATCAGAAATCTTAAGCCTTTCCCTTAGTTGAAAGTCCAACCTTTTTTCATACGACCACGGATAAATTTGATGGTGTATAAATAACCATTGAAAAAATACTTTTCGTATTTTATGAATCGCGATGAATATATTAGGATCTCTCTTTTGAATTTTTTGCTCCAGTTTGGCAATCTCCTTCTTTAATCCAGCTGAAATAATATTCAACCGCTCCCTACGGAGTGACTCATTATAATAAGGGAAGAATTTTGGCTGAATCTCTTTCGCCAATGGATGTTCACCATAGATCATATGAATCATCTCATAGGTTCCCCCAATATGTATCTCCAGCTTGTCTTTAGTAATTTCATCATAATTAGAGCCAATAACCGGGTATTGAGGTTTAGTGATAGTAATATCAAACCTTCTCCTCTCTCCTTTCACAGCAAAAGTCAAACGCCTTGAATGCAGATCCCACATCCATTGAGGGGATTGTATAATTGGCTTATTCCAACCCTTAATTTCATAAGAAACCTCCTTTTCATAACGGAGTATGTCCTTTGGAAATTGGGTAAACACTTCCAGATCAACGTCAGATTGACAGTGGAAATCTCCTCTTGCCATAGAACCATTTAAACCAATCCCAACTGGATTGAACGTAGAAATAATTTTTTCCTTTATGTATTCTAATTCATCGCACTCAAATACGTTATTTAAAATTTTCACATAAACCACTCCTTTACATTTTTGATTACATCTGATAAGATGCTAATAAAATTTGATACAGGACAACCGATGACTGAGAAAGTAAAAAAGGGATTTGTTTTTCAGCGAGCTAGGGTTGCTGTGAGCCTAGTAAACGCCCCTTTTTGAAGCGCGCTCATGAGATGTTGCGTTGAACCACAGTAAACGTAACCGGGATTCACTCCCGTTATCATAGTAAAGTGGCATTTTTATAATGCAACTGGAGTGGCACCACGGGAAAAACTCGTCTCCTTTACAGGAGATGAGTTTTTTTATTTATATAACAAGGAGGGCTTTCAATGGATATTAAAGAGATGGTAGTTCAAGCACTTGGAGAGGCTTTAGATGATCAGCTAACTAACCAAATTACACTGGTTGTTGAAAAACCAAAAAACCCCGATTTTGGAGACTATGCTATCCCTTGTTTCACTTGGGCAAAAATCCTTAAGCGATCTCCACAAGATATTGCACAACAGTTAGCCTCTACGATCAGTCATCCTCTTTTTTCAAAGGTTAATGCTGTTGGGCCTTACGTCAATGTTTTCTTGGATAAAACACAAATAAGCCTAGAAGTACTGGATCGAATTATTTCTCAAAAAGGAAACTACGGTTCAAACGCTGAAGGCGGTAACCGTTATGTTACAATTGACCTTTCTGGCCCAAACATTGCAAAGCCTTTCTCAATGGGGCATCTACGTTCAACAGTAATCGGTAATGCAATCGCAAACCTTGCTGCAAAAAATGGTTATACTCCTATTCGGATTAATCACTTAGGGGACTGGGGCACTCAATTTGGAAAGTTGATTGTTGCTTATTTAAAATGGGGCGACGAAAACAAGGTAAAACAACAACCGATTACCGAACTATTACGTCTATATGTCAAATTTCATGAGGAAGCCGAAAAGCATCCTGAATTAAACGATGAAGGTCGTCTTTACTTTAAAAAGTTAGAAGATGGAGATCCGCAAACTCGCGAATTGTGGAACTGGTTCCGTGAAGAGTCCTTAAAAGAGTTTTTCCGTATTTATAACCTGCTGGATGTTTCATTTGATTACCTTCATGGAGAAGCCTTCTATAACGACAAAATGGACGAAGTTATAAAAATGCTATCTGAAAAAGGATTGCTCGAAGAGAGTGAAGGCGCTCTTGTTGTTAAGTTAGATGAGTATGAGCTTCCTCCATGTCTTATACAAAAATCTGACGGAGCCACTATTTATGCAACCCGCGACCTTGCAACAGCATTATTTCGCAAACGAAATTTCGACTTTGCCCAATCTTTATATGTCGTAGGGAACGAACAAACATTGCATTTTAAACAAATTAAGCTGGTTCTTAACAAAGCTGGATTCGACTGGGAAAAAGACATGGTCCATATTCCATTTGGCATGATGCTTCAAAATGGAAAGAAAATGTCCACCCGAAAAGGGCGAGTCATTTTGTTGGAAGAAGTTCTAAATGAAGCCGTAGATCTCGCATATCAAATAATAAACGAAAAAAATCCAACACTAGAAAATAAACATGAGGTTGCTCAACAGGTTGGCATAGGCGCGGTTATCTTCCAGGACTTGAAGAACTTCCGAACCAACGATGTTGATTTTTCCTTCGAGCAAATGCTTAACTTTGATGGAGAAACAGGGCCATACTTGCAATATACTCACGCTCGTTGCCACTCATTAATGCGTAAAGCGGGAAACTTTCTCCCTCAAACTGGTCATTCAATCAACGAAGATGAAGCGTGGCCTATTATCTCTCACCTCTCCCGTTTTGGTGAGATCATCAAACAGGCTTGGGAAGATTATGATCCATCTAAAATTGCTCGCTATGCATTGGATCTAGCTCGTTTCTTTAATGGCTTCTATGCAAAAGTGCGCATACTTGATTCAGAAAATCGAGATGCCCGTCTGAACTTGGTCTATTCCGTCGCAACCGTAATTGAAGAATGTTTACGTGTATTAGGAATTAAAGCACCAAGATCAATGTAGAAGGAGAACAGCCTATTTTGGCTGTTCTCCTATTCATTATAAGTAGGAACAATGCCATACTCCCCAACCCCAAATTGATTAAACAGCGCTTTTACCTGATCATCTTGTTTAGGTAGTAGTGAGTAATTAGGTCGATAACTTGTAGACGTTAATATAAAATTCGGAACAATGATCAACTCCTGCTCTTTCCCAGGTGACACAACTACAGCTTGGAACTCAGGATACACCTCTATCTGATCACTATCTAAAATCTGAATTACATCGTCTCGAATGTCACCTTGATACCAATATAGAGGAACAAACACCATTCTCTCGTCATCCATTCCATTGGTCTTTCTATGTTCCCAAATCGGATAGGGGCGATTGGTTCGTTCAAGGTAAGGAATCGTTTTTACAGCTTTAAGTAATCCTATTTTTTCACCAAAATAGGAACTATAAAGTTGGGATAAATACCTGAATTGCATAATCCGATCTCTCACTCGATCTTTTTCATTTTGAACGGCAAACAACATTGGGTCTTCCGTTATTTTTTTATATAGAGGAAATTCACTATAAACCTGGCCAGTTAATTGCCGGATATGTTGAAGTACAGAATAAAGATATTCATCCTTTGTCGCATCTTCTACCATTTGCTTGTCTAGCCCTGGCTTGTTCCATAAAAGGTAAAAATCATTGATATCTCGTAATCGGCAAAAGCCGTGGCGAACTATATGAGCCAGTAAAATTAGAATACTTTTTTCGGCTGTAGGATAATAAACTGATCTTTTTATGTGAAGATCAGTATCCTTGAAAAGGATCAAACCCTCCCCACAGCTTGGAAATGCACCAACATGTATGTCGATCTCTACAATGTCGTCTTCTGATTCTTTCCACATTGGGCACACACCAACAAACTTAGGATAATTGGGGTTATCACGATATATCGCATATCGACCTAGCCGAGCCTTTTTGAGATGATAACCCTTCCTTTGAAGAGATCCAAGATAGTCCCAGATTTGCTGGTGATCGATAACCAAGTCTAAATCGGAAATCATACGTGGAGAGTCAACTTCATATAAAGATTGTAAATATCCCCCTTTTATGACCAATGGATGAAACACCTTATGAATGTCGATTAACTCCTCCATAGCTTGGTCATGAATACGTATCCATCGTTGTACGTCAGTCCAGTGGGGCAACAGTGCCTCTTTTATTTTCTTAGCATTAATATTGGCTAATTCTAACGAAAACTGCCTATTTAATTTCTTAATGACTTGAGGAACTACACGATGAACGATAACAAGTTCGGTAAAAGCCATTAAATCTCTTTCAGAAAAGGTTGCAAGTAAAGCCTCTATACTGTCTCCATGTACTTCAGTTAACCGACCTGTGAGTAATAATAAGTCTTGGATGGCCATTTCCCTCCCCCTTTATTTCAATATGTTTATTGCCTCGTTTACAATCTTCCTCAAACCTATTAAATGATCGCCTGTTGCATAATATTGAGACCAGAATAATTTTTTAGTCATATTTAAAATATGGTCTCCCTTATCTTGTTGATATGAGTAGGGGAGAAGTTTATTGAGAATAGGTCTGCATTCAGTTAAGTTAGTTGCTTGGCTCAATCTTATAAAGCTATCAACTTCGATGTTAGACAAACAAGCGATCAATGTGGTAAGCATCATTTTTCTAACTGGTTGTAACGAGATTGATATTGATTCTGGTGTGTATGTATTGTGAATAGAACACCGAAGAACATTTGTCATGGCAGAGATAAATTTCGGATAGTTACCTCTCCCTATTTGTTGTGCAATTTCAGCCGTTGCGAAGGTATAAAAAACGGAAAGGGATTTTGGGAATAAATCATCCATTAAGTGTCCGATTTCTGAAGCATATAGTAATTGATTAACATAGTCTGGATGATACTCTTCACTTATATAGGTCGCATTTGTACATTCTTCCCTGATCTTTCGATCATTCTTGGAATTACCAATAATCCATTGATACATTTTTTCAAATGAATCAAGCGGAGCAATCTTTTTATTGGTCAGATATGATGAAAATTCATTTCTCAAAAATGTTTTAACATCTATTCCGTACATTTGAGACCATGCTAAATGCCATTTGAATACAGTCATATCGGTAATAGACCAAGCCCGATCCACATCATGAAAGAAAACATCCTCCCAATCAAGTAAACAAAGTCGTCCCTCATCCTTTTTCCATATCAGGTTTCTGGGTAAAAAACCTTGGAACTCAACTCCTTTCTCTAACAAGAGAGAAAGGAGTTGAACCCATAAATCAATCGGGAAAATACCTACTGAGCCCTCATAATCTTCGGATAGTGTAACGCCCATATCTTTCATAACTAATGCACACTTTTGATCTGACAGTGGAATAACCAGTGGAACAACCACTTCAAAAAGAGTTGTTCCAGAAAGACGCTTTGCTGCTTCAATTGCATGATTAACTTCCATCTCAGCTTTTTTAAGAGTAGCCAGTTTCACTATATAATCTGTATCTTGGTAAGTGAGATGACGGAAGTTTCCTTTAAGATCAATAAGGTCACGGCTTCTACGAAATGCATACAAGGGGGAATTTGAGAGAGATACTTGTTTTACTGCTTCCTCCAGTGAATCAGCATCAACTGGGGAAATTTGAGTTTCCTGTACTCCTACTGACCGCCAAAATTGATTTTGCTTTCTTAGTGCAGACATATCAACTCACCACCCTGCCGGACCACTAATTTTGGTAGCGCTTTCGTTTTCAGCCGAATAATCTCCATTCGTCAACATCATTATTTCTTTCAGCATCTGTTCCTCAAAAACCATTCCAACCTGACGAATCTCCGCTTCGACTTCTTTGAGGTTTTTTTCTGATAGAAAAGGATGCCCTACACTCACACCCATAACGGGATACTTGTCAGCGATGCCAAAACCAATCTTATTCCCCAAGTCTTGCAAAGAGTATAGGTCAAAGATGACATTACCTCTTCGATACAACTCTTCACTAAACCTTTGGGTATACTTCTTTACAAGAGTTTTTAACTCTTTCCTACCTTTTAATTGATTTTCTTCGACATACTTTCGAACAACTTGCGGATAAAAAACAAAAGCCGAACGATAGAACATAGGTTGATGAAGGAACAAGAAATAGTTTGTTTTAGAAAGAACTTCGATAACTTGTCGATACGTAACTTCCCTAAATTCCACCGCTTTTTTGAGGCCCTCAAGTCCAAAATGTTGGATGAGTAACCAGAGTTTCAATGATGCAAACCCTCTTGATCCGTAAAACGGTGTAATTAAACCCAAATCAAAACAACCAGACTCTCTTACCTTATCTGGATATCGGGAAAACACCGTTAAAATTTCTGGCTGGCGAAAGAGAACATAACTACTGGCATATGTCACAAACATCCCTTTATGAGGATCTAAAGAGACCGAGTCACTTTCTTCTATGCCAGCCACCTTGCTTCGTAATGTATCGGAAAATAATAAGCTACCACCATGACAAGCATCAACATGCAACCAAAGTCCATATTCATCACATATTTTTCGCAGGGATGAAATACTATCAATACTGGTTGTACGGCAGTTCCCTGCTACTGCAACAACCATGAACGGTTCTACGTCTTCTGGCAGATGATCAAGTTCAAAGCGTACAGCATCTGGATTTGTGGTGTAATCGCTGTTTGATTCAACCCACAATAAACCATCAGAACCCAATCCCAGTACTTCTGCCGCTCCTTTAAAGGAGAAGTGTTCAACACCTTTAGCTAAAACAATCGCTGGACGTTTAGCCAATGAGGATAATCCCTTCTTCTTAAGGCCCGGAAACTTGTGATGAAGAGCAGCCAAAATGGCTATGTGATTAGACATATTTCCACCGGATGTCCACATCCCCCCAACGTTCGAGAGGTTAGGTAGATCTTTCAACTCACACGTAGGATATCCGACTAATTGACGCAACCAAAGAATCAACTGAGTTTCGATAAAACTAGCAATAGGTGCACTTCGGTCAACTGCAATGAGATTTTGATTTAAGAAGCTAACTAGGATATCAGCTGCAATGGAAGCTACACTATTCCCTGTATCTGGAAAGGCAAGGTATTTGGGGTCATTTTGAGCAATGGAATACTTACTGATCATTTGCAGATGTGAAAAAAGATCTGTAAGGCTTTTTCCCTTTCTAGGGAGCTCTGAGGAAACGAGTTCGATACACTCTTCGTTGGTCAGATAATTAAGCACTTTGTGATCTCGTGCTTCACCACTCATAAATCGAATTCCCAATGCTAAAACTTCTTGCAGAAAGTTCTGTTGCTCAGAACTGAAGGAATCGTACAAGAATTTTTCTTCCACAATACTTCACCCTTTCTTGATGAGAGAGAACTTATCGATCAAATAAATGGAAAACCTTCAGTTCTCTTCCATCTGGGAGAATAATGAGTTTGACTTGATTAAAGTCAGTATTTTTATCAACAGTAAACTGACATCCAAGTTCGTTAAGATAAATTCCAATACAATCTCGATAAGCATGTAGCGGATCAAGCCCTAGATGAATAAAATCCTCAAATGACTGTTCATTTCCACACTGTGGACATTCAAATGTTGCTTTTCTTATATCGTGAAATAGTTGCATCATCTCTAGAAACCACTCGTCATCTGTTTGTTTAACCATAACCTTCACCGTTAAATTTTAAACCTTCTTACTGCTTTTCTTACTTTGTAATGAAACACCACCGCGCCAATAATCCAGCCAATCATCGCGATATCGATCCACAGCAGATCCACCATATCGTTGCCAATCGTTTCGTACAAATCGAATGCGAATAGGCTCACAAAGAAGGCTACCAATCGAATTAATTCAAAGGGCCAAATCTTGCTGTCTAATTCATTTACAAAATCACTGTTCCCATTTTTGTAGACAAACCAATTTCGCCATGTTACGCAACCTACACCCACGATAAATAATACAAACGACCAATATTGCATTTATTTCCCTCCAGAGAGAGATTGGATACTCGGCCCCCACCCCGAAGTATCCAATCATTGTGTTATCCCGCTTTCCGTTACCTCTTCACTTACCTAACCACTTTCTTTTAAATAATCCCAATCGATCATCCCCTCGTCTTACCCTCTTACAATCGTCCCGTGTAACTTGATATACCTGCAAAAAGTAATCCACCTTTTTCCTGCCTTTAATTTTCTTTGTCTTACTGCTTGGAATATGGATCACATGTATCTGATCACTTGACTCATCGTGCCAAAATCGGATTTCTGCTTCCTCCATTAATCTGGAACCCCTTTCTGGCAATTCCGTTTATGCTATAATGGAGATAATCTAACTTTTTCTGTGCGGGCCATTTAAATGGCTCTTTTTTTATTGTCTGCAAAGATGTCATACGATCTCCCTGCTATCAGCCGGGTTCCATTGGCCATATCTACCTCCATGACATCTAGTAGAGGAATCCGAATTTCAACCCCATCCCGGCAAAGGAGTTGAGCAATCCTCATTCGCCGCTTTGGATTAGGACTCCGGTCAACGTAGCAGGTCACGGAGATTTTGTCTTCTGGCTGAAGCCCTGCAATGAAATTTTCGTGTTTTTTTACAACAAGGTCTGGGCGACGATCCAAATCCATTAAAAATGGCTGAACTTGATTTACCCGTCCCTCAAGTTGAAGTTTTAACATCAAAAACACTCCTTTTCCTATATAATTTAAAATTACAAGACGTCTGAGAGTGAACTTTCTGATTGTTAACTGCGACGAAAAGTGTTAACCTTTGTGTAGGTAATACTTCATCTTGGCTTCAATTCTACTCAACTAGTTAAAATTTTTCAAACAATGAAATTAATACAAAAAACCGATCATCTCATTAAAATTTAGGCTAAACTCTCAACAAGAATAAAATTTCAATAAACCAAACCATACACTCACTAAAATATAGCTCAAAACACCTTTATATAGTTCAGAATATAGAGTTTATTTTTCTCGAAAATTTTTCTATCATGTAACACAACTAAGAAATTAGTTGGGGTGATCAATTAGTGAAAGAATACATTGTGATAACACCAGAATTGGGAAATTTAATTAGAAGGGCAAGAAAAAGAAAACGTGCACGACAAGAGGATTTAGCAGATGAGATAATTTCAACTGCAACTATAAGCAATATTGAACGTGGAGCTTGTCAAGTAAGCAGGGAAAAGCTTGATCATTTGTGTAAAAAAATTGGTGTAGACTTGAATAAAACCTCATCTATTCTACAGGTACAAGATTTTTCAGAGGAAGACATAAAAAATCGGCTTGTTGCTATTGAGAATGATATTGACCTCGTTAGTGCAGATTTCGCTCAAGAAGAACTAAGAAAAATACATCTAGAAAAAAATGACCCTTTATTAGCTGATTACTATTTTTTAAAAGCAAAATGCTACGCTAAGAAAGAACTAATACCAAAAGCTCATTCATATTATCTAAAATCAATTAAAGAAGTTGATACTCACGAATACTACAATAGCAATATTAAAGCTGCTTCTTATTATGAAATAGGGCGTATTTTGCACACCAGTGATGTAGACGAAGCATTACGTTGTGTTGAAAAAGGATTGGAATCATTTGTTCCTAATAAACAAAGGCGGTATATTGAGTACTATTTAAAAGTAAGTAAAGCTATATATCTAGAAAAGCTTAACAGAGCAGGGGAAGCCCTTCAAATTTTAGAGGAGTTATGGGCTGAAAAAGAAGTCATTCCTAGTACTGAAGTTTTGCTTAACATGTACGATACCCAAGCTAAAATCTATTACAAAATGGAGATATATGAGAAGTCGATCTCAATTGCTAAAGAAGGAATTGAAAGAGCACGGATTGACAGGATGTATGATAGATCTTTTGAACTCTGGACAACACTTGGAAGCTGTTATGTTAAACAAGGCAGACTTAGTGATGCACAGCGATGTTTTCGTACGGCGCTTAATCTAGAAAAAGAAGTTAAGCGAGAATATCTACTTATATCTACTCAAACACAGTTAGGTTTGCTATATTTGAAGCAAAAGAAATTTAAATTTGCAAAAATCCCACTAGAAGAAGCAGTTCAACTTGGACGTAAATGCAAAGATATTCTCAGATTAAATGAAGCACTTGTTGCACTTGGGGATTGCTTATTTGCAGAAGGAAATAAAAGCAAAGCTAAACAATATTATAAAGAAGCGTTGGAACTAACTAACAAAGAAAAAAAAGAAAAGATTCTAGTTAAACTAATGCTTTGCACTGAAGAAAACAGTAAGGAATATAAAATGTATGAGAAAGACTTCATTCAGATGCATATAAGTACGCTTAAAAAAGATCTTCTACAAGAAGGAGGTGAAAATAATATGAGATCAAACTCGCAAGTACGAAAAATTAAATTAAATTCTGCAGGTGATCCCCCAGACGCATAGTAAAAGTTACATATTAGCAAGCTCCCCTAATAGAGGAGCTTGCTTTCTTATATTTCCTTTATATTAATTTCCTTCACTGATTTTCTAATTGATTCAACTACTATTGTCGCAATTTTATCCTCATAAGCCGTGTCCACAATCTCCTTCCCATCCACCGTTACTCTATACATCGGCTTTGGCTTGGCCACTTTCTCTTTCAACCCAAACGCAACCGCTACACCTTTAACGATGGCCTTTGCCAGTCCATCCAAGAATCGACGATCGCGTAACAGCTTGTTTTCCTTCGGATTATCGATAAATAGGTTCTCAAGCAAAACCGCACTCATCTTCGTGTCTCGCAAAACTGCGATCCGGGAGTAAGCGCCTTGGGTATCGTTTTTGGCTACATTACCATGCGGACCAATTCCATATCCTTTCAAATACCCCAACACACTGTCATTGATTGCGTTTTGGATTTTCTGAGTACGGGCCGGAGCCCCCTTGGCAATATAGGATTCAAATCCCGATCCACCGCCTGCATTACAATGCAAAGACAGGAAGAGATCTGCGTTTGTACTATTCGCATAGGCAATTCTTTTTCTTAATCCCTCTGGTGGCCCCGGATAAGAGGACGAAGTGTTCCTGTTACGTGTGAAGGTAACAACGGCCCCTTCATACTTCCCAAAATATTCTCCAACCAGCTCTGCCAATTTCAACGCCACATCTGCCTCACGCAGACCAAAGCCAGTCGCACCCGTGTCCGAGCCACCGTGCCCAGGATCAATGACTACTTTCATCTTTATCATTCTCCTTTCTTTTTTCCCGTAAGATTTCAATCCCTTTCTGGAGCTGTGGTGGAATGGGTAATCCAATCCGACCCGCATTCTCTAGAATGGAGATAGCTTCGTTCACCAAATAAAAAAGCACCGTCCCGTCGCGGAACAAGTGCTGATTCCCCAATGAGGTATCAATCAGATGGGCCACTGCAATAAGCGCAAAGACCATCACTTTTTTGGCGATCCCCATCATCCCCACTTGGCTGGATAACTTCCCTTCTTTACGGGCCGCAAAAAAACCACTTACATAATCAATCGCAACAAAAATCAGCAGAGCCTTTAATGAATTTGACCATCCCCTTCAAGTGGAAGATGATTAATACGAACCCCGCCAGCTTAACAAGTCCACCAAAAATTGAGTATAAAGAAAAAGGCACGTGGACGATCGAAGAAGCCTATCGTTTTCTAAAGCATACAGCAGAAGAACCCTTGTTACATATTGGTTACCTTTTGGCGATCTATACGGGAATGCGGCTAGGGGAAATATTGGGGTTACGGTGGAAGGATTGTGACTTTGAGAAAGGTCAGATCAGCATCCGACAAACATTAGCCCGTACCAGTAAGGGGCTGGTTTTCCAAGAGCCCAAGACGAAAAGCTCCAGAAGGGTCATTGCCATCACGGATGACATTGTAGCCGCACTGAAGAAACATAAGGCATTACAGAACCAAAACAAATTGCTACTTGGTGCCGGATATCAAGACCATGACTTGGTCGTCTGCACAAGTAAAGGAACCCCCATCATACCAAGTAACTTTCGAAGACACTATAAAAGGATGATCAGAGAAGCAGATGTTCCAAAAATCCGCTTTCACGATCTCCGCCACACTCATGCAACCATTATGCTTCAGCTTGGCGAACATCCAAAGGTGGTAAGCGAACGGTTGGGCCACAGCCGAACGAGTGTGACCTTGGATGTTTATAGCCATGTCATTCCCAATATTCAAGGCGGGGCCGCCAAGAAATTCAGTGAGGCGTTTCAAGCAACGAAATAAATCGTTGAAAATTAAGACAAACCACCCTAGAAGATTCCGGGGTGGTTTTGATTTACTCCTCATCGATTCGATATTGCTGAAGGAACTCCCAATCCTTTTCGATAGTATCAGTATCCAATTCAGATCGGATGGTATTACTCATATTAAATATATGGTCAAAGCATTCTTGATATATTATATTCGCATGGTTTCCATCATAAATATTTTTGTCTGATAACTTTGTTGAACAGATGTATTTCATTTTTCTTATAAATTCCGCTACCTGTTTTTTCATTGATCGAGAGATAAAAGGACCATGATTTTTGCAATAGTTATTTAAATCATTGATCAATTTTTCTACCTTATCGCGAATCAGATCTTTTTCATTGGTTAGTTTTTTTATACCTTTTGTGGAAAGATTAATAATGTTATAGACCTTATCTTCAATCTCAGGATATATTTCAAATCTCTTTTCCAGAATCTTATCTCTTAATGCCGATCGTTGAGCCTGCACCGCGATCTTCTGCGTCTGCAAATTGAAATACGCAGTAACTAAGATCGTGCCTGCTCCCGTTAGCAGGGTAATGGGAACCGTGACGAAGATAGCTACGAGTGAATTGATCATGGCAGCATCCACTTCGCCGGAAAAATTACTACCGTTCCATTCACCAGATACCCAATAACTCACAGCAAACACAATAAGTCCGATCGTGGCCAAAAAGAAAAACCATACCATGCTGATGGTGACTTTCCAATCATGCCAAAGAGCTTGTACCTTTTCCCAAAACTCTACTTCCTTCCTTTTTTTCTCTCCACTCATTCCGCTCATTCCTCCTTTAACACAAAGAAGATTCGAGTGGAGAAATGGAAAATCCTTCGCTTAAATAAGAAAGAAAAAAGCCCACTCATCTATGGGCTCTTTTCGTTTTTATGCAATTGAGTTCTCAATGCACCGCCGTATCAATTCGCAGGTCGTATCCGGTCATCGAACTGTAAGTAAGAACCTTGACCACGTTTTGACCACATCCGGCACAGAAGCCAAATTCCCAATCATGAAACAGCGTTTCCCCTTGATACACTAGTGTTTTCTAACGCATTCTACTTACCTTAAGTGTGTGGTCAAAATGTGGTCAAACGGCCTTTTTTGGCTTAATTACATTTTCCGGGAACAGCAAAAAACCGCGAAATCTCGCGGTTTGTCTTTGGTGGAGCATAGCGGGCTCGAACCGCTGACCTCTACACTGCCAGTGTCGGCGGCGGTAATCACCCGTTAACGCATCCGTTATGTTAACGCTCTAGACACGTTATTTACGCTTAGTTTCTACCTATTATAAGCGGTGAATGGGCGGGCTGTCAACGGTGAATGAAACGATAACACTAAACGGAAAAATAAACGGAACCCTGCCGTTAAGAGAACGGAAGCGTGGCGCGTAAGGGTCGAGGTTCCGAAAATTTGCCGCAAAATTTTTTACTGTAGGACATCGAAAAAAGAACGGGCGTTTTCTACGGTAGATTCCGTAACCGTCCGGGTTTCTGAGATTGTAGAGGAGTTTTGACGGTCAGGCCGCATATATCCACAGAGAGTAGCCCCGGGGTTTTTGGAACGATATCTAAAACCGATTCATTAACGACTGAACGGCGCGCAATACGCATTAATTATCGTTTAATTAACCGTTAATCATCGCTTGCATTAGCGCTGTCGATGGTGTCGACTATCAATAGTCTATCAATTGGGCGTACCCACTTGACAGTATGATTGACTATCGATAGTATAATACTTGACAGTCTATCAAATACACCTATCAAAAATGGAAGGGGAAACGGATTATGATTTACGGTTATGCGCGGGTATCTACGAAAGACCAAAGTTTAGACGTCCAAGTCGAACAACTGCGAGCATACGGCGTAGACGACGTGGTAATGGAGAAGGTGAGCGGCAGGAGCGTAGACCACCGGACAGGTTTTAAATCGCTACTGGGTAGGGTTAAAAAAGGGGATACCATCGTTGTCACGAAATTAGACCGCTTTGCTCGCTCGACGAAAGACGCGCTAGAGACTATCGAATACTTAAACGATAAGGGCGTAGGCTTAGTCATCCTTAACTTTGGCGGAATGAACGTAGACACGACGACGCCTACCGGAAAACTAATGATAACGATGTTTTCCGCTGTCGCTGAATTCGAGTTAGGCATTATTAAGGAACGACAACGCGAAGGCATCGCTAAAGCCAAAGAACGCGGCGTATACAAAGGACGGCCTAAACGCTATACCGCTAATCATGCCGGATTGGCACACGCTTTAGAGCTTTACCAGAACCGAGACACGAACGGGCTAACCGTTAAGAAGATAGCGGAGATAACGAATATTTCGGAGGCAACTATTTACCGTGAAGCTCGGAAGTTACGGAAGGGGTGCCTATAATGAATATTAATTTTGATAGGATTATACCTGTTGAAGACGTATTACATCCGGGTTTTGCTTATTGGTTAAGAAAACATGATTTAAGCCATTCAATCAGCGGCCTATATTTCTTTTACAATGACACGGGAAACCTACTTTATATAGGATGGTCAAGCGACCTTACAAAACGGGTTCGCACTCATTTGAAGGGTAACGCTAATACAAAACGCTTCATCGCAGAAGTCGCGGAAGTCCGCCTATTATTCGCTGATTCTTTTGACGCATTCCGCGAGCAGTACCCCGAATGTTGCGAAGGTGTAGATATCGAATATTACCTTATTGAAAAAATGAGTCCAAAATACAACGATGCACGACCGAGGCCAAAGGTGCACCCTTAAAATTACCATAAAATAGGCGGTGCAAACCCGTTGAAAATAGCGGCTTTCCGGCATCGCCTTTTTAATAACGCTTCTTATTTCGTCTGTACGCTATCGAATTTAGCGGGCAGGTACTCTAGGTATCCTCGCAAATAAACAACGCATAGAAAGGCGTATATTCGAGTTTATATAGCGCTGGACATCCGCTATTTACCAACCCCCTAGGATTTCCGGCCGTCCATCCGCCGGGTGCCCGAGGCTGGTATTTACGTCGTTTGTCGGTATCATCTGACGGTATCCTAACGGTGTTTATCGCTGTCTATATAGGTATCATGGCCGTATCTCATCCGCTAAACCCGAACGATTTTTAGCCAGGCATCCGTTGGCCAATGCCTTAAATCCGAACAATTAGACGGACTGCAACCGTAAACCCCTAGAATTCACGAAAACATAACGTTAGCTCACGAAAGATACCGAAATATAGCGTTTTCTAATAATTTACAGTTTACCGTACCGTTATTGCGTTTGCTTTAACGATAATAATTGACCCGTCGGTCAAATAATCGGTGTTATCTTAGTTTGCGATACAAACCGTTTATAGTCATCCCCTACCGATATCTTCCGCACTCTTCTGGTTCTCTTCCGGTCTGATAACGAAGGATAACGGTAGAGAAGAGGAGGTATTAACGTCCCCGCCTGCTTTCTTCGTATAGGCGGCGAAACTCGTCGCGTAAGACTTCAAATGGCGGCAGGTGGCGCCAGTTTTCACCGTTTAAGATTCCGTATTAATAAGCGCTAACTTTGCTAATTGACGTAACCGGAACGCCCGCCGCCTCGAATTCGTCCCATTTAGCGGCATAGTCCGGGTCAGCATCTTTTAACTGGCTGAATACCCCGCTTAATTTGTTAAACAACGTACCCGAATTAGTCGCGAAGTGGCACTCCGTTGCGGTAGCGGTAACAAGCGCCTCCCCGGTTGGTTTGGCGCTTTAATCTTCGTCGCTATTAGAGCGGAAAATTCGCCCAAGCACCGGGCTTAGTTCCGCCGGACGTTTCGCCGCGTTATGGTTCGGGTTTACACAGTGCTTATTCCCGCAAGTACTAGTTAAGCGGTACCCGTCCGGTATCTGACCGTTATACAACTCGTAAATATATCTATGGACGTAGACAACCCGCCCACCGCGTCTTATTTGAGGTTTTGCAAGTTTCGGGTTATGCCCGCAAAAAATCCAATGACCGTCTTTATCTATCTCGACTTCTATAGGTTTAGCATTGAAATGCGGTGTACCCCGTTCCGGGATAACGATTCTATTTCCGGGTGAGGAACCCGTAATTGTATCGTGATAATTGATATTTGCGTGTTTGCGTTCTTCTCTCATGCGCCGCACCTCCGCTTAATAATCCCTTCGCTAACGTCCCAATAAATACCGCGCCGCCTACAATCAAAATTTCCATATTTCCCATCTCTCCTACGCCTTTATTCGCGTCTGTTTTATTAGAGTTTACTTACCGAAGAACTTAAAGAGTTTCGCCCATCCGCTGGAACCGTGTACCGAATTCCGGGGCGGTAACTTCATCGGAGGGTTACCCATCGGTTTATTCGTTGGTATTACGCTACGTCTAGCCCCGACGCCCCCACGCTCTACGACGCGCGAACCGCCTTCATTCATCCCTAGCGCCTTTTCTGCCGCTTGTCGTCCGATGTCATATAACGCCTTTTTAACGTTGCTAGACGGCATATAAGCGCGTGGGTTCCGGCTCACTGGGTCTACGTAAGCAGGGCGGGCGTCTAGCTTCAATTCACGCCACAACCGTTCAACCGCGTCTTTTAGTTCTTCTTCGCTGTCTCCCGTAATTCGTTCCGCCCAATATTCCCGTTGTTCATCAGGTATGTTATACTCGTTCATCAGGTCATTTTTTACCTTATCTAGCCATTTCGTTTTGAAGGGCGCGAGCCGTTCAAGCTCCGCCCGTAGTTTCTCAATCTCGACTTGCGCGTTCATGTGTTCTTTCCGCAGTGCGGTGTATTGTTCTATTTCGATAAATCCGCGCTCCGCGTTATCATTCCGGTCTGTCATCCGTTAGCACCTCCGTTTAGAAGTTAAAGCGGCTTGCGTCGTTGCGTTTTACGGCCATCTTATATAAGCGGTAGTTGGTAAGCGGGTCATTCTGTTTAATCGCCGCCAATTGACGAAGTTTTAAATCGTATTCATTTTGCTTATGCGCGGATTTCAACTCCGCATGAATTTTACCGAGCTTCTCTTTAATCCGTGTCTTGCTGTTCCCTGCGGCTCCTTCTGTCAAAGCGGCGGCAATCCGACCAAAGCGACGCAGAAGGGTTAACCGCTCGTTGTCGTCCATCGCGGATACCTTAATAGCGAGCAAATCCGCTAATCCTTCTTTGTCGTCCGTGTATTGCGCTTCTGCAATGAGGTTATCGGCGTAGGCGTTAACGGTTTCGGACGTGGTGAATTCTACTGAGAGACTCTCCCGCGCGATTTCGCGTTGCAAATTCTCTAGTTCTTCCGCGTACTTCTGTTTCAACGCCTGCATATCCGCCTCAAGATTCATTTCCAGCATTTTCAATTGGAATTTACGTTCCGCCTCACTGTCCGCGTAGCGTTCATGATGTTTAATTTCTTCGTATTGCTTTTTGAACTGGCTCAAGCGCTGGTCTATCGTAACAGAAATAGCTTCTAGCGCAGGAAATGAAACGGGACTTGCAACGCCATCCTCAACCAGTTGCGCGGCCTTGGCCTGTTCGACGTTATAGATATTACCTTTTTCGTAGCGATTGCCGTCTACGTTAGTACTTTCTGTCATAAATAGCGCCTGTTCTACGTGTTTATCTCCGTATTCGTTTGTGTGAATCGTTTGGCTTTTCATAATATATACCTCCTGTTTATTAAAGGGTTAAACCCGTTTCTTCATCGTTAATCAGTTCTATGCTGTCAATTTTTACGCCGTACTCTTTCAAGCGTCCCAACGTAACGCGGGTTAACGGAAAGTTATTCCGCCTTCGCGAAAAATCTCGATGTAAGGGTAAGAAATTCGTTTTCAAATGAATGTGTTTTCCGCCGTGTTCCGCTACAACCTTCGCCGCCTTGTCTAGCGTGCTGTGGGCTACGCCTGATTTGGTAAAATACGGGCTGGAAAAATCTATTACGTCGATTTCTTCACCGTTAGGCGCTTCAATTAGCGCGACGGCTCGTAACTCTTTATCCTTAACGAGTCGTAGGTCTATAACGTATTTACTCATCGCTCATCGCCTCTTTATTCTCTTTTACTTTCTCTTCCAGCCAAGCAATGTAATTAAGCAGGTCTGCCCGCTTTCTGCGCTCCCGCTTAAGCCGCTCTTTAACGATGCGGTTAACGTCTTCTTGCGTGAAGAGCTTTTCCGGTTCTTGCACCGTTCGGCCACCTCCTGCGGTGTAATCGTTGTATTTAAAAAAACACCGTGGAAAGTTAATACTTTTTCCAACGGCGTTTAAATCTGCTGTCCAGTTCGACGTTATAGTATTCCGGTCTGCATCTAATTCGTCTTAATCGGTCTAAAGCAACGGGTTTTACTGCGTGATAATCCTCTTTAAATTCCTTGCAGTACAGATAAGCGAGTCTATTCGCTAACTTTTCTAGTTTGTCGATTCTAACTCTCTTAAGCGAGTATTTATTTACGTTCTCTTCGATAAACTTATACAGCCGCTCGGTGTTAACCGCCATTATTCGTCATCTCCTTCCGCTTTAGTGATGCTATCGAAAAGCATTTGCAAGCGTCGCATTTCCAGTACGAGCGAATCCGTCAGCCCGAACCGCTCAGCAATCCGACGGGATAGGCGCATCGGAATTTCGTGCTTGCGGGCGTGTGAAATATGTGATTCCGAGTAGCCGACGCGTTTCGCTAGTTCGCGACGTGTAATTCCGAGTAGCGAACATATAACGTCTAAATCGCGTCGCGTCATAAGTATTGTCAATCGTTGATTTTTCACGGCGAATCCCTCCCGAAAAAATTTTTTATTTTTTTTTTGCTGAAAGTGAATCACTTTTTAATTTTGGGTATCTCTTACGGGGTGCAACGCGCCCCGGAAGGTAACGCCCCTGCCGATATAGATAACGTAATACCGACTAATACCTAATACATTAATACCGTATAGAATAGATAGAGATAAGAGATAGCAGGCAGAGCCTGCAAGGGACTCTGTCCCTTAATCTCTCTTCTTTATTCTTCTATGTGGTGTCTCAGCTTCTC
Organism: Laceyella tengchongensis; assembly: GCF_900182735.1. NCBI lineage: Bacteria > Bacillati > Bacillota > Bacilli > Caryophanales > Thermoactinomycetaceae > Laceyella > Laceyella tengchongensis. The sequence goes on along the minus strand of NZ_FXTU01000004.1, from coordinate 52,654 downwards.
CGCGAGCCGCTTAACGATTCGGCTAACCTTACTTTGCGAAATATTTAGCTCCGTGGCTACTTCTCGTTGTCCCGCGCCCGGATTGCGATACATATAAACGAGTACCGCCCGCTCTTCGTCTTTCAGCGCCGGGTCGTTAATCATGTTTTCAACGGTAATTTTTAGAGTTACCTGTCCTTCGACGTCGTTTTCTCGTTCGCGGCGCGCGCGTTCCTGTTCCTTATACATCTCTTCGGCGTGGCGTCGTCTCTCTTTCCGTTCCTTGCGGATTCGCGCCAACTCTTGCCGTTCTTCTTCGGTCAGTTCGTCGGATTTAACACCGTGAGCGACCTTTCCGCCGTGTCTGCGTATTAACTCTTGAGTGATACGGGTTAGCTCGTTTCTAATGGCGCGCTCGATGTAGAAGTAACAGAATTCGTCGGGTCGTAGTCGCATGTTATAGATGTCGTCGATGATAATACCGACTCGCGCCGCTATCCTGCTACCTACGTCTTCTACCGCTAAGTGGTACATGTCGGAGCCGATAGAATCACCGTAATATAAATCGGTGTTTTCCTTAACGAATGCGCGGACTTTCGACATAATAGCCGCCGCCAGCTTCGTCTTAGTCTTGCCCGTCTCGAAATTCACATTGTCGCGCATGTCTAGCGGATAGATTAGCTTTTTCAACTCGTACTCGTACCAGTCGTCATTCAGCGCGCCAATGCATTTATCGATTTCTTCTTCGATTTCTTGCGCGTATGACTTCCGCTTGTTGTACTCGGCGAATGCTTCACTCCGTGCCTCGTTTCCTACTTCCAGAGTCGGGTTAAACTCGATGCTGTATTTTTGCTTTTCCATGATTTATCAACCTCCACGGGATTTAGTGTTAATCGGGATTTAAGCGGCGCCACTGTCGACGCCGTTACTTGTAAGTGCGCTCTAAGCTGTCATTCTGAAACGATAGCAGTAGCATTTCGGCAATTCTTTTAATGTAAAAGAGGTTAACGCTTGCCTTTTTGATAACGGGGCTTTCCCGTTGTAAGCTCTTAGCGATTTTAAATGCTAGCCGTCCGATGTTTCGTAGGCTCATATCTTCGATTCCGGTTAAGTCAATGCAAATCATAATGTAGTTGCGAACTAACTTCTCGATGTTAATACCGTTCCAAACGTAGTCAAGTACGCGGATAATATCCTTTGCATGCGGACAGAACAGCGCTTTAGCCTCGCCGGAACGGTCAACCGTAAGCAGTACGTCATGCGGTCGTTTGCAATACGGGCAATTGTAATACGTGGTTTTCGCTTTTTTCGGCATATAAAATTCCTCCTTGATTTAACTTGTCAGACTGAAAAAAAGCCTTCAATATACATTACTGGGCTGACCACGTGGTCGCACAGCTTTCAGAGAAATAACTTTCGGTTTTATATGGAAAAACTTGATTATGATTGCAAAAGAAAAAGCGCAGGCCACGCGGCCTACGCCTTCATAACGTATGAAATACCTTATTGACTCTTCCTAACGGTTACCCGCCGTCATTTCGCGCTCATACTCGAGCAAGGCTCCGTAGATGAAACGCTGGATTGAAGCGTATACGGATACAAGTAACGAATAAAGGTTGCGCTAATGCGGAATAAAATATTATTTGTGATACGGGTTGCCCCGCTCACCTTACCCTTTTTCCGGGTTTAGCTCACCAGAGGATTTAACTGCCTTCATAGATTACAAAAAGCGTTTGAGCCGATTTTATAACCCCTGCCCGCTATTTGCCATAAATCTGTCACATTTAAACCGTCTATCTTGCGGAAAAATACTCTCTCATACCTACATACGCATTTTGGGTCAGAATGCAAGGGCGGAACCGAAAAAAGTTAATTTTTTTTTCGTAGCCCCGCCCGTTTGCGTGCCGCTGTTAACCCCGCTTAAGTGCGCGGGTAACGAACATACGCGCCTTAGTACGTATAACCGCGCTTGTGAACTCTTCACCGTCACCCTTCCGAGGGTCGAATTTAGCGCAATACTTTCGTAGTTCCCGCTGTAGGTAGTTTTCTAGCGCCTCTGCGTCTAGCGCCGGATATTTCCGGCTCATCTCGCTGATGGCCGATTTAATAGCGTCCTGCGCGTTGCTGAATACTTGCGCTTGTTTCTCTGTTAACATTTAAATCACCATTTCGGTAATGGAAATGTATTTATAGTAAGGCGCGGTGTGCGCCATTTACTCGTTATCCGGCTAATCCGAGTTCCTCTTCTAGTTGTTTCTTCGCGTTGCCTGCCTTCCACTCGGAACAGCCCGCCAGCTTCGCCAATCCGCGACGGGTCGGAACTTTTCCCGTTCTCTTGTATTCGTGTACCGCCCACTCATACGGCGTGGTAGGTTTGTCGGTTTGGTCGGTCTCCTCGGTTCCATCCGCTTGGGCGGTTTCGTCGTTTTGGGTGGTTTGGGTGGCACCCGTTGGCTGGTCGGTTGGTTGGTCGGTTGGTTGGTCGGTTGGTTGGTCGGTTACCTCCTCCGGTTGTTCAGGTTGGGTGGTTCCTCCTGGTTGATTGGTCGGTTGGTTGTTATTCGTTGGTCGGTTGGTTGCTTCCGCTTGGGTGGTTGGTAGCGGTTGGGCGGATTCTTCCGACTTGGCGACGTCTTGGGCGGTCTCATCCGCTTGATTGGTTTGGGCGGTATCCGCTACTTGGGCGGTTTCATCCGGTTGGTCGGCTTTGCCGTTGTCTTCTGGTTGGTTGGTTGGTTGGTCGATTCCATCCGGTCGGTCGATTCCATCCGTTTGGGCGGTTGGTTGTTCCGGTTGATTGTTCGGTTGGTCGGCCTGTTCCCGTTGGGTGGTTGGATGGTTTGGGCGGTCTGGTTGCTCCGGTTGGTTGTGGTGGTCTGGGCGGTCGGTTGGGTTTTTTGGCTGGTCGTTTTCCGCCTTCTTCTCCGGTTCCTGTTCCGCGTTCTCGTCCGCCTTCTTCTTCTTCGTCTCTGCCGTCATGATTGCCTCAGAGATGAGGACAGCGGTAACGATTGACCCGCCTAACAACCAACCATCAAGCCCATATTCCCACGTAGCAACGATATTGCTAGCGCCAACGAGTAGGACGCCTTGAATAAAGCCTAAATACGCGGGTACAGACGGTGTATAGCCGCGAAGACGAGAATTAGCAAGATTCAAACCGCCTGTTAGAAATAGGGTTTCAGACAGTAGCGTGGCGACCCACGCATCGCGAGAATTAAAGCCTACACCCATAAAAAGTGCGTGCGTGTGGTGGAGACTCAACCAGACAGCACAACCGAGAACCACTAAAGCCGACAGAACGTTTAAGAATCGCATATATTATCTCCTCCTGTATGACGCTTTTTAAGCGTATTTGTTTTAGTCCGCCATATCAGGCGTAATATTCACATCCGGTCATAGTCTCTTCATAGAGAGCGTCTAAACAGTTGCGCAAAACTCCGTTATAATAGCCCGTCAAAGAGCGTACTTTTCCTTTCTTGAATGCCTTAAATGCTTCTCTTAACGCATACAATCCTATGTCGGTTAGCTCGTTAATGTCGTAACCAGAGCGTAACCATTTAATATTCATCAGAAACACGCCGTAAATTTTGTATAACAATTTTTTATCTCCTGTACGATTGAGTACTAGACTTTTGAATCGGTTGTACGGGTTTTTTCTAGAAAAACGTTTATTAAACTTCTCTATGATGCTTTTAGAAATTACTGCTTCGTCGTCATTTTCGACGGTCTTATCGCTTGTCTCGCTTGGCTGTTCCGGTTCTTCCCGTTGTGACAAATGCGCTGTGTCACTAGTAGAATATGGCAATAGAATATATAAATTCGAGCCGTAGCCGCCCGCTTTTTCTCGTAATACGTTCTTCTTCGCAATAATGCGCAATTCGATGAGTCGGTCAATCGCGCGGATAACCGTCCGGCGACTGATTCCGATACTTTCGGCTAAAGTGTCATGTTTAATGAACGCGGTACCGCAGAATTTGACCGCGTAGCGTGCTAGTAGCTTATAAACGGCGATAGCGTTTTTATTAAGTAGATGCGTTTTATGGTACAAGTGCTTGGCGACGGTTCCGTTTAAGTGTTCAACGTTTTTGAATAGCGAGTATTTCTTCGCGAGTTGCGCGTAGTTATTAGCGGTTTTATTAGCGGTTTTATTAGCGGTTTTATTAGCGGTTTTGCTCATGCTGTCGGCTCCCCTTTACCGAGAGCCCCGACTAACACACGATTATTAGTGTAGCGGTATTGAAGCATATCCCGCCCACTTGCTATAATAAAAACCTCTTTAATGTGTTTTGTGTCGTTGTGTGTCGTCGGGCTTATGCTCGGCGCTTTTTTATGTCTGAATGGCTAAACTCGGATATTTTGTATAGGCGAAAACTTGGCGTGTGTCTTCGATATGTCCGCGTCGGTCATCTGTACATATCGCCGAACCATTGAGATGGAAGAATGACCTAGAATCTTCTGTAGCGACATTACATCGCCGTTATTTAGCAAATATTGCGTCGCAAAGCTATGACGTAGAACGTGCGGCGATACTTTCCGCGTAATCCCCGCTTCTTCCGCGTACCTCTTTAATCGCTTGCGGAATATCTCCCGTTCTAGCGGATTCCCGTAGACCGTGCAGAACAGATAAACGCAATCTATTTCCTTTACCTCGGCTATTAGCTCTTTTAGTAACCGCCCGGTCTTGGGGCTGAACGGTACGAACCGGAATTTACCGCTCTTAGCGTTCTCGGCTTTAACGGTAATGTTTTGTGTCTTAAAGTCGATATCATCAGCGGTAAGCGCGAGTGCCTCACTGATTCTCAACCCGGTGTCTAGTAGTAGAACGATTAGAACGTAATCCCGAAATCCAGCGAATCGCTTAGTATCAGGAATGCGTACCAGCCGCTTTATTTCATCCATCGTTAGCGCCTCTACCGCGTCCACGGGTTCTTTAACGAGCTTGACAGCATGGAAAGGGTTGTCATCGGTGTATTTTTCGGATTTTAGGAAGTTAAAGAAATCGCGCAAATGTTTCAAATGCGTGTTAACCGTGGAAGGCGATAAACCCGCCGTTTTATAGTCGTCATCGACAAATTGGTTATTTTCGTGTTTTACGTGGTTATACCGTAGATAGGAAATGAACTCCCGAACGGTCTGAACGCTTAACGCCCGCAATGATACGTCTTGATGTCCGTTGTCTTCGACGAACTGTAAGAACTTGTTAACGGCTAGCCGCTTGTTAGTTAACGTGCCTTTCGCGGTGCCCTCCGCTTGTTTGGCGTAAATGTACATTTCGACTAGTTCCGGTAGGCTTGCTAACGTTTCATTAGAACGACTTAACGCCCGCTCTAGCTTCGCGCGGCCGCGTCTTCCGTTTTTCGGCAACAAAAAAACCCCCCTTAACACGCGCAAATAACGTGTCAAGAGGGTTAATGTCGGCACAAAAAAGTGTACCGCTACCCTACCGAGTGAATGAACGTTAACACTCCGGTAAAATAACGGTACACCAACGCTTTTAAACCGTGTGGTGGAGCATAGCGGGCTCGAACCGCTGACCTCTACACTGCCAGTGTAGCGCTCTCCCAGCTGAGCTAATGCCCCGTATTCAATTGACTACAATAGTTATTGTATCCAGATGGAACACCCATGTCAACAACAAAATACCCATTCCGGGAAAGTTATTTTATTCCACTAACAAAGCCTTTCATACAAACATATTATCTACCCACCTCGCTTCTTCCTGCCATCACAGCAGGCTCCTCTCATCATCTCAAGATTCAGACTTTGCAAAATCCCCCTCTGCATATAAGCAGCATGGTATGATGCTTACAGGAGGTTTGTCGACATGGAAAAGTTACTCACTCAATCTAAACCATTACAAGAAAACGGGTTCATTCGTTTCGACCTTAAACAAATGTGGTCATATCCGACACTGGGGGAAGAGTTGTCACAATTGCAACAGGCGTTCGCCGATCTGCCGCCTGATCCTTATGCTCCAAATCACACACGTTTCCGCCGCTATTCCCGGGCTATTATCTTGCCGTGGGATGGCTCGTTTTGCTGGCTGCCAAACCATATTCGGGAAGATGGCGTGGAAGTCTGCGAATATTTCCAGGGGACCTTCAATGCCGAGCATGTGGATACCTACCGGGCATTCGCGCCGCTGTCCGAAGCTACCAAGGCCAATCCCCTGTTACATAACATCATCCTCCATGATTACGAGCAAACGTTTTGGGAAGCGCGCGACTTGGTGATGCCCATTCATGTCGGTGTGCATTTGGTCAATTTTCTTGTGAAACCAGGTGAAGAAGCATTCGCATCCCCCAACCACATCCATCAGGACGGCGAGCCGTTCACATTTGCTCATCTTATCACATACCGCAATGTGAAGGGTGGCCTTAATGCCATTGCCCATCCCGACTGTACTGGCAAGCAGTTGGATGAGGTTCCGGAACATCTGGTTCACACGCGATTCACCTTGACCGAACCACTGGACTCCTACGGCGTTTGCGACAGGATGGTCAGCCACTATGTCAGCCCTGTCACTTGCGGCCCCAACGGTAGCATCGCAGAGCGCGGCATGTTGCTGATCGATTATACGCCGACGGTGATAGCAATCACATAATTCAGCCTAGTTGACATAGTAATGTTTAAATTATAACGAACAATAAAAAAGCCAAAGCCCACGGAACAACCTACCGTGGGCTTTTTGCTAAAAGATCAAGTCTTCCAGATTGAATTCATCTGATTTTTTCTTTTGCAATTCTTGCTTGTGCCACTTCGCATCGGCGACGGCCACTTTGTTCAATTGCATCGTATCATTGTAGCTGAGCACCACCACATGTTGGCCCAATTGGTAGTAAGATTGTTTCACTTCTCTTTTGACCGGATTGCCAAATACCTTATTCACTCCAGCAATTTTCCAAGGTTTATCCTTTTGCTCCACTTCGATTCGGGTGAGTCTGTCTTCGTGGAAAGTTAATCTGATCGCTCGATTCTTGTATTCATAGCCGATGCGTTTGATTTTCTGCTCTTTATCTTGCTCTTCATACACCAAGTCCTTGCCGCAGGTGGTCAGTACCTGGTCATAAGTAGTACCCAAAGCGCCGCAACCATACGCTGGCAAATCCCCAGCTTGCATGTATTGCTTCAGCTTTTGCGCTGCGGGTTCCCCACCAGCCAGGGGCAACTCTTTATCTGGGCTCGCTTTGTATTCCTTTTGCAAAGCCGGAACGGATTTGTTCTCCCCCTTAGGTCTGATGCTGCTTCCTTCCAAGCGGATTGTGCGCAACAACCGCTTGTCTGGATCATACACGAAGGTCACTTTGTTCTTGCCCACAGGATAGGCATATTCGCTCACTTCATCATTAAGGCCATTGTGTTTCGTGTCATTAAATTCTTTTTTCACCTTATTGAAAGTTACCTGTGCGAAAGCAGGATCAGTTACTTCCATCTCCGTCAGCACTTGGTTGGTGAAGAAATACGACACCGTCCGACCTGCTTCCCCTTTGATCCGCACTTCATGTCTCAATTCAAACGGGGCAGTCGTTGATTGCGAACGCAATTGGTACACATAGTTTGGGCACTCTTTCATCACATCTTCCAAGCGATCCCCCAGTGCGCCGCAATCGCCGTAGATCAATTCATTCTTCTGTGCCAATCGTTTGGTCTTCACCTCTACCGGCTCATTTCCGGCAATCTGCATCACCCATTGGTTGGTTTGGTCCTCGAACGCAATCAAAATTACACTCAAGATCCCTGGGATCAACAGCACGCCAAAGATCGCGGACAACCATTTCCTTTTTTTCGACATGATCATTTCCCTCCCTTGCCATTAGCGATAGGTTTGTTTCTCTTTAAACTCCCTTTTGATATAGCCAAAATTCGGCTCAAACATATCGGCTCGGCGTAACCAAATGTCTTGGCACTTGTTATCGCTGAAAGAGAAAGTAATCTCTTTCCCATCTATCTTGTATGTAAGATAAAAGGATTTGGTATCAAACAACGTGCTCTCTTTCTCCTGCATCGGCTTACCAAACACTTGCTTCACTTGTTCCGGCGTAATGGCGAGCGAAGGTCTCTCCACCGTTTTAAAATTTTTCTCCGAATAAGAGAAGGTGTTCACAGAAATAGAAGCCAACACCCCACGATAAAACTTGGTCTTGATCTCTCTGTTTTTGAAGGCCCAATTCACATATTGAGTTTCTTCTCCCATGTCGTAGCCTTTTGCAGAAACGAGGGCGCCGCACTTCTTGTACACCTCTGCCAAACTGCTTCCCAACGGGCCGCAGTCGTAGTTAATCATATCCCCTTTGTCAAAGGCCGCCTTCAACTTGACCACCGCATCCATGCCACCACTCGCTTCTTTGTGAGCAGGCGCCCGATGAACTCGGTTAAATGGGTTATACTTCTTGATATAAGGGTATTGTTTGGGATCTTCTATCTCGATCTGTAACAACTTTTTGTTATCTTTGCGAACAGTAAATTTTAATTCTTGTCCGCCTTCCATGTTGTATGTGTATGTCTGCGTTTTAATTTTCTCTTTGCCCTCTGTTTTCTCGAATTCAAACGGCTTATTATTTGTTACGCCAAACGTGCGCCTGATATCGTCCAACGTCGTCGACAGAAACATGTTGTCGATCACAGATATCCGTTTCAATCTCTCATTATTAAAATCAAGTAAAATGATATGATGATCGCCTTTTTGATAGCCCAGAGTTTGAGTTATCGCATCAGATAAGATCGTTCTTCTACTCAATGCGGGTTCACCACAGTTGTCCACCACGCCGCGCACGGTAGAGCCCAACACGCCGCAATCGTAATGGATCAAGTTCCCATCCTTAACCAATCGTTTCAATTGATCCATCTCGGTTTCTTTTGCCTGTTCTATCCCCAACAGATCCCATACCCACTCTTTCGCTTTTCCCTCGTATGCCGTCAATACGATCGACATCACCGTAGGAATGAGAATCACCCCGAACAAAAACGAGAAAAAGCGTTTCAAACGCTTGCGCTTCGGCTTGTCCCGATTTACCGGCTTGTACTCCAGCGCATCTTCAACCTTCTCTTGCATCAAATCATCATTGATATCATCCGACACAAAGCGACGGCCCATCGTACTCACTCCTTTTCCATGTTTCTCCTGACATTTCTTCATCTTAGCAGAAAACCAAACTGAAAACAGTTGCAAAAATTAAAATAAAAAATGAAAAGACACTCTTTCCTTATTGGATGAGTGCCTATGTTCCGGTCACGCTTCCCACCGGCAAACCATATGGGGGATGGGCGTTTCTATGAGACAAGCGCATAAAACAAGGCGACAAGACCATATTCCCGCTTGCCGCCTCACTAAAACTATCGATTTAACGTATAACCTGCGTCAATCAAAAACATCGCGTCACGTACAGATTGATACATCCCGCGATCCGCTTTAACATATTTGGCCAACCCCAAGTCCTTCACCGCGTCCGGTTCGCGGGTGTGAGCCGTAAGCAATGCTTCGGTCAACTTCGCCCGCAACTGGGCATCCATCTCCGGGTGGGCGGCGATAGGTGAACCAGGAATTAACTCTGATTTCCAAAGAATGGTCAAATCATCTGGGCTGATCTCTCCGCTTTTCAGCATTTGCTCATAGGATTGATTGTCCAGCGCCCCTGCCACAGCCCGGCCGCTCTTCACCGCTTGCGCCACTGCGTCATGACTTCCCATGAACCGCGCTTCACTGAAGAATTGGTGCGACTGGATATGCAATAATTGAAAGTAGGCATTTGGCATCAAAAAGCCGGATGTGGATGTGCGATCCACAAAAGCAAACGGCTTGTCCCGCAAGTCTGCAATCGAAGTGATGCCATTGCCCCGGCGGGTGACGATCAAGCTACGGTATCCGCTTCCCGTTTGTGGATACGATTCCATCACCAAAGGAACGGCGCCGATTTCTTTCTCCGCTTTCACATAAGAATAAGAGCCAAGTAGCGCGAAATCAATCTTCCGCTCCTTCATCGCCGCAATCACGGCGTCATAATTGTTCGGCATATACAATTCAATATCAACGCTTAGCTCTTTCTCCAAATAAGCAATAAGGCTCTCATAACGCTCGCGCATCTCCGCCGGATCCCCTTTGGGTACAACGCCCATGCGCAAAGTGACGTCACTCTTGGCACCCGCCAACGAGCTACATCCCGCCATTACGATCAATAGAATCAAACCGGATAATAACCAAATAAGTCCTTGACGTTTCATACCTTCCGCCTCCCGCAGTTACAGGGGTCATCATATCCCTTGAACCAGTGTAAGGGAAGATCCCCAAAAACACACGAACAAAATCACCCTTTCATTCCGTTTATTACCATTTTTAGGCGCTACAGAACAGGCTCTAAACTAGACTGACCAGTCAAATCAAGCGATTGCGCTAATAAAGGATTTTTTTTGAAATGATCTATTGGTATTTGCTCAGGAGACCACCTTTTGAATAAAAACAGCTAATTCATGCCTAAAAAGGCTCATTGAGAACAAGGTTTACAACTTGTGGTCGAATTTCGATATATCTTGAAATGATAAGCACATGTATGTCACCTGTCTGTTAAAAATTTATAATTTAAGATACTGCATTTATTCCATTTCTGTTATATATTTAAATATGTATGTTTTATGATTATTTTATAATATAAAACATACACTCTATTCTACTTAATAATTAATCTTTTCTTTCCTTTTCTTTCTATATCAAACATTCTATTCTTTAATCGTCTAAATTCTACTTTATAAGGAGCGATGACCAAAACAATGAAAGCTTGGATCATGCTTGCACAAGGTGCTGTCAACCCTTTTGAATCTTTGGAAAACTTCCTAACGAATAGTGTATTCAGCGGTCTCCTCAGTTTGGTCACCCCGCTAGCGGCCATAGGAATCGTTGTGTCCGCTTTGGGAATGTATTTATCCACCGAAGAACACAATCGCGATAAGTTCAAAAAGGCGCTCATTTCTACCATTATTATCACGATTATCTGTTTCATCGCCAAAGGAATGATTCTCTGGTTAGAAAGTCAATTTAAATAACCTAAAGGAGGAAGTCACTTGCAAGAGCACAAGCGGTTTAAGATTCCTCGACAAATTGATTCCAGTCTCTATATCTGGCGATTTATCAGGTTGAAAGATTTGATCCTTTTAACACCACCGGTCCTCATTTCGGTGGTTTTGTTTCTTTATATCTTTCCCAATCTGTCTTTCCAGATTCGCTTTTTTTTCAGCATGTTGCCGACCATCTCCGTTGCTTGCTTGATTTTTATCCGCCCCATCAGTGAACGGGGAAACATCACCTTGTTTGATTACTTGCGTTACCGGGCGGAGTTTAATCAGCGACAACGCATCTATTATTTCAAAAAACTGGTACGGAAATAGGAGGGAAATCCAGGTGGCGAAAAAACAGACTGCGGAGAAGAAAACCGTACAAGATTTAATTCCCGTCCGCAACATATATGACTCCGTGATCGAAACCACAGACAATCGTTTTGTCAAGGTCCTATCCGTTACGGCGATTAATACTCATTTGATGAGCTATCAAGAAGTAAAAGAAGTGCTGGAAGGATATGAAAACTTCCTACGATCTTTGAAAAAACCGATCCAAATCGCTCGGGTCTCCGAGCCCATCAATTTAAAAAAATATATCATGGCGTTAAACAACCGTTTCCAATCAACCACCAACGCTCACAAGCGACGCATGCTCGAAAGCTATATCTCCTATGCCGAGCATCTGCAAAAAGATCGGGACATGATCAAGCGCAATCGCTATGTGATTGTGGATGAACCATTCAACAATGAAACCGGCAAAGAAAAAGCCATGATTGAGTTGCGAAGAAGGGTGGATGATCTACGACTTAATCTAGAAGATATGTTTTACAGACAAAAGCTAGAAGTTAAAGAACTGAACGACAATGAGCTCAGGAAATACTTACATATGTTCTACGACTATGAAAACGCCCAGCTCTATCAAATGGAAGACATGAAAGAGTATGCCTATGTAATCGGAAAGCGAAATCTCGTAACCGCTGCCGAAGAAATAAGAAAAAGAGACGAGTATTAATCACAGGGGAGCGAGACCATGTTTGGATTATTCAATAGAAAGAAAACTGAACCGGAAAAAACGTTAGAAAGCATGATTGATGATAATCGCGGATTTCTGGACATCATTGCACCTGACAGCATTGAAGAGCAATTTGATTATATCCGCTTGGGTGGAAACTATGCTCGCACGCTGTGCGTAAGCTACTTCACTAATGATGTGCAAGCCAACTTTTTGCAAAACTTGCACAACATTCCACACAATGTATCTATCGTTCATCATATCGAACCTTCTGCAAGCGACGATATGATCAAATCGCTCAACCGCGCAGTGATTGAGTATCGATCCCGGTTAAATGAGCCAGGATTGCGTCCCATGGATGAGATCAGAATTAAAAATGACTTAAGTGATGCCGAAATTCTCTTGGACAACCTGACATCGGGTCGCGCTGAAATGTTTAATGAACATATGTATGTGCATATCCAAGCCTCCAGCAAAAAAGAGTTGGACGAAGTCACCCAAATTGTCAAGGCGCATGTTAGCAAAACCATGAAGTTGCTTATACCGCACTATCGCATGCTTCCGGCATTCCAAACCATTTTGCCTTTGCGACAAAATCTGGTAAGTGATTTAACTTACCGTAACTTCGATACGGAATCATTATCTTCGCTGTTCCCTTTTGATGAGTGTGAAATCTTCTCTGAAAAGGGAATCATCAAAGGCAAAAATCTGAAGACCAACAGCATCATCATTGTTGACCATGATGAATTGCTAAACCGGAACGAAGTGGTAATCGCGACGTCTGGTGGAGGGAAGTCTACCTATCTTTTTGGTGACATGATTCGCCGCTGGATGCAGGGAACAACCATCCGTGTAATCTGCCCTAAAGGGGAGTTCGGTGACAAAGCCAAACAGTTGGGGGGAGAGTGGGTCAAGGTTTCCCCGCTCAATGGGAATATCATCAATCCGTTTGAAATCATGCACTCACTCATCCCAATCGACGACAATGGTGAGCAGGCAGCCTCCTCCTTGCTCCATCAAAAAATTAGCCGGCTTAAAACCATGTTCACACTGATTTATAAAGATCTCAAAAACAAACAAGTTGAGTTATCCCTATTGGAAAAACTGCTTGTCGAGCTGTATGCGGATTATGGTATCCACTGGGAAACTGACTTTTCCAGCGTTTCTTCAACTGGCTTCCCCTGCATGGAAGACTTGTACCGCAAAATCGAACACAAAATGGAAACGGATGAACAATTTAAACTGCTCAATGGGTTATATCAAGTGCTTTATCCTTATGTAGAAGGCTCTTATGCCAAATGTTTCAACGGTCACACCAATGTGGACTTGTCCAATGACTTTATCGTCTTTGACATCTCCGACTTAAGGGATGAAAGTGATCTGCAACAAGTGGCGATGTTCAACATTCTCACATTTATGCAGGATGACGCATTGCGGGACAAGACCACCATCACCCAAATCTACGTGGACGAGGCGCACGTGCTGGCTGACCCGAGAAACCCTCTGGCGATGAAATTCTTGTCCAACATGTACAAGCTCATCCGCTCATTCCAAGGAGGCGTCACCAGCGCCACCCAACAAGTCGGCGACTTCCTGTCCGCGGTGGAAGGGACACGGAACTATGGGGAAGCAGTGATCCTTAACTCCATTTCCAAGCTGTATCTTCCGATGCTACGGGAAGAGCTCAATTCGATCATGGAAAAAACGTCCGAAAACTTCTCCGAGGAAGAACAACGCCTTCTTATCGTAAATGAAGAGGAAAAAGGGAAAAGCGCCGGCCGAGGAGTGTATGTCGTCGGCTCCAAAAAAGTGAATATCTACGTTGAACTCACTCCAGAAGAACTGCGAATTTGGGATAAGAAGTGGTATGAACGAAAGTTTGGCAAACGTGGTGAACAATAATGTTCAAAGTCATGCTGTTCAAAGATGGCATCAAATACAGCATATACGCAGCCATTGGTTTTTTAGTTATCATCGGGGTGGCCATCTTCGGAAGCCCCCCGCCAGATGCAATGGAATCCGAGGCTGGGCTGGTCATGTGCCAGCCCAGCGGAAAACTGATCTCCGCTGAAGAATTGAACAACAAACTGGCGAAGATGAGCCCTACAAAAGACAACGTATTTTTAGGCAAAGGAGCAGCATTCGTTTCCGCCGGCCAAAAATACGGTGTGGATCCAGTGTTGGTCGCTGCTATCGCCATGCACGAAACCGGCTTTGGTAGATCTTCCATGGTCCGTACCAAAAACAACCCTGGCGGCATTTACTTAAATGGTAGCTTTGCCAGCTTCCCCACCTTGGAAGCGGGAATCGATTATATGACCCGCAACTTATATAAAAATTACATCAAGCAAGGCTTGAAAACACCCGAACAAATTGGGCCCAAATATGCGCCTATCGGAGCGAGCAATGACCCAAATGGCTTAAACCGCCATTGGGTTCCCACTATCACGAAATATGTAAACCAACTAGGCGGCCTATCATATCAATGCACACTTACCGAGGTCGCTAATATAGGAAAACCATCGGCTAGCGGATTTTTGCGTCCCATATCCAAACAATTTCAGAAAACCAGCGGATTTGGCCCACGCTGGGGTCGGATGCACAAAGGCCTGGATTTTGGTTGTAAAAAAGGAGTTACCCCCATCATCGCCGCCAAAGGAGGCATCGTGGTTGCATCCCTATACGGTACACCTGGCTCCGGGTTCAACAATTACGGGAACGCCGTTCTCATCGATCATGGTAACGGAGTACAAACCCTGTATGCTCACATGGAAGTGCGGAAAGTACAGAAAGGGCAACATGTCGCACAAGGACAGCCCGTCGGCATCTGTGGCAAAACCGGCCGCAGCACTGGTCCGCATTTGCACTTTGAAATCAGAATCAATGGGGGACAAGTAAATCCAGAAAAATATATCCCACTATAGAAAATGAGGTGACTCCGTGAACAAAACATATATATACATGACCATATTAGCCGTATGTCTCACTTTCTCCCTTATAGGCAACATGACACAATTCAATAAGATCAATGAATTAGAACATATAATCAAGAAACTAACTGAACAAGATAAGGCACAAGCCGTCGCTAAACAATTTGTACTTACATTGATGGATACACCCACACCCGAAAACGAAAAAAAACTACGTTCCATCACCACCCAAAAAGCTCAACAAAAAATCTTTGCCAATGACATGGACTTAGAAGATGAGTCAACAAAGGGTATAAAGCAGCGAGTTACCATAGAAAAAACATACTTTAACCGTTTGAGTTTGAATCATGTTAATATCCTGATCCAATTCCGTGTTTATCATGACATTGGCAACGGCCAATCCACTGCCGGTATGTATGAGATGAACATAAATCTAACCTCCGACGGACAAGGAGTATGGAAAGTAGACAGCTACGATTTTGAAATCCAAAACGAAAAAAATTTGGATGAAATCGCGATAAAGGATGAGGAATGAGATGAGGAAGTTTCAAAAAATCGTTTTATCGATCGTGCTATTGTCTTTCCTTTCTTTTTGTGTGCTGCCTGTAAATGTATGGGCAGATAAAGGAGGGCAGGAGACAGAAGAGGAAAGTTTTTGGGATAATCTATTTGGTGAAGAAAAAAAAGAAGCATTTAATTGCGAGTATGTTGATCCAATATGTCATATCAACAACTGGTTATTAGAATTAGCCAGAGACTTTTTTTCCAAGGCGATAGAAATCATCGCAAACATCATGAACTACCCACAGAAAATTCTGGATCAACCAACCGTCAAAACATATTACGGTTATTTTGCCAACACAGCTTGGGCTTTCATAACGACATTCACTCTTTTCCATTTGGTTCGCATCTTAGCCAATTATTGGGTGAATGAAGATACCCAAGAACTAAAATCGCTTATGGTAAAGCTAGTTGTCACCGCTGCGATGTGCGGGATGTATCCTAGTGTTTTCCCCCTGTTAGTAACAGCTTCAACTGACACTACATCAGGATTTGCTAATGTCGGTATTAAGCTTGAAAATATAGAGCGAGTGACAAACGTATTTTTGTTTGTCCCAAAAGTTGCCGTATCGGCTACCCTTTTCATGATGCTAATCTTTGCTATTCTGATGCTAATCATCGCTTTTCAAGTTTGTCTCCGTTCAGCGGAATTAGCCTTTTTGTTTATCGCTGGCCCCTTTGCCATCGCCACCAACTTAAACAATGATTTCAACCTGTTTCCTGCTTGGTGGCGTAGCTTTTTATCCCTTTTAATAACACAAGTGATTCAAATTGTTTTGTTGATGCTTTTTATAGAATTATTTGCAGGGGGATTATTAGATCTTTTGCAATTTGAACGATTTATTTTTGGTATCGGATTTGCCTTTTTAATAATGAAAAGTCCCTCCTTTATCAAAGAATTTATGTACTCCACAGGCTCGGGGCAAATGGCGGTAAATGTCATTTCTAAAACAGCTGGTTCTGTTGGCAGCCGCATTGGAAAACAAATGTTGTCAAGGATAGTAAAAAAATAAAAAACCTGAGCAAACGCTCAGGTTTTTTATTATGCCAATGGGCATTAAAATTATTATGATAGTATCCCCCCTAAAGCTAATAAACAGACGATTCCTAAACACCGTAAAATTGTACATTCATAGTTGGCAATATTCCTTTTCTTTGATATCAAAAACAATATTCCATAAATAAATTTTGATTCAATCCACCTTCTTAAACTCACACTCTCTACCATTTGCATCTTTCAAGAGTAACATGTCGTCAGACAACTTTTTAATCCCCAAAACAAAAGTGCGAAGTTTTATGTCAAATGAATATTTCTCTTCACCAATTTTAGTTAGTGTTCCCGAATAATTTTTACCGCTGCGACCTGTAACTGTTAATATATTCTCCTCATAAAAGGCCATCTTTTTTGCAATGCATCCTTCATTCCTAACCACTTCCCATTCACCTTCAAAATTCGTGTCAGACTGGAAATTAAAAAGCAACCCACCAATTACTAACACAATCATACCTACAACCAAAAACATCATTGATTTTTTCACTTTCACGTTTAATTACCCTCTCTTTACCATCATGTTATTTCAAAACAGTCAGTTCTGTTAAAAAAATCACGGACCTGAGCAAACGCTCAGTTTTTTTATCATGTCAAAATCCATTATTTTTGATCTTTAACATATGAACATCGGTCTTTATCGATGTTTATATCCAAAATGTTATCTTCAAGCTTATTAATTCTTAATTCAGCTGAGTCTACTTCAGACATAATTTCAACTACATATTTATATTTATTTTCTCCTATTTTCGCCAAATTACCTGTCATAAACATGCTAGATTCAGGCCCAAACCCAGACATCGTCAGCTGACTTTCCCCCTTAAAAGTGAGAAAAGACGGGCAAGCGCTTTTTTTTCCTTCCATCTTCACCCATCTACCCTCAAGTGACTGGGTCTTAAAATTATTATAATAGTATAGACCCCCTAAAGCTAATAAACAGATGATTCCTAAACACAGTAAAATTGTACGCTTCATAGTTGATTTCCATTCCACAGAAAAAATCACTCCATATGTAATATTTATCTGAAAGGTTTATTACGAGCATAAATATCTTGTTAAATACTGTATTATTGCCAAAATAGATTGCTTGCATTTAACACAAAAAATATACTACAAAGTCTAAACCGGCTTAGAATACAACCTTCTAACAAAAGCAATAAATAATTGATTAGATAAAAATACATTATTTCATTGCTCCTTAATATAACTCTTACATTCATCTTTATTTAGTTGGATATCCATATAATCACCCTTAAACTCTTTTATTAATAATTTCCCATGTATTATTTCAAATCCAGATTTCCCCTTAATCTTACCAGCAAACTTATAATGATTTTTTTCTATTTCCGTAATTGTACTTGTAAAAGTGATATATGACTCATCACCAGCTCCAGTCATTGTAAACTTATTGGTATCATGAAAAGAAATAAAAGGGGGACAAGAATCACTGTTTCCTGTATACATCCATTTACCCGTAATGTCATCAGACTTCATAAACCCAAAATAATAAAATCCTCCTCCAACAAGCACACAAGTAATTATTAATAAACCTATTAACTTCCGATTCATTCTTATCTAGTCCTTTCTTAAACAAATACATTATAGAATATCATTCTTTATCAATCTTTTTATATCTACATACATCACCTTCGTGATCTCTAAAATATAGCATATAATCATTAATTTTCTTAATCCCTACCACAACAGAAAGAATTTGAATGTCAAATTTGTATTCTCCCTCACCTAATTCTGTTAATGTTCCTGTTTCACTATGACCTTCTCTATATTCAATATTTAAAGTTTTTCCTTCGTAGAAACGCAATGATAATGGACAACCGCTTTCTTCGACTCTCTTCCATTCCCCCTCAAAAGCAGTCTCTGATTCAGACAGGAAATAAAAAAATAGTCCACCAATGACTACTAGTAACACACCTACAGCTATAAACACAAATATTTTGTTTAATTTCATATTTAGTTTCCTCCTCTTTACCATCATTAAAAACTACTTCCTTAACACTGATCCAGTCAAAGTTTATGAATAAACCTTTCCATAGGAGAACAATTCTTTTGTATGTAATATTGATATAACTGAAAGGTTTATTATGAGCATGAAATCTTGTCAAATACTGATTAACTTCCAAGATGGATTACTTGCATTGAACATAAAAAATATACCACAATATTCAATAGACATAAAAATTAATTTAACATTCCCCTTGATCTAATATAATCAATTAAATCAAAACCTTCCCAATACCATCAGTCACAGAGCAAAACCTCGTCAATCATGATTAGTATGGTTATTACTATGCATACTTTTTTAATTTAATGGGTAAATCATGTGAGGATAAATGGAACAAACCTACTTAAAAACTTAACTGGGAGGAACGAAAAATGATTACTTTTGATCCTAAAAAACTAAAAGAAGTCATGATCAACGAAGAAGGCTATACCGAATCAGAGTACTATTTTCAATTAAAGGTATTAGAAAGATTAGATGAAAAACTACAAGAACCATTTGACTTATGGTTATATGAGAGAAAAATCTCTACAGACTTCAACGTAGAAGGTATTACACTTGAATTAATCATGAAAAAACATCACTGCACTTTTTTAAGCGCATTGGCAACAATGAACACATATCTCAATAACACTGAAAAAGCTAAGCGATTTTTCACCCAGCCAACCCATTTGGTTAACTAAAAATAGCATCATTAACGAGGTCGCTTAACGGAAAGTTCTATTACATCTTGGGCTATCTCTGTTTTTTAGAATAATATTCATCAAAAATAAAGAATGAATAAAATCATATCCCAAGTTCTTTTCAATTATAAAAACTCCTTCCCTTATCTTTCCTGATCATATTCTCTCTGAGTGTCTATCACTTGATTAACCTCTGCTTGCTTTAACCCGATGCATCTAAATTGCTCTGGCTCCAGCTTCTGACCAGTCCGTTCATTATATTTCATGATGTCAATTGCTACTTTGGATGCTTCCAGCTTAAACGGCTTTAGCTTGAGATCAGGGTATTCTTTCTGAAACATTGCCTGTGTTGATCTATTAAACTGCTTCACTTGCTCCCTCAAGTTATTTCGGATTTCTCCCTGTTCCGCTTGATGCATAGTTTTCATCATGCGCACGAGCCGAGCATGCGTGTGTGCAAGTTTGTCAGTTAATGTTTCGGCTTTATTCGATAATTCATTCCGAGAGGAATTCCTACCCTCTGCCAATCTCTGTTTCTTATCCGCCAGATCAACTTGCTCCACCGGATACCATAGTCCTCTTCCTCGGCCTTTTTGTTTATATCTTTCTGCTTCTTCAGCCAAGAACTCTTCCCTCGTTATGTCTCTTTCTGCTAAAATCTGATTTATTAATGAGTCAAAACGGGTGAATGAGGTGTCCTTGCCATAATTTTCGTGGATAAATTCCTCGATCTGAACATCTAATGTATTGGCATCTTTAAAACCATATGCTTGTCCCACTGCCATATATAGTTGATTTTTTTTACTTACTTTGTCTTTAATGATTTGGAGGTAGTTTTCACCATAATCATATTTTGCGTCCTGTTTAATCTTGCTAAGTTGCCTGTCACCTTGCAGTTTATATGCTTCATACCCAATATTTTCACCATATCTTTCCGCCAATCTAGCATATATTTTATCTGTTTCATTGTGAGCATACTGAATAGCGTCGAACTCTATTGGTTGAAGCCAATAATCGGGATCATTATTTAAATATCCACCAATAAAATTCTCTTCCCATATCCTTACTATCTCTTCACTTTCCCTCTCAACCCCTTTATCTATTACCACTCCTTGATATGCATGTCGTCCTTCATGAAGTACCGTATCTACAATCTCATAACAATTATCACTTTGTAAAAGTTTTTTATTTACGTATATCGTATAACTATTAGGTTCATAAAAACCCATGAGTTCTGGATCATCAGTCATCCTAATTGTACAAGGCTCTCGTCCCTGCAACTTTGCATAATGCTGTTCCAACTGTTGTAGGACGTTGATACGTTCATTTATTGTCAATTGATTCCATTTTGAAATGTGCAGATTCCCCCAAAAAGAATTCATGCAGTCAACTCCTTGATGTGCTATTTCCGACGATTATAAAAAAAGGGGTCTTTTAAAAATACTTCCGCTAAAGAAGGATATTCAGCAAAGTCATTCATATGTATCATTGCTTTAATAAATTCATCCAATTTACAATGTTTAAATACCATCTCCAATGTCACACCATTAATTGGATGATCTGAATAGGTTCGATCTTCCATCCATTGATCTAAAATCGGTTGCAACTGTTCGTTAAAACTTCTCATTAATTCAATGCCCCGATCAGCTTTATCTTCCTTGTTTCCCAACTCTTCCATCAAAATCTTTTTTAGCTTCTTCTCGTCAAACTGTAACATCCTATTTCCTCCTTAAAATTTATTTGTTGTATCAGACAGAGGAGAAAGAAAGCCCCTCTCTCACCTCTGCTAATTATATTCTCTCTGCTTGAGAACGGGGCGTTCTTTCTGATTTAATCTGATACATACGCAATTGATTCCCAACTACTCGTCATTTGAAACGTATCTAGTCTATACGTCCCTACACTGGGTATACATCTAATCAATCAAAATAAGTTACTACAGGCTTACCTACTTTGTCGGCCACTTGGAAAGACCTCTCTACAGACTCATCTCCTTTTATTATCCACTTTTGTTGCTCTTTGTCATAATACATGTTAATCTCTCGCACCGGATCTCCATCGAATTTATCGGATGGATCGCGAAATGTTTGTATCATTTCGACAATCACAGTAAACTCTTCAGGAAACTTTTCTTTTAACACTTCCATATCGTATGTCGTATTAACTTTCCCATCCAAATAGATCTTGGTGCCTTTGATATCTATATGTAACCCAGGGTCAAGCTCAGGATCATCAATTTTCAATTTCAACTTTTCCATGTCATACGCTTCCCAGTCAACATTCTTTATCAAGGATGGATCACGCCGATTAATGGCCTTTTCTTTTTGCTTGGCATAGGTATTAATCACTTGCACCAAAGTGTTAGCAAGCTCCTTCGAGTTCACCCATTGTTCATGCTGTTGCTCTTTTTTTTCTTCCTCTATAAACTGATTACTTACCATACCTAGAAAGCCAAACACTTGCACGTATCCTTCTACATTCAACAACAATAAAAAAACAAGACCCCACTTAAACAATTTGTCATGTGTTTGATACTTGAAGACCATCCGCCCGATCAAGGTTCCCAACGCCCCACCGAGCAGGGACCATAAAAACAGGCGCCCTCCGGAAGGTCGGAAATAGGCGAATGTTCTCAACCGCTCTTCTTCTTCAATTGATTCCTGGTTCCGCTCCCTCCCCACCAAGAGGAAACAGTACACATTAATAAAAATGGCATATAAACCAGGGATGACAAAGAATAACACAGTTGCTCCCATTCCACTGTAAAAGAAAAAAAACAATACTAATGGAAAAATGGTCGAAACAACAGAGACTGCCAAAAACATAAATAGACACCCATTAAAACGCGATACACCTGGATCTCGTGACGTCATGCTATCCTCCACTCCCACCGCAACTTTGTATGAAGGTAATGTAACAACTGTTGTATTGCAAAGAAAATCTATCCATGCAATACTGATTGTTATAAAAACAACTATATTATAACTGATTTTATCATTCTAACATGTATTTATTTGTCTGCTTACCCTTTTCTATCTCCTCAATCTAATGAACAGCCCCATCTTCAATTAACCTCCCCATTCTTTTTCACACGATCACCTTATTCCCAAACTTTCACATCTAAAAAACGATCCCAATCTATAAAATATGTTGAATTCCATTCAAAATAACTATAAATTGTATATGTTATATAATTAACAATTTCAAATGCGTGGAGGAGATACGGCTTGAGTGCCTGGGACACATTCAAGGATCGCCTGGCCGACTTGATTGCTGAGATAATCATCAACATGATCGAAGCGATGATTGCGGAACTGAGAAAACGTGATAAAGACGAAAGAGACTTTTTGCAAATATTTAAGGATGCAATTCAACAGTTGCGTGGAAATGCAGAGAAGCTGATCAAGCAAGACTTGATTGCACAACAACCATACAATTCAGCCCCTATAATCAACCACAAAGACAAAGAGTTGACATTTGACAGCATCGACAACGGCAAGCTTATCTTTCGTGACAAACAAGGTGAATCTTATTATTTGGATGAAAAAGAACTGCCTCTCAGCTTACAAACCCGCGGAACCTTGGCATCCTTTCATTATCTCGACAAAATGGGAAACCGAGAGATTCTTGTGGCCTTCCGTGAAGCCGGCGCACTGGCCCGCGACAAGCGGATTTCGTTACCACAGGCTTATAGCGAATTGTTTAAAGAGCGAATTATGAAGCAAGTCGAGCAACAACTTGACTTACCTGAAAAGCAACTCGAGCAGCCACATCACCATGATCGCCTTACAGCGGTCAAAGGGGCCATGAACACACTTGATGCACTCAAAAAAAACTTGCGCGAGCAAGAAAAAGCAGTGAATGAGTCATTGCGTCGCTTGTATGATCTCCGCAAAGACGGCCGCTTGTCTGATGATTTTTTTCAAAAGCAAGAGGATCGCTTGCTTCATGCTAAAAAAGAAATCGCACGCCATATGACAAAAGCGATTGAAATGGAAAACCAACTCAGCGCACAACTCAAACAGCAATTGAAAGAAACTTATCCCGACTTGAAAACAGATCATCTGACCCTAACCAGTGCCTTCGGATTGTCAGCCATTGCGGCAACTCATCCGAATCTCAAAGAAGCCAATGACTTAAAAGAGTTCTTGCAACAAACACAACCTGCATTGTTTAAAGAGATAACCAAAGAAACTCAACAAGAAACACTGGAGATCACGGAGATCACCGAAACCAGCTTTGAACGTTAGGACCTATAAGAACAAATCAGACACAAGGAGGGTGCTTTTCTACACATGATACGCTTCTACCTCCGACCCATTATCGGGACATTGATCATGACCCTGCTGCTCCTTGTCACTGCGGAATGGCTACTCGCAGGATTAATAATCACGTTTCCTGACGTGTCCAATTTATGGCCCACTCTTTTGGAACGGCACATTCATGTCTTTGAGGAAGCTTGGGCAATACAATTTTTTAAGATATCGCAGTTGGGGCTTTTGCCGGGAGCGGTTTGGTTATACTATCAGCTTTTCAAAAGATTAAAAGGGGACAAATACCAAAACGCGGCGGATTACGGTGCCTTTGGAACGAGCAAGGAAGCCAAGCCAAGCGAGATCTTTGATGACAAACATTTCGTTGCAAACACTTGGAACAAAAGCCCTGAACAGAATTTGGAAAATCCAATGGGTCTCATCTTTGGTTTGTTGAACAACAAGCCCGTTATCATGCCAGAACACACGAAAATCCCTAACCGCAACGTGTTTGTGGTCGGACCGCCCGGCTCAGGGAAAACCCAGGGCTATATCATGACCAACATCATCCATGAAACAGAACGTTCGATCGTGGTCACCGACCCCAAAGGAGAAATATATGAATCAACATCCCAACTGAAACGGGAACAAGGGTATCAAGTTCATCTTGTGAACTTCAAAGAAATGCAAGTAAGCGACCGCTACAATCCGATCGATTATATTATGAAAGAAATCGATGCCGAACAAGTCGCCACCACCGTCGTTCTCAATGCGCAACAAGACCAAAAGCCGGATTTCTGGACACGAGCCGAAGTAGCCTTGTTAAAAACGTTGTTGCTGTATGTGAAATACGAGTGCCCAGAAAACGCAACGATGGCAAAGGTAAAAGAAATCCTCACTGAGTATGGGCAAACACCGGAAGACATGGACGAGTTTTTTATGCGGCTCGAACCTGATCATCCCGCTTACCGTGCATACCAGATCGTCCGCATGGCCCAAGATAAAACCCGGGCTTCCATCTTTATTTCACTCGGGATCACTTTAAGCAAGTTTGACAGCAACGACGTGCGTTGGTTCACCAGCAAAAGCGACTTTAGCTTTGATGACATCGGCAAAAAGAAAATTATGCTGTATGTGATATTGCCTGTAGCTGATCCAACTTGGGAACCGTTGATCTCCACCTTTTTCAACCAGCTGTTCCAACGTTTATACGATGTAGCAGATCACAATTTCAACCGTCTGCCAGTCCCTGTAAATCTGTTGCTGGACGAATTCCCGAACCTGGGGAAAATTCCTGGTTATGAAGAAATCTTGGCCACTTGCCGTTCATATGGAATTAGTTGCAGCACGATTGTACAATCTTTTGGCCAGCTTATTGACAAGTACAACAAAGAAAAAGCAGAAGCCATTCTTGCCAACTGCTCCTTGCGCTATCTTTTGGGCGTCAATGACAAACTGACAGCCGAATATTTTTCCGAACTAATTGGAAAAACAACGATCCAAACCTCCTCCACATCTGTCTCCAAAGGAAAGGGAGGCGGCAGTGAATCCAACTCCAGCAACTATACGCAACGCAACTTGTACACACCTGACGAATTGATGCGCATGAACCGAAGCATCGCCATGTTGCTGGTGACAGGCATGAACCCGGTCCGGTTGCAAAAGATTTTCCAGTTTGATTTCTTCAAAGGCATTCTGACCGAACAAAGTAAAACCAGTCGCTTCGACTTTTACCAAACCAAACCGGAAGCCGAGCGCAACCGGATTGAGCAGGAAATGCAGGATCAGAAGAAAAAGAAAACCGCTCCAGTAAAAGAAAGAACAACCGTAGACACTTCAGATGGATGGATTTCGCTGAGTGATGTTATTGATGAAATCACTGAGCTTGATTTGACGGCAATGGAATCTAAGCAAGAGAAAGAAGCGGAGTCCATCGAAGCGGCTTTGGCCGAAATTGAGCGTGAGTTGGATGATTTGGAGAAGTCAGGATTGTTTACAGTGGGCAACAGCCAATCTGCAGGTTAATAACACCAAGAGGCAGGAACAACCATGTTTGTTATGGTTTCCTGTCTCCGAGCGTCAACAAGCTCTTTAAGCAAACTTAAGTCGATTTCTACATCATCTGAAATATACACAAAAATATATTTTAGATTATAATTGAATTATTAAATTAAAAAGGTGTGATGAAAAATGGCAATACGTGTCTGGCGTTATAACTACGGTCTTGGAACAATTTATGCCGAGCTGGACAAAAGCAAAACCTCGATGATGGACATAATTCAGAAGGCATTTAGTATAGCAGAAGACTTTGGATATATCTACCGAGTTGCAGTAAGCACTGAATCTATCGGTGAAGATGCTTTTGTTGAGACCTATAATTTACAAGGGGTAGGGTCATTTGAACCAATCCATCAGTTACATATCACTACCAAAGCCCCGACTGAAGAGTTTTTAACCTTTATAAAAAAACACCCTGATGTCAATGAACTTTGCTTCACATTAAGCACAACAGGAATAAACGATAAGGGTCAGACTGTTCTAATAGGCGGAGCCGTGGATCTAATCATTTATCTCAACACTGACGAAGAGTGGGGCATGAACATCTTTATCAATACAGATATTTTCGTCCCTTTGTCTCGGGTAAAAGATGCTTGCACTGAAGCAATGGCAGAAACAAATGCCCCTGTCCTGAAACGATTACTTGAAAACTGCTTAACACTCTTTCCTGTCACCGAGTGGGAGTGGCTTGACACCCTATATTATACGGAAACGTATCTTAACCTTTCCGTAAAGAACAAGTAACCTACTATCTAATAGCGAGGCGAACATCTATTGACACCTAAGCTACCTGTTTATCGAGATGCTGCACAGACCAAACTTGATTGGGAAGCTCACAGAGCAGCCTCTTTTGAAGACAGAATGCAGGCCCTTAAACCTTATCTTACAGGCTACGTGGAAGAAAAATTCATTAATTTTAGAGATAATTCTTCTAGAGAAAAAAATGAAGCTGCTTGGTTGGGAACAGTCGGTGAAATCGAATTCCTAGAGCGTCAAGTTTTTGAAAACAAGCAGATCGTTGAAGTATTAGAAGATGATCGTAAAGAAAAAATTAGTCCTAAATTGGAAGATGACGTTACAAACCCAGACTTTCGAATCGACAAAGAAATCTATGAAGTGAAAGCAATAAAAAACACTTCAGGAAAAAGCGCAATCACTTCGCAATTAAAAAAAGCAAACAATCAAATAAAAAACTCCGGCTACGATACACCTACTTATACTAAGGATCAACAGCCACAGGGCATCGCATCGCTGCAATTTATCGGGGAAGAGCTAAAGCTGTCGCTAGAAGAGATTTCTAATGCGATTACCAAACAATGCTCCCCTACCGCGTGCCGTTCATTAAAAGAAGTTCAGGTATATCACGAAAATGAACTCATTCTCAAGTTTGCCAGAAATGAAAAAAACCGCATGGTTGAAGTCCCGATTAATCGCGTCACCTTAAACCAAATAGGTCCCAAAGAGGATATTCTGATCAAGAAGTTAAGTCAAATAACTCCCCAACAACTCAACCGCTTAACTTGCAAGTTCGCCTTGGTCGAAAAAAACGGGGACCAATACATATGTGTCCATAAAAACGACCGAGACAATCCGTCATTGAAACAATTGCTTGGAATAGATAAGGATCACACCAGGCAAACAAAATCTCCTTCATATGAAAGTCAAATGGAAAGATGATAATGAGACCATAGGTCTCGGTTGTAGCACATAGACCATCCATATAAGATCACACGGCGAATGGGAATGAGGGTCTAACACAATTGCCTTATTTCCCATTCGCTTTGTAATGTAAGTCGATTTATCCTGGCTTTCTGTTACCGAACGGGAGTAGCTTGACACTCTGTATTATACGGAAACGTATCTTAACCTTTCCGTTAAGTAATATACGATCAATTCTTGAATTATTAAGATACGAGATTATCGATAACGCTACTCATCTGGGAAACCCCAGATAACAGGCCGAATTTTTTAATAGAATTGGAAGTAAATCGCAATATTTAGATCCTATTCTAAAAAGGCTTCATTTTAAGTTAAAATTACTCAAAAAAGATGATTCTCGTGAAAAATGAATTCATCGGAAATCTTCCAAGGAACTAATTCATTCAATAACTGCGCTCCTAATTTAAGGGGTGCAGTTATTATGCACGCATAATGTTAAAGTTTTAATTAACAAAGAATACGAGTTACACAAGAGAAATTAAGATCATTTATACATTTTTTAAAAATATTGAAAATTATGGTTATAAGTACTATAATAAAACTGTAGCCGCAACATACGTTCTCTACCCGCACTATCTATTCTGGTTAAATAACCGAGGGGGTATGGCGATGCGCGGAAAATGGTTTGTTCTAAAAGGTATGGGTATCGAAGGTCTTATTGCAAAAAAATTCAAAGCACCAAAACCTAGCGACTGCTGGTCATGCGGCAAAGACGACAAACTGTCATGGAGCAACGGGGAGTGGAAATGCTCCCGCTGTGAAGTTGTCGTCGAGCCTGATTAATCTGATTATTTCAAAAAATGGTTGATGACAGTCTAATGTTTGACGTATACTTGAACCAGTCTCATATTTGGGACTGGTTTTTTATTGAAACCAAGAAGGAGAGTAGCCCCCATGAAAAAGCGTTGGTACCAAGCCTTTTTAGACGGCTACAAACCGGCTGTGTTAGAATTGAACACCCATCAAAGTTACAGCCAATTAAAAGAGTACCCACACATTACACACGTTCTACCGCATGAGCCACGTAGCTGTCTGTTCTTTCAAAATGACACCCTGATGAATGACTTTAAAAACAGAATGGACGGTGTACAAGCTTACTCTGGTGCATACCATTATCATCTTGGTATCACCCTTGGGTTTCCTGAACGATCCGTGCAGTACTATGCACACATGCGGGAAATTGAGGAATTGGTCGGTGAATACCCAATTGACGAGGTTCAGAACGGTGTAGGCGTTGTTTGGGCTGGCTTTTACTTTTCTTCTCACAAAGCGTTTATCGTAGATGAGATCAATTGGCTTTGGAAAACATACACCCACACAGAAGCGGTGAAACACCCACTGTATCTAACTGACAAAAAAACGGACAAGACTGTAGAGATCCGCTATGGCGACTTTGACAGCGTCAAAGACTTTGCTAAAACACATCTGATTCCTGCCCATACATAACCCCGAAACGGGGATTTTTTGTTTTATAAACCAAAAAATCTCGCCCAACAGCAAATTCCCTTTCTGGATTAGCGCGGCCCGCTACGGCTAACTGATCTTTAAACAAGCCGATATAGACAGAATCTAGACACCGAAATATAGTAAGATAACTTAGTTGCAAGCGAATTATTCATCCCCTTACAATTAGATACTGTGAAGATGATCTCACCACTCAAAGATTAAAAGACCAAGATAACCTTACAGCAGTTATCTTGGTCTTGACTATTTCACCGTACGCACTTTTTTGTCTCGTAGCTCATCATTGCTATCAATTACATACTTTGGTATGCCTTTATCCAATAAATGTTTAAAACCACAATCGATATTTATTCTTTATAATATAAACATCCCTTATCGAACGGAGGAATCCTATGAAAAAAATCGCCATGGGCAGTGGCACCATTGTTTTTGATCAAGATGATGTTTCTTATGAGTTGCCGACGTCGGACTGCAACGTTACATATGACGAACTGGCACAAATCACCCATCTTCCTGGGATCGGCTTTTCATTTGATTCTTACTTTACCGAAGACCATCACAAATTTGTGATGCGTTTTTTCTTGGAGGACGGTTTTTTTATTTATGAGCGTGTGCGTTCGGAACTCAACCCCTCCAAACAGTTGAGATTGGCTATCGCCAACAATTTGCTCTTTTTAGGAGATTATTTTTCCAATAATGACCACCTGGTCACCCTATTCCACCCACTCAACTTTTTTGTCCATGAAAGCGATGGAACCGTATTGGTATTGTATCGCGGGTTGAAGGGGCAAATGCCCGCTCCCGGTTATGAAGAAGAACCTTTGGTAGAACAGATTAAACGAATGATTCTTCTCCTGTTCACTTCAGCTCGCTATGAAAATTTGCTACTCAATGGCAATAGTTATGCTAACCGTTGCCTTATCAATGAGTATCGAGACATCACCAAACGTATTTTGCGAGCCAAAACAATAAAAGACTTGCAATCCATTCTCGCAGATGAAAGTGAAGCTCTTGAAGATCTGTCATCATCTCAATCTGAAGATGCTTCGGCTAAAGAGGAGTCCAAACCGCAAAGCCACCTCCCTCAAAAAAAAGTTTTGATTGGAGGTGGAATCGCTGTATTCGCCTTAGCTGTGTTTGGTGTAATCTATGGGATATCTTCTTCCAGCGGCACCGCTTCCCAGCTCCCTCCAACGTTTATTGAAGGATTGCGGTACGCAGCCTTGCAAGACTATGCAAAGGCAACACAACAATTCCAACAAACGGATATGAATGACTTGTCACCTGAGTATAGGCAAACAGTGGTAGAGTACTATGTA
Source organism: Laceyella tengchongensis (assembly GCF_900182735.1). Lineage (NCBI taxonomy): Bacteria > Bacillati > Bacillota > Bacilli > Caryophanales > Thermoactinomycetaceae > Laceyella > Laceyella tengchongensis. The sequence continues at coordinate 22,559 of NZ_FXTU01000004.1, read as the reverse complement.
AATATTGGAGAAATCGACAATGCGCAAAAGCTAAATCCCGATTATCTTACCCAACTGGCCAAAAGCCAACCGCTTTTACCAGGACTGCAATTCGAAAAAGCGGTTATGCTTAAAGACTATGAAAAGATGACAGAATTAAAAGATCAAATCTATTTAAATCAACGGCGCTATAAAATCATCATCGATGCATATCTTAAACAAAAAAAGTTTAAAAGCGCTGAAACCATAGCAAAAGATAGTAACCATCCACAACTAATCCAATACGTAAAGAGTCAACAAGGAAAAAAATAACCTTGTGATGCCAACCAAAAAAACTCTTCTCACAAGCTTGTGAGAAGAGTTTTTCTTTCACCGCCCTGGATCTTCCGGCGGCTATTTGCAATTCTTTTTTAAAAGGTCGGTCAGGCGGTCGGCGTAGTTGGTGAACATGCCGGTCGCGCCCCAATCGAGCATGCGCTTCATATCCGGTTTTTCGTTGACGGTGTAAGGGTGGAACAGCAAGCCACTCTTGCGCACCTTTTGGACGTACGCACGGTCAATGCGGTCGAAGTTGGCACCAACCCCGATGGCGTAGGTTTTGATCTCATCCAGTTCCCGTTTGGTGATGTGGCCTTGTTGGTTTTCATACCACAGCAGGGTAACCAAGGGGAGCTCTGGGTTTAGGGCATGGATTTTTTTCAAGCTTTCTGGGCTGAAAGATTGTATAATCACCTTTCCACGCTTGGCGTGCTTGCCAATGAGCCGATGGGCTTCTAAGGTCTTAAGCAATTTTTCTTCCATGCCCGGGTAGATTTCCGGCGCTTTGGTTTCGATGTAGTAGTTGGCGCTGTGTCCAAAATGGCGAAGCACTTCGTCAAGTGTCGGCACTTTCAACCCTTTGTAGGCCGGCTTCGCTTTGTCGGGATGCGCTTCGTTGAACCATGACCCGGCATCCAACCGCTTGATTTCGGCCAAGGTGTGATCTTTGACCAACCCGGTGCCGTTCGTGGTCCGATCCAGCGTTTCATCGTGCATGGCGATGAGATGGCCGTCTTTGGTCATCTGCAAATCGATTTCAATGTAGTCCGCTTTCATCTTTTTCGCTAGCTGATAAGCGACGATGGTATGCTCAGGCGCATGGCCGGAAGCCCCCCGATGGGCCACATTCAGGACCCGGTCGGGTGACAAAAGGTCCTTATCTCCTTTGCCCGCCCGAGCTGCATCTGGTGCGGCGAAAGCGCTGGTCACCCCGACTGCAAAGCTGAGTCCTAATGCGGCGATGGTCATGGCTACACGTTTCATTGACTTTTTCATTTGCTGTTCCCCCATTGATGTCAGTAGTCAAATGACGGTTTAAACCGTTTTTTGCTCAGATTTGCCTGTGTTCCATGTCAGAGCCAAGAAAAGGATGGCTAAAACACAAGAAACAACCAACAGTGTAAACATCCCATCCCAACCAAAGCCGTCAACGACATAGCCAACAATGGCGCTGGCGAAAGCGGTTCCAAAGAGGTACCCAAAAAATCCAGTCAAGCCAGCCGCGGTGCCTGCAGCTTTTTTGGGCACCAAGTCCAATGCGTGCAAACCAATCATCATAACTGGACCATAAATCAAGAACCCGATCGCTACCAGGGCAATGTTATCCAACAAGGGATTGCCCGCCGGATTTAGCCAGTAGATTAATACCGCGATCAATACGCCGGCCATGAATATGACACTTGCCGGTGCGCGCCGCCCTTTGAACAGCTTGTCGCTCATCCATCCGCTCAGCAGCATGCCTGGAATGCCAGCATATTCATACAGGAAGTACGCCCATCTAGAACCCTCTGGAGAAAAGCCCTTCGCTTCCGTGAGATAAGTGGGTGCCCAGTCGATGACACCATAGCGTACAAAATACACAAAGATATTGGCGAGGGCGATATACCACAAGAACTTGTTGTTCAACACATACTTGAACAGAATTTCCTTCGTGGTCAAATCCTTGTCGTAATCTTCGTTTTCGCTTCCTTGCGGATAGTCGTTTTTGTATTCTTCAATCGGCGGCAAGCCCACCGACTGCGGCGTGTCGCGTACTGTCAATAAGATGAACAGGGCGATCACCAGCGCAATCATTGCCGGGAAGAAGAACACGCTTTTCCAGGTGGCGAAAATCGCGATGCCTAGTGTCATCAACGGAGCCACCAGCCCGCCCCCAATATTATGGGCGATGTTCCACAAAGACATTTTTGTGCCCCGTTCACTGATGGAAAACCAATGCACCACCGTTTTTCCGCTAGGGGGCCATCCCATGCCTTGCGCCCAGCCGTTTAAAAACATCAGCACAAACATCACTGTGATGCTGGATGTAATAGCGGGAATCAAACCGAACGCCATGTTGATCAGAGCTGATAAAATAAGGCCCGTCGCTAGGAAGTACCTGGGGTTGCTCCGGTCGGAAACGATCCCCATCAAAAACTTGCTGATACCATATGCGATGGAAATGGCTGACAGCACCAGTCCCAACTCACCTTTGGAGAAGCCTTCCCGCACCAAATCGGGAATGGCCAGGGAAAAGTTTTTCCGCACCAAATAATAGCCAGCATAACCAATAAAAATGCCCAAAAACACTTGTAGCCGAAGCCGACGATAAGTTGAATCAATCTTATCCGCTGGCAACCTCTCAATATGAGGAGCTGGCTTGAACAATGTCAATAGCCAATTCATCGGCAATTCCCTCCCATGCTAAATATTGGGATGAAAAAAAGAGACCACAAATACAACCCTTTTGCAACGTCGCAAAGAGTTTAAATTAGTGGTCTCCTATCCTCATCACCATTATTAACTTACAAATACAGAAACGATCTAAGCGCTTCCAACTTTCTTTTATGTTAAGTGATTTTATGTCAAGAATGCAACAATTTTTTTACCGTCGGCCAGTCCAATGATTTCCGGTGGCCTAGCCGCAAGCATATAGATTGGTCAATTAAAGCTACCCCACAAGGAGGGCCAAGCGTTTCAGGTAATGGACACAATTGCCCATCGTGAAGCGAGCCGCGATTGTTATAATGAAGGCAACTAAGACCAAGGGAGACAATCAGATGGAAACGAAGGAAATTCTGGAGAAATATGAAGCACTAGCCGGCTACTACATGGACGAATTGGACACATACTCTTGGGAATCGTTTACCTTGAAGCCATCAGCAACAGAATGGTCACTCGGTGAGATGTACAATCACCTCATCGAAACGGGCTTTTTACAATTGGCATCACTCCAAGCCTGCGCCACGGCACCGGAAAACCGCAAATTAAAAAAAACGTGGGTAGGCAAATGGGTGTATATGACAGGTGCTATTCCCCCGATTAAAGCCAAAGTGCCACCATCGGCCGAACACACCTCCCAGCAGCCCCGCTCCCGAGAAGAACTTCGACAAAAGCTGGAGCAATTGTCAGCACAAATGAAAGCAATCGCCCCCTCCATTGACTCCATCTCGCCTGATCGCAAGGTAAAACACCCGTATTTCGGCTATATTAACGCCCAAGAATGGTATCATCATATCGTGATGCATTTCGCCCACCATTTGCGGCAAAAGAAACGGCTGGACGAGTTTATCGCCGCTCACGACGCGTAAGGCTCCTATTTTTTGCGCCCAAGCAAAAAATCACCCCCACCCGAACCACAAATGGAAAACGGGAAGTGCCACACAGCTAGAGTGCGTGTGGCACTTCCCATCACATACTGGCGAAAGCGCGCCTTCCCATTCGTATGCCAATCAAACGGTCACCCTCGGTTTGTCACCAACGCCATAGTCAAACCGAAGACCGACAGCATCAAAAAGACATACAGCACCTTTTGCGCGAGTGAAAAGTCAGACAGTTTGCGTGGGAACAAAGCGGCAAGCTTCGTCCAGACCACCATCGCCAATCCGACTCCCAAGAGATGCGCAAAAAACGCTTGTTTCAGCAGCAGAGCCAAGACAAAAGCCAGAAACAGGAGCCCCACTCCCCACATCCGACTCCTCGGATCATCCACCATCGTCCGCTCCCTTCACAGTTCATCCGCTCTTGCAAACGCTTTCGATTAAGAACTTTTATATTTATTTTCGCGCATCTAGTGCTTCATTTCAATCGTTATCTTATGTTCCTCGCCCCAAGTCGGCCCCTTTGTTCGCCTGAAAAAAACCCGTGATCGAGCATTCGATGCACGGGCGGACAATGATCCGTTATCAGTTGTTGATGTAACGATCAAACACAAAGCCGAAATCTGTCACCATGTAACGACTTCTTGTGCTGGCGAGCCAATCAAACGCGATTTGGTTCAATTCCTTAAATTGTTGGCTGAGCATGCCTTCTGTACTTCTGATTTGGCTCAGGGTGTTGGAGGCCATCTCGATGCTCTTTCTGGACAAACCCAGCAACGCTTCGCTGTCCGCCTGCACGATGGAGATGCGAACGAGTGATTTGTACAGGTCTTTCAACTCATTGATATGTTTTTTATGTACATCGATCGAGTACTCCATGTTTTTGCCGAGCATAAACTTGATCTCCGCGTCCATATCCATCACGCCAGCGGTTTCCAAAGTAACATTGGAGATGCGATAGTTGCAGTAGTCGTACCGGTACAGTGTGCGTTTTTTGCTCGATGCGCTGGTTCCATCCAAGTGAATCAACGCTCTGTTGGTGAAGCAATACTCATCGGCCTTCGACTTGATGAGGAAGTAGATCCGCTCATTATCTTCATGCATCACATAATCGTCCGTATCTACCTTGTTGTAATCTTCTGGCTTGATAACAATCCCCACATCGCTCAGGCCAAGCACATCGGATGCCACTTTTCCTAACATGTTACCATTCCCTTCCTTTGTGTCATGTGATTTTTAAAAGCTATGAAACCATGACTTTGACACCTATTATACTATCACCTCATCTTCTTACGACATAGATTTATCCGTTGCGAAACGAAACAAAACCTATTGGAAAAAGATAGTTATCCTTCTTTGCCACACCCGTCCATCTCCGTCTCCGGATGACTACTTGACCTGTGCACGCAACCATGCTTCTGTATCGGCCGGACGCACACCCTTGACAATCCGCTCGATTTTCCCGTCTCGATTAATAAAGTACGTGGTCGGAATCACTTTAATCTGAAACTGGTTTGATACACGGTCTTGTTGATCCATCACCACAGGAAACCGAATCCCATAATCTTTGGCAAAGAATTGGGCTGATTTCACATCATCCCGTTTTGTCCAATTGACAAACACAAACTCCACTTGCGAACCGTACTTCCGATGCCACTCCACCAACAGCGGAGCCTCCTTATGGCATGGATCACACCACGTGGCGAAAAAACTGATGATCGCTGGTTTGCCTTTGGCATGGCTGTATGCGTATTTCTGACCGTCAATGGTCTCAAGCGTAAAAGCGGGCGCCGGGTCCCCTGGACCAAGCTCTGATGAGCCTGGCAATCCCTTCTGCAAGATGGCGATACCAATCAAAATCAAGAGCAAAGCCCCTACGAAAATTGATTTCTTCATTGTCTCCATTCTCCTATCGTGTCCAGCCTATCCATTTTCTAATATAGAAGAAATCTCATCCAAGAGAAAGAGAACCATTTAGCGGTGGCGCCCCTCCCTGCTTGACTACCCGCCCATCATAGTGAACATCGTGTTTTAATCACTATCAATCATGTGCAAAAGATGATAATCATAAGTAGCAAATGCATTTACATCATTCCACTTAATAATGTTTATTGGTACAATATTTTGGTATATTAAAATTAAAGAATTGACTAACAGAGTAGGTGGCCGTGGCCATGCATATCGGAGAAAAAATAAGACAGCTTCGCATGATGAAGAATATGCGACAGAGTGAATTGGTCGAAGGCATTTGTTCGGTTGCTTATCTCAGCCGCATCGAAAATGGCAAAACCAAACCTTCCGCCCCATTCATCCGCGCCGTATGCCAGAAGCTTGGCATCGTTCCCGATGACATCTGCGACGATGATTCCAACAAGAAAAAGCAACGGATCGCCAACATCATCAGCCAGTACAAAAAAACACGCATTCTTAATGAAACGGATGAATATCTGCTGAAAATTTCCCTGTTTGAATCGCACCTGCTGGACACACGAATCAACATTTACACGATATTGATTCGGCACTATCTGACCGACAACCGAATCAGTGAAGCGCAGCAAGTGTTTCAATTGTCCAAGAAATCGGTTCCCGACGAGGTCCCACCCGACCTGACCATCGAATTTTTCTACTACTATCTCAACTGCGGCAACATCTTTTTCAGCACACAAGATTACATCAAAGCGACCCATTATTACGAACTGGCTGAGCGCTTGTCTAACCGCGTTGGAGAAAAAGACTTAGCAATTCTATTTTACAATCTCAGCCTTGTTAAACAGCATCTATCGCAGGACAAAACGATCTGCCTGCACTATTCGCAAAAAAGCTTAGATATACATAAAAAGCTGGGCAATGAAGTGGATCAGGCCAAAGTGCTGATCACCAAAGCGACGCAATACAACTTAAATCACCAATACAACCAAGCGATCAAGTGTTTGGATGAGGCGTTGGAAATCGTGCTAAAAACGGAAAACGTCAACTTCCTCGGCATGATTGAATACAATTACGGCCGCGCATACCAATCAAAAGGGGAAATTGACACCGCCATCAAGCACTATGAGACATGCCTCCAGCTACGGAGTAAAATCGGCGCGGAACAACCGAAAGTGCACACATACCGGGAATTGATTCTCATCTACATGGAACGCAAAGATTTGGGGAAAGTGGATCAATATTTGAAAGAGGGCCTGCGAATCGCGGAAACCTATCAACAATGGTATCACTATGTCGAGTTTCACATGTTTAAAGCGCTATTGTACAAATCCCACTTTCAAGAACAGCTGTATGAAAAAGAAACGCAGAGACTGATTGATATGGCTGTCGAAAAGAACCAGCTGAACTTGGCAAAAAAAATGGCCCACGATTTGGGGCGACATTACTACGAGAAAAACGCTTACAAAAAGGCGGCTGATTTTTACGATATGGCCCTGCGGTTTGAGGCCCTGTTGCACGCACCCACCACCTTGGCAGACAGCGAAAGCTGATCCATTTCAGGTTCAGTTTTCGCTGTCACCATATGGGGTGCCGTTATCCCAACATCAATCTTCAGACGGCATACCGCCTGGAGGAGGTTGATCGCCTTTAGTGGTCACATCATCCGTCCCTGGTTTTTGCGGCTTTTTGTTTTTGAGGATTTCCTTGCTTTCCCTCTTTTTGCCGCCAACGGTCGGCATCGGCTGCTTTTCCATCGAAACCTCTCCTTTCTCACTGGTACTTTGTCTGATGAATAGATGCGCGGCATCCCCCTTAGGTTTCAAAACCGTGCCCCTTTTTCAGATCACTTGTCTACGGCGCTCGTTGAACAACGAAATTTCCTTTTTATATCGTTTTTTGAAATAAGTGGGTTATAATGGCGGAAAACTCTGATCACTGCCTTCTTGCTACGCCACTCAAGTGAGTCGTCAAACCGCTTTTCTATTCATATAAAAATTAAATCATTTTCATCATCTGAAATCTAGTTAATCCGAATGGTTAAATGACAGGAATTCATAGCTGTTTCAAACGACAATTTAACCAACTCATTTAACCATTTTTGATGATCTTTTCTCGCTCAAACGACCCCACAACCCAAGTACAACGGTATTTCATCAAATCGGGTTCGTTAAATAAAGGTTCATATTCAGTAAATATATATAGATTTAACTCATTGCACTAAACTTTGCGTCCTTTTTATAATAAAAACGCAATCTCCTCTCAGCTTTTTTTCGTGGAGGCATAGGCGTGGAGAAAGCCATACAAACATTCTTGAGTCAATGCCCCAACGATCAGTGGATTGAACATCACCCCGTCCAAATGGAACCCGAAAAAGTGTACATAATCCAAGTTGGTTATGGCACCTTGTGGGAAACCAAAGAGGATGGCAACCATGTCTTGTTGGATGTCTTGCAGGAAGGAAGCATATTTGAGGTACCGTTCATCCCAGATCGGACCTGTGAGTTTCACCCCCACAGCCCCGTCCAGGTCTCCATCTGTGATTGGCGGGAGGTTCTCCACTCTCCAATCGCCGCTTCCGTTATCGCTGAATTGCGAAAATATTGGACCCGCGTACAAACTTTGCAAATGATCAAACACAACAAATTTGTGGAGGATCGACTCATCCAATTTCTTTTCTTCCTTGCTCAGCCATTCCAATCCAAGACCAACGAGCATCAGCTTGCCCTGCCCTTTCCCATCACGCATGAAGAGCTGGCTGCCGCCATCCTCTCCACTCGCGCCACCATCACCCGCTGTCTGAGCCAATTGCGGCGCGAGTGCAAGATTGATTATTTCCAAAAGCAAGGAAAACGTTACATTCTGTTAACCAATCGCTTTATTCATTCACTCATGTCTACCCAGCCGGAAATTTGTTTGGCGAAACTTACCCCATCTACTAACATAAGTAAGGCAAAGCGCATCTCTTAACGCTTTGTCTATTTTTTTTAGAACAACCTTAGGACGGATCAACCTAAGGCTTCCCTTGGGCAGCCTCCTCACGGATCAACTGATAGTGGATGTGAAGAAACCGCCATTTCCATATCCACATCTCATGCTCAGCTTGCATCCTGCCTTCTTCATCCACCCAGACATGGAACCGTTCACGCAAAGGTAAAACCACCAAACCCCAGCGCGAGGTCCAATAAAGCCCCTGATCACCCGGCTTCACTCCTTGAATGCTCGTCAGAACCAACCCATCGCTTTTCCCTTTCGCCCCCGTACCATGCTCCAGCCGCAACACGCCGGTCAAGTTGCCCCCGGGAAACGGCAGGGCAATGTTCATATATGTCTCCTCTGCGAAGGTATGAATGGAGTAAACCGCCACGAATACCGTCCGGCCCGTTCCAGCATGCGTGCGAACCCAAGCGCGGGGCGCCACTCTCCTGTCGCACACTTCTTTCACTGCCACCAGTCTACTGTTCATTTCCGTCACCTTTTCGCCAGCTGGAGGAAGATGGCATTGCCCGATGCGGCCAGTTAACCGGCTATACCATGCAGAAAAGCGGCGGAATCCTTTTTGCCACTCTACTTTCGCCTCCAGTCGGTAGGCCAGCGTATCCTCATAAAAAGATCGAATCGAAGGATGAACGGCATCCGGATCAAAATCAGGCCGGGCGAAAACAGCAAAATCATCTACCAGCCCCCGCACGCAGCGCGCTTCATCAATCCATCCCAAGCGGGTCAAGATGTCGGCACCAATCCGCCCCTTTCCCGCAAGCAAACTATGTGGAATCCCAGATGGCAATCCGCACGCCGGAGGCAAACTCGCACACCAGGCCCACGCTCCGGCCGTCACAAAGCCAAACGCGTTGGCAATCCCATGCAGGAGAACCATTTCCTCAATGGTGAAAAAAGAAATCTGCATCATCCGCCCCAAGCTATAAATGACAGACAAAGCCATTGTCCCCCATATAGTCACTGAAGAAAGCAAAAACAAGGCCCGAATCCCTCCACGCTGTTCTCGCTTCCAAACCACGGGGAGAAGCAGTGCGGTATAAAGTAGCAGGGCTCCGACAAACCAAACAACTGCGACAAACTCTAGTACGGTGGAGAAAGTGATGCCCATGGCCACCAACATCGGGCCGGTGATCACTCCCACGGACATCAACCGGTACCGAAGAGGGAATTGGGCACGCCAGTCCACTGCACGGCCTAATAAGCCGACAAAGATCGGCACCACAAAGGCGGAATAATGAAAATGGATGCCAGTCAACGCTACAATCTCTTCACTGAAATGAAGGACAGGCATCCCAAAACGGCTTGCCACCAACCATCCCCCGCCGATAGCCAGGTAGAGCAAACCGCAATCCATCGCCAGCTCTTCCAATGCATGGCGAATTCGCTCAAGCAGGCGTTTGCATCCGTACACCGCCACCACCACGGTGAAGACGAGCCACGGCACAGAGAGAAGCCCAGCAAGATTACCCTTGGGCAAAAGAAATGAAGCCGCCCCCAGTCCTGCACACCACGGATAACTGCGCCAACACCATTGATACACACGATCAATCTGTCCCAAACGATTCCTCGTTTCTGTCAGGCAGAGCGTCAATGGCACGGTCACACCGATCGCCCACAGCAATAATTGCTCCACCAGATCATTTGTGAAAAATATCACAAATACAACCATAACAAAAGCCGGCAATACCCGTTTCATCGATGGTTTACTCATGGTTTCACTCATTTCTTCTGCGAAGTCATCAGTTGTTTCGCTCCCTCTTCATTATACAATGAACACAGCAAATGCCACTAGGGTGTGTCTGGCCGCTGGCCTATTCATCAGACACGCTCTAGAATAATGACTTGAAAAACACCATGCTGGAAAGCATGGCGTTCTGTCGTCACTTCTTCGGTTCAAAAAATTCGATCCACTCCCCATCAGGGCCGTGTACAAAGAAATAGCGACCAACGGGCAGGGTGGTGATCTCCTCGTCTTGAAAAGAGACATTCAGTTGCTTCAACCGATTCCATTCCTCTTCGATATCATCCACAGTAAATGCAATGTGGTGGACTTTGCCCTCCTCCGGCAATGCTTTCGGATATCCCTGAATCAGTTCCACCTGCGTCTCCTCTGCGCCCGGAAAACCGAGAAACGCCAATTCCAATCCCCCAGCAGGCACCGTAATGCGGCGGATCAATTCCATCCCCACCACCTGTTGATAAAAAGCTAGTGAAGCATCCATATCTTTTACCATCACGCCGACATGTTCGATTTTGCGAATGGACACGCTTTCGCCTCCTCACTTGATTGAACCATCCGTTGCCATTCATTTTAAATGATCGGCGCAATAGAAAACACCCCCGACCGCATAAGACTGGGGGTGATGCACTTAATTTCTCAACTCTAGCACCGCTTCGGCCGTATTGTAAATGCCGATGCCAATGCCCCAATATTCCGCTCTGAACTTATACTGTCCCGCCGAGGGCAACTTTTTCCCGACCAGCCGCAACTCAAATATGCGCATCGCCCCTATATCCACGCCGAACGGCAGAGTCACCGTTTGCCCCCCGTTTTGAATATAGTCCGCCGTCAATGGTTGGCCATTGATCAGATCTCCGGCCACCGCAGAAAACCCTTTAGGCAAATGAAACTTCGCCCGCCCATAAGCCAATACGACATCCGGTTTGTATGTGATCACCACATCGGACACCGCTTCCTGCTTGTTTTTGCTTGGCTCTAGCCTCACTGTCAATGCCTTCCCCTGAGCGGCTTGCCACTTGGACGGAACCTCCGCATCTGCTGGCGCCGGCGGATTCGTCCATCCCACCAACATCCACGACAAGCCCACGATAACTGACAGCCATACCATTCTCAAACGCATTGCACATCTCCCCTTTGTTCATCCATCTGGTTTTCAGGGTGCGTCTGGTGCGTATCCCCGGCGAATCCAACACCACTTTCCCTTCGCTTTCCTTGCCCATCGGCGCTTATCAGGAAAAGATGTCTCCGCCACTTCATATGTATCAACTTGATTTATCAGACAACCCCAAGCAAATATCAATGAGTCATCCGTACATTCACGCTGTTAATTCTCCATTCTCTCTTAAATTCCTTTTTGTTTAAAAAATGTTTAAATCAGGAAGTAAAGACCAAATGAAAACGGCCGGCCTCCCTCATGGGTGGCCAGCCTCCGGCTGATGCGTAATTTATGCTTTTCCCAACTCATCCAACAAGGCTTGCGCTTTTTCATGACCAGTGAGAGCCGCTTTGCGTAGCCATTCTACCGCCTCGCCCTCATGGGTGGCTAAATCGGGATAGTACAGCAGATAGCAACTTAGCAAAAACATGGCTTCCGGCAGTTCGGTGGCAGCTGCCTTCCGCAACCACTCAAACCCTTCTTCCCAGCGAAATGCGACCCCATCTCCTTGCAACAGCCGCCCGGCCAGCTCCAACATGGCGCCTTCCTCTCCCACCATGGCTGCCCGGCGCAACAACACTTCACCCTCCAAACTGCTCTTGGCGAGGCCATCCCCTTCAAGCAACCGGTAGCCCAGTTCATGCATAGCAGGTCCATACTCGGCTTCCGAGGCCCGTTTCAACCACTGCTTCCCTTCCTCGGGGTGCGCAATAAGCACATAGCCCGTGATCAAGCGGCTTCCCAACTGATGCATGGCAGGTGGATACCCTTCCTCCGCTGATCGGCGGAGCCAGTGTTCCCCTTCTTCCTGCCGGTGCGGGAATAGATTGCCTTCCAACAAGAGCGTACCCAGCACCTGCATCGCCACTGCATGGCCCGCTTCGGCTGCGCTTTGGAGCCAAAACTCGCTTTGCTCAAGCTCCTGCGGCCCTCCCAGGCCATCAAGCAAACACAACCCATATTGGAACATGCCGCTCAACGCACCTGCTTCAGCCGACTTGCGCAGCCAGTCTCTTCCTTCTTCCTGGTTGGCAGGCAAGCCTACACCGAACAACAACCGGTAGCCCAGTTGATTCATCGCCTGGGGATCCCCCGCCTGCGCAGTTTGCCGCAATAGCGCAGCCCCCTCTTCAGCTGCTTGTCGCTCAAACAATTGCTCCGCCAACACATGAGCCGCATCCAATCTACCAGCCTCAGCCGCCCGGCGCAACCAAGCGATCCCTTCCTGCTGCTCTTCCGGGCCGCCTTCGAGCAAGGCTAGCGCAAGCCGGAACATCGCCTCCGGATCGTGGGCTTCCACGCCCCGCATCAGTGCCTCCCATGCGGCTCGCGCCTCTGCTTCCCCCTCTTCCTGGCCCGCCTTTTGTTCCATCTGCCAAGCGCGCACCCGTCCGGCGAGCAATGTCACTTCCCGCAATTCTTCCCTGATGCGGTCGCTGTAGCGGGTGGTGCCGTTGCGTTCATCAAATTGGCGTGCCAGCATCTCCGTTTGCTCCTGCAACCATGCTTCCGTTACATATTCGGGAATATGGAGCACCTGCTTTTCCCGATCATCCAAATAGGCGAACAGTACGGAAGCCGCCAAGAAATATTCGAACTTAGAATGGGGGTCTGCTGAAGCCAACGCTTCTGGCAATCCCTTCTCCAAACAAGAAATAGCCCGTGCGTGGTCGATAATCGTCAGATACTTCAAATGCTTTGCTTTCGAGGAGATATAGCCTGGCTGGTCAAGAATTAAGCGGTAACCCCGTTCGTGGAACATGGCCGCTTCCTCCAGCCGACCTTCCTGTAACAAGGGGAGCAGAAAATTGGCAAAGGTGATATGCGGAACGGATTGGCTACAACTCAATTGCCCGGTCACAATCGGCCGCACCCGCTCATACGCTTCCGCAAACTGATCACGGCTCAACAAATAATCCAGTTGAAGATCAAGCTCACACGCCACACAGTCAGATATCGAGTCGCGAGGTACTGCTAACCACCGCTCATACTCCCGTTCGGCCGTTTCCCAGTCGCCTCTTCTCCAGGCAAAAACAAATTTGGTCTGATGATAAAAGCGCTCATTGTAACCCAGTGCTGTGTACCTTTGCTTAAGATCTTCCAGCATCGCTTCCATTTGCTCCAGACTGATCGTCGGGAACCGGTCCAGCTTGTCCACAATCCATTTATACTGCCACATGACAGCCAGGCTGTTGTACGCCTTGGGCTGTTTGTCATAGTGAGCCAAGCACCAACCAAACGTCGTAAATGCCTTGTCCGCTCTGCCAGCATACACCGTCGCCTTCGTCAGCTCCATGCGGGCTGAAAACCCAAGTTCCGTCTGTTGGTACGTGTCGGCCAGCCGCACCGCTTCTTCCAACAGGGCGATTTTCGCTTCACCGTCAGGCAAATCCTTTGCTCGCTTCATCAACGAGTCAAATTGTTCTTTCATCACTTGTTCCCTCCTAAGCGTCTAAGCCTCGTTCAATGAAACGAACCAACCCGCTATTCAGCAGACTCATCTCTTGCGACTTCAGGGGATAATGACCCATTAGCAACGCCTGCACATAAAGCGTTTCCACAATTAACTGGCACAGCTCAGGATCTTGCACCCGAATCACTTTTTGAATGATCTCATTTTCAAAGTTAAAACATAATTGAGCATAATCCTGTCCGGCCTGATTTGTCGTCACCCGCTCAATGATCGATGCAAACAGGGGATTGGCCTCTTCTGTGGTTTGCTCAGCCATACGTAAAAACAACCCTTCTTCGCTTGTCGTGTACAACGCCGGCAGATCATGGGGATAGAACTTCTTAATCTCCGCTTTGCACCGGTAAGGCAACAACACCGCATTGGCCAATCGGATGAAAGAATAGGCTAACTCTCGCTCTTCAATGGATAATTCGGTAAATCCTTGCGTAAATGCCGCAGAATCAATCCGTTCCACATGGGTGTCTGGAAACACGCGCCCCAGCTTTTCAATCAACTCCAGATCGTACATGTATCCCCCGTTAATCACGCAACGCGATTGGGCTTTGGCCACTTTGCTGATCTGCCGAAACTCATCCACGCCCGGCGTATAGCAGATCGTTGGCGTCAGGCGGCGGATCTCCCCCATCGTCATCGTGCCCAGTGACGTTTCAAAGGGTAGCCAGTCGATGAACAGCGCATACAATTCATCATCCTCCAACGCCAGCAGTTTCAGGGAGGAATAATGAACGCGAATAATCTCCCCCAGTAGCGGTGATTTCCGTTCTGCCAATTGTCGGAGATAACGTTTGATGCAATCGCCCAGCTCTTTTTTCACCAACTCCAAGAGCGCGTCATCATAAAACTCCTCGCGGGAGGCCGTCGGCTTCAAATGATTCACATTCAGCACACAGGTAACGAAGAAGGACCAGTCCGGCAAAATCTTCTCCACCGTCTCCGACAAAAGCATCTGTTTCACATAAACGCGGTGTTTTCGCTTGGCGTTGACAGTGACCGAATGCGGCAGAATGTAAGCGATGCCTTGCGCATCACCGAGCGGTGAATGTAGAGGAATCGCATCGATAAAGTCGACATGCCACTTTTCTTTCCCATACACCAATGCATCGATAGAGCTCATCTCCCACGGAGCTTGTTCGGCTGTCAGCCGTATCGCTTTCTCCCCGTAGAAGAAAATCGGGTACGGCAAAAACTCTCCATAATACCTTGCAAACTCTTGCACCCGCTCTGGTGCAAAATAACGCTCAAATCCCTCTTTGCTTTGAATATAAATGCGGGTGCCCGGAGACATCGTCTGCGTCAATTTGCGAATCTGATAGCTTCCGTCCGGGCGTCCCCGCCACTCGATCGTTTCTTCGCTTTTGATAGAACGCGAGATCACCACGATTTCCTCACTGACGATAAAACAGGACAGAAGCCCCACCCCAAACCGACCGATGAAATCCGTCTCATACTCCGACCGCTTTGACGTCTGTCCAATCTGGGCCAAAAAACGGTGCACTTCTTCTTCTGTCAGGCCGACACCATTGTCCTCCACATACAAGGTGGGCGCCATCTCCTCGGCGGTAAACACCTCCATGCCCACTTTCCCATCATGATCCGGCTCAAGCTGTTTGCGGGCGGTGATGGCATCCACTGCATTTTGCAACAGCTCGCGGACAAACACTTGGGGTGTACTGTATAAGTGATTGGACAACAGATCAATCATGCCTTTAAGATTCACTTTAAAGTGGAAATCGCTCATCTTTTCTCACCTGACTAATATAAAGATTATTGCTCTTCACCATTTTATATAGAAAAAAATCCGGTGAGTAGAAAAAAAACTGACTGGTCAATAAAAAGATCATCACTGCATGGTATTTACCCAGCCACCCCTAAAAAAAGAAAGAAAGGTTATAAATCAGAGATTCGGTAAATGATCTCTTCTAAATCAGTTGGGAGGGATTCCCTAGTGTAATTCGTCCACCAGTTGATAAAAAGTTGATCAGACGGCGACGATTCATGCCCATAATGAAGAAAATAATCGAGGATATTCTGCCAAGCCGCGGCTGGGCCTTTGCCTCCGTGGTAAAAGATGAGCGCCGCTGCAGCATCCCGTTGCCAATCACGAGATGGGTGAAAACTGAGCCAATCATGCACCAACTGTTCATGCTCCGGCGACCAGTGCCGCAAATGCCCAAATGCGTAAAGAGCGAGCGACTGCTGATATTCCCAAGGAGACCTTTCGATGATATCCATCAAGGCCCGGTGCGCCAGCGGATGATCCTTGCCTACTTTCCCCAACAAGGTGATCACCTGATCTTGAACCACCAATTCCTCATGGTTTAAATAAGGGAGATACAAAATCATCCCTTCCCGAAGCACCTGCCCGGCCTTGCCGTAAACAATCGCCTCATCATCAACGAAGCGAGTCAACAGCACGCCGATGATCTCTTTTTGCGTATCCGGATAAGGATATTCTTCTGCCAGCAAGCGAAGCAGAAAACGGAGTGCATAGGGAAGGGCTTGACAGTAACCCCCTTGGTGGCGCACATGATCGACCAGGCGAGTCAATCCCCGTTCACGGAGCCGTTCGTCTTCCGCACACATCGCCTTCAAGTGGATCGGCACATCCTCCGCCGTGCCAAACGCATGATGCAATGCTCCCCAATCCAGCTCATCCCATCCACTGAGCAGCGCTTCCGCCACCGGATTGCAAAAAAGAGGATGCTCGTGCAACACTCTGAGCGCCTCCTTCCGCACTTCCAGCAAATCGCCCGTATATTCGGCATCAATTCCCAACCAATACAAGATCGACGCCGCCGTCCACCGCACCTCTGCGTCCGCATGGCCCATCCACTCGCCACACTTTAGCGACAATTCTTCAATCCACTCTCTCCGCCTCTCTTCGGAAACCCCAGCCTCCACTTCTAATGCAATCTGTTTTAATTCATGGAGCAATGCTGTCATAAGTATCTATGATTCCCCTTTACTTAAAATCTGTATTTCTCGCCATAGGATTGCAATGCTCTTTCCCATCAGCGCACAGCCAAACACATTCATCACAGCCCATCAAATCATGTCATCTGATGCATGATATATGAGATATTTCTTAGAATTTTACATAACACGCCCATCATTTCACATCACACTAAGGCACGTCAATGGATTGCCCCCACTTTTCTGGGAATCCATCCCATCTCATTGCTGTTCCGATTGACTCACACGGCACAGGCTCTTCGAAAACTCCAGAAAAAAGCGGTTTAGGCGCCTCTCCATGCTTGCACCTGAACCACCCGCTTATTTTTCTGTATACAAAACCATATGGCATAAATCTACATAACCCTCTCCCACTTTCAGCCCTTGCTGTTCTCTCCCGAATTCCGCAAAGCCCTTTGACCGGTACAAGGCGTGCGCGGCGGAATCCGCTGCTACTGTCAGTTGGATCTGTTCTACATCCGTCTCTGTCCGCACCCGGTCAATCGCCTGCGACAACAACTGCTTGGCAATCCCCTTTCCCCGGTGCTCCGGTTCCACATACACAGCCACGAAATGGGACTTATGCCGGATCTTCAATCGCGCTTCCCGATACCATCCGATAACTCCCACCAGCTTGCCTTTCCCATCAAAGGCGCCCAACATCCAACGCTCCGGCGTGACCGCCAGTTTCTCTGCAAACTGGGCTACTGTCCACTGCGTTTCCTCTTCATACGAACTGCCAAAGGCTTCCGGAGCCTCCTGCAACGCCCGCAGTCGTACGTCGCGATACGCTTCGGCGTCTGTCTCCCGCAATAATCTGAAGACCACGTGCCCGCCCCCTTTTACACATCCTTATGTATATAAAGATAATTGTATCAATATTGACTCTAACGGATAGTTACTTTATATTAGATTAAAATCCTACTATTCTTATTGAATTTCACGAAAAAGATGCGTTACGTCACAACTTATCCTGTCCTGCGTTCATTTGGACAAAAGGGAGGGAGCCTGATGAGTTACATCAATTTGAAAGAACGGTATTTCTTGGCCCAAAAATTGATGAGATCGTTGAACCACGCCGGACAAGAGCGGTCATTGATCACATCCATCTTGAATAAATTTAGCAACCCTGACATCATTCTCACCGCAGAGGAAGCCCACTATCTGCAAGTGCAAATCAATGCCTATCTCGATGAAGCCATGGAGCGCCGGGATGATTATCACATAGAGTTTCTTAACCATTTACGGGAAAAAATATAAAATGCGCCGGGGAGTACACCCCCGGCTTGGTCACGCCTTTTTTTCTTTTTTAAAGAGGATAACTCAAGAGCAAGTGACACTCATCAGGCCAATCTTTACCCGGACAAACGGATACATAACCACCCGCTCCTCCCCCTCTATGGCATGTGATGCCCCCACCTTCGCCGCTCTTGGCAAGCCGCCAACGCGGCACCTTCACTTGCTGAATCGGCGAACCAACTATAAAATATTCTCATCACTTCATTACTGGTTAAAAAGGAGCTAAACAAATGGTTTCCAAAGAAAGTAATCTCCGTCTAGTCGTCGCCGGCTTGCTGTTGGCGATTTTGATGTCGGCGATGGACAATACCATCGTCGCCACCGCCATGGGCACCATCGTGGCGGATCTGGGCGGGCTGGACAAATTCGTCTGGGTCACTTCCGCCTATATGGTCACAGTGATGGCCGGCATGCCGATCTTCGGCAAACTGTCCGATATGTACGGTCGCAAACGTTTCTTCATCTTGGGCTTGGCTCTGTTTTTGCTAGGGTCAATCTTGTGTGGTACGGCGCAAAGCATCGTTCAGCTCAGTATCTACCGCGCAATCCAAGGAATTGGTGGCGGCGCATTGATGCCCATCGCTTTCACTATCGTATTTGACATCTTCCCGCCTGAAAAACGGGGCAAAATGACTGGACTCTTGGGCGCCGTTTTTGGTACTTCCAGCGTCTTCGGCCCGCTTTTAGGTGCATATATCACTGAATACATCAGTTGGCAGTGGATTTTTTACGTTAATGTACCGCTCGGTTTAATTTCTCTGTTTCTTATTTTCATCTATTATAAGGAATCAACAGAACACAGAGAGCAGAAAATCGACTGGTGGGGCGCAATTACACTGGTGGTGGCCGTCGTCAGCCTGATGTTCGCCCTGGAATTGGGAGGCAAGGAATTTGCATGGGATTCCACCCAAATCATCGGGTTGTTCGCTTGCTTCGCGATCTTCTTCCTGTTGTTCATTTTTGCAGAAAGAAAAGCTTCCGATCCAATTATCTCTTTTTGGATGTTTAAGCGGCGCCTGTTCGCCACTTCACAAGTGATCGCTTTTTTGTACGGCGCCACGTTTGTGATCTTAACCGTGTTCATCCCGATTTTTGTGCAAGCCGTGTACGGTGGATCGGCCACCAACGCTGGCTTGGTGCTGACTCCGATGATGTTGGGGTCAGTGGCTGGTAGCGCAGTCGCTGGGGTGTTCCAAACCAAAATCCGCTTCCGCACCCTGATGATCCTATCGGTCATCGCTTATCTGTCGGGTATGTTCCTTTTGAGCACGATGACCCCTGACACAACGCGTTGGTTGTTGACTGCCTACATGATTCTGGTCGGCTTCGGCGTCGGTTTTTCGTTCTCACTCCTGCCGACAGCCACTGTTCACAATATGGAGCCCCGTTTCCGCGGATCGGCAAACTCGACCAACTCGTTCTTCCGATCGCTGGGCATGACTCTGGGCATTACCATATTCGGGACCATCCAAAATAAAGTCTTCACCAATCAGTTATCAGATGCTTTTAAAGACATGCATGGCCCGGCCGCCTTCAATCCGGCCCAGCTCAATGACGCGCGTTCCATTTTTGAAGCGAGCGAGCGGGCACAGATTCCGCCCATGGTCTTGGACAAAATCGTAGATGCGATGTCCTCCTCTATTACCTATACCTTTTTACTGGCTTTGATTCCCATTGCCATCTCAGCCATTGCCATTGCCTTGATGGGCGATAGCAAAGTGGAAACAACGAAACAACCTTCGGCCCAACCAAACGAAGCCTAAAAAATCAAGCCGCCCCGATAAAAAGCCGAACCCAAAAGGGCGGGCACAGGCGTTTAGGTATGATATACTAAATGAGAGTAAACCTATCAATTATAAAGGAGCTTGTCGCAATGATGACTACAGCTGCAATCATCCTGTGCGGGTTGCTATGCCTCATTGCCTTTTTCGTCACTTTCCGCTTGGGAGCGACCCAGTCCAATCAGAAAAACGAAGCTTATACCCAAAGCAGAAAGAAAAGCATCATCTTGCTGTCAATAATCTATCTGGTCGCCACCACCATCGGCATCTTGTTCGTCTATCTCTTATGATGGGGTGGCATAGGCGAGTCCCAACAGAGACTCGCCTTTTTTAGTTTATCAACCGATTCATGCTTTGGAGCGCATCCGCTCTTCTTTCCCACCGATTCTATAAATTCTATTTCCCAGGCAATCCTGACGCGCCAGAAGATATGTCAAAACCATCTTTTGGCTAAATTGTGGTCCCTCCTTTGTTTCATCCACCCATCGACACTTATAAAGCCAACTGTTGAAATAACTTGCCTCAGCAATCCATTGGTCAGATTGTATACCACTCCATGTTTGTAAACTTCTTTATAAAAATAAGAAGGATATGAATATTAACAATAAATTATCTATCTGTTATAATACAGTTACATTCAATATTTTTCTAATAAGGAGGGATTGCGCACATGCGAAAAACTTGGGCTGTCGGCTGTCTCATCCTGTTACTTTTATTCTCCATGGTCGTCCCGCAAGCGACATCACACGGTGGTTCGATTTTTCCGATCGTGATCGGTATTCCCGGCGTTCCTGGAACCGTTTACATCGGTGCCGCTCCACCCCAACTTGATCCCGCCAAGCCAGTCATTGTGTTCGTTCAAGGCTTGTTCAACGCGTCCAGCATCTGGCACACTGGGAACGACATGTATCAGCGCGCACGGGAGTCTGGTTTTGAAACCGCTTTCGTCGAGTTGCATGATGCTGGTGGCGATCCCCGTAGCAATTGGAACAACGGCAAGATGCTTGCCGAACAGTTACAGAAGATCGCCGACCATTTCCCAGGCAAGAAGTTGGTCATGGTCTGCTACAGCAAAGGGGGCATCGACACGCAAACCGCGCTGGTTCACTATGGCAAACACCCTTTGGTGTCCAACGTGATCACCATCGGCTCACCCCATTATGGCAGTCCGCTAGCTGACTTGGCTTACAGTGACTGGGTCTGGTGGCTGTCATCCCTGCTCGGCACAAGAAACGAAGCCGTATACAGTCTACAAACCGGCGTTATGCAATCTTTCCGCATCCAGACCGACAGTCGTCCGGAAATAAATGAAAACGCTTACTTCACTGTTGCTGGTAACAGCTGGGGCCCTTTCCTATCCCCGACTTGGTTTGGCGGACTTTACATGCTGGAAGACAGTGATGGCGTCGTGCCCTTGCGCAGCACCAAGCTCCCCTACGGCAACCATATAAAAACAGGAAATTGGGATCATCTCTCCATTTATCATGGGAAAGAGACCTTTGATGTGATCCGCCCCTATCTAACCTCCACCCGGCAAACCGCTTCCGCCAATAACACGACAGAAAGCGTTTCTCCACTCCTTGCAGAAAACAATATCTACCTTACCGGCGGAGAACAGGAAGGCACCTTGGAGGAATCCCTTGTGATTGAGCCCGGAACGGAAAGCGTCACGCTTAACTGGATGAGCAATCACCCGCTCAACCGCATAGAACTCATCCGCCCTGACGGTCAAGTGCAACCAGCTTCGTTTAAAGTGACGCAAGACCAACAAACCCTTTTCAAAGGCGCTTGGCAACATATCGCTCAGCTGAACAAACCGATGGCGGGCACTTGGAAAATCCGCACTTCCACCGACCGCAAAAGCGCCTATGCCCTGATCGCCACCTTCAACTCCCCCTTGTCAGCCCAACTCGCTTTACAACAAAAAAGACCCTATGCTCCGGAATACCTTGTCACTGCAACCAACAAAGGAAAAAACCGCAACCTGATCAAGGAAATCAAAACAGAAGCGCAAATCCAATATATTCCCGATCCACGCACAAACCCCAAACAAGAACGGATCATCCTCCGCAAACGCGGCCCCATCGATTCCCGCGCCATCCAGATTCCGGTCACATCAGCGGGCACCTACAACCTGACCATTAATATCCGCGGAACCACTACAAGCGGTGCTCCCTTTGCCCGCACCATTGTCAAATCAGTGGCAGTGGACAAGCAAGGCCGCATCCACGGTCGTCCGTAGCACAATAATAAATGAACTTATAACTATCCCCTTCAACATACAAGTGCTCTCTGATTGTCTAATGAAATTTCAACCCCTGCATGACAATCTCATTGTCAAAATCGCGGACAAGGCAGGAGCAACCCATGTAGGCGGCTATCTGTCCTATACTTGCAATCTGTCTCCAGTCGAATCATGGGGCATACAGATTCCCTCTTTGGAACAAAACGCACCCTTGTTGTTTTTCGACAACCGTGTCATTCACACTGAATAAAGCGTTTCACAACCATACAAAAAGGATGGGAAATCTCTCCCATCCTGAGGCTGCTGACAAACTGCCTTGAAAGGCAGGGTCAGCAGCCTTTTTTGTCGAATCAATAAAAAACAATCTATAAGGAGTTTTTTCTATGTTTA